>JAJUGB010000027.1 GCA_029268595.1 Alcaligenaceae bacterium | reverse complement strand
CTTTCCGCCCACAGAGGAATCTACCTGAGCCAGCAAAGTGGTGGGCACCTGGATGAAACGCACGCCCCTCATGTATGCCGCGGCAGCGTAACCGACCATATCGCCGATAACCCCGCCACCAAGAGCGACAAGCACCGCCTTGCGATCGAATTTGTTCTGAAGCAGAGCGTCGAAAATCAGGTTGAGTGTTTCCCAGTTTTTATGGGCCTCGCCGTCAGGCAACTGAATCTCGATGACGCGCTTGCCGGATTCTTCTAAAGCACGAATGGCGCGATCGCCATACAAGGCCGCGACCGTAGGATTGGTGATCAGAGCAATGGCGGTTGCGTCTTCCGGCACGCTTTGCGCCAAAGCGTCCAAGCGCCCGGCTTCAATATGGATGGGGTACTTGCCCCCGGGCGTCTCGACATTCACAGTAGTCATGGAGCAGTCTCGTAGTGTTGCAAAAGGGCTACCAGGTTGCGCACCAGTTGAGGCACCGGCACCGTGCCGGTATCGACGGTCACTCCGGCCACCTCTAAATAATATGGTTCTCGCTGTTGCAGAAGTTCGCGCAGGCGCGCCAAAGGGTCTCCGGTCTGTAGCAACGGGCGATTTTTATCCCGGGCGACCCGGTCGTACAGTTCGGAGGTGCTGGCGCGCAGGTACACCACTACCCCGCGTTCTTTAATGCAGCGCCGGTTTTCCGGCGCAATGACAGCGCCGCCACCAGTGGCAAGCACGATGCCAGGCTGTTTGGAATAATGGTCAAGCAAGGCGGTTTCACGTCGTCGGAAACCGGCCTCACCCTCGATTTCAAAGATGACCGACACCCGGACGCCGCAACGGGCCTCGAGCGCCAGATCCAGATCGACGAATTCTCGCCCCAATGCACGGGCCAACTGGCGGCCAATCGTGGTTTTGCCGGCGCCCGGCATGCCGACGAGAATAATGGGACGGTCGAAAGGCAATGGCGCTCCGGACAAGCCTTCGTGGGACACGACTTCCGTATCGGCAGGCTTGGGATCGGGATCGGAGGCGTCATGATACGAGGCGTCGTTGGGGGAAGGGTCATTTTCTGAGGAGCCGCCGGCGACAACGCATAGCGCGTCGCGCGGTATCACGTCGACCGCCCTCTCGCCCAAGGCGCTTGGGGCTATATCAGTGGTTTCGTTCTCGCCCGACGCTATGGCCGCCCGAGCCAGCGCTTCAGATGCGTGCAGGGACGCGTCGGTTGAGTCACCGACCGTAACGGCGCGTGCATCTGTTGGCGGGACGGCTACCGCGTCTGCGAGCGCGACTGCGGGCGCGTCCGTCACCGCCTCTGCGAGCGCCTCTGCCAGCGCCTCTGCCGGTGCGTCTGCGGCCGCCTCTGCCAGGGCGTCTGCGACCGCCTCTGGGAGCGCATCTGCCCCCGCCTCTGCGCGCGCTTCCAAACGTAAAGTGTCACTCATTTGTGTATTATCCCATTTGCACCACGGGCTCTAGGTCTTCCGACCTGAATGAAACAGTTACATAAACTTCGTGCGAAACGAAGCGTCTAAGCCCTTTGGCCTTAAAATCGCCCCCAATGAGTTCTACTAAATCCTCCGAAAACACGTCATCCTCCAGCTCGTGGTTTCGACGCTTCATTGTGAAGTCGCTCGTCTTCGTGGCTGGACTGGGTGTTTGTGGTGCGTTATTGGGCACACTGGCCCTGGCGCTGGCTTGGCCAAACCTGCCCGATCTTTCGGCCATGATCGACTATCGGCCGCGCGTTCCCTTAAGGATCTACACCTCCGACAACGTGCTTATTGGCGAGTTCGGCGAAGAGCGTCGCAATGTGCTGCGGTTCAACGAAATTCCCGACGTCATGAAGTCGGCCATTTTAGCAGCCGAGGACGATCGCTTTTATCAACATGGCGGCATCGATTATGCTGGCGTCATGCGTGCTGTGCTGGCTAATATTGTCAATATGTCGAAGTCGCAAGGCGCCAGCACAATCACGATGCAGGTGGCCAGAAACTTCTATCTTTCGTCGGAAAAGACATACACGCGAAAGTTTTACGAGCTGCTGCTGACCTTCAAGATTGAGGCCACCCTTACCAAGGACGAGATTCTGGATCTCTATATGAACCAGATCTACCTGGGGCATCGTGCCTACGGCTTTGCCGCGGCGTCCCGAACCTATTTCGGTAAGCCGCTGGGCGAGATCACAACCGCAGAAGCGGCGATGCTGGCGGGCATTCCGAAAGCGCCCTCGCGCTTCAATCCCATTGCCAATATGCCGCGCGCCAAGACGCGCCAGGCTTATGTGCTGGGCCGCATGCGCGATCTGGGCTACCTCAACGAGGCCGAATATCAAGAAGCACTCAACCAGCCCATCGTCCTGAAATCGGCCCCTGGCACACCGGCCGGCGGTTATGCCATTCACGGTGAATATGTCGCTGAGCTGGCCCGCCAGCTGCTCTACAGCGTTTACCAGGACAATATCTATTCGCGTGGGTTCAATATCTACACCACGGTCGACTCCAAGAGCCAGGAAGCGGCCTATCAGGCAGTGCGCGAAGGCATTCTGGACTACACCCGCCGAGCCGTATACCCCGGTCCCGAGGAAACCATCGATTTGCCTGAAGGCGTGGAAAACGACCCCGCTCGCCTGGACAGCATTCTCGATACCTTGCAGGAAAAGTATCAGGACAGCGACGACTTATATGTAGGCCTGGTTCTGTCTGCCAGCCCCGACAAGATTGTGGTGGCGCGTTCGTCCCAGCAAATCGTTGAAGTCACCGATAAATCCGCTTTGAAGATAGTTGCACGGGGGCTGGCCAAGAACGCCAAGGCCGATGTGCGCATCCAACGCGGCTCTGTCGTCTACGTACACAAGAACGGCGACCATTGGGAGGTCATCAACTTCCCGTCCGTTCAGGCGGCGCTGGTATCGGTGCGACCCCAAGACGGCGCTATAAAAGCAATGGTGGGTGGATTCGGCTTCGAGGAGCACTTCAACCGGGCGACCCAGGCCTGGCGCCAGCCCGGGTCGGCATTCAAACCGTTCATATACGCTGCGGCTCTCGAGCGCGGTCTGACCCCGGCCACTCAGGTATCGGACGAGCCCTTCATGCTCACCGCTGCGCAAACCGGTTCAAAAGCCTGGACACCCAAGAACTACGGCAACACCTACGAGCCCATGCTCACCATGCGTCAGGGTCTGTATAAGTCCAAGAACATGGTGTCGATCCGCATCATGCAAGCCGTGGGACCCAAGTATGTGCAAGACTACATCACCCGCTTTGGCTTTGACCGCTCGCGCAACCCGGCGGTGCTGCCCTTGGCGCTCGGCGCGGGCTCAGTAACGCCCTTGCAACTGGCAGGCGGCTTTGCAGTATTTGCCAACGGCGGCTATCGCGTGCCGCCCTATCTCATCGATCGGGTCACCGACAGCAGTGGCAAAGTCATTATGCAGGCCAAGCCCGTAGTGGCAGGCGATGCCGCTGCTCGGGCCATTGATCCACGCACGGCCTATGTCATGAACGACATGATGCGCGGCGTGGCCACCTCGGGTACCGGTTCCCGCGTGCACCGCGAACTGAAGCGCAACGATATCGGTGGCAAGACGGGCACCACAAACGATTCTCACGACGCCTGGTTTGCGGGCTTCACGCCAAAGCTGGTAAGTATCGCGTGGATGGGTTTTGACCGGCCGCGCTCTTTGGGTTCGCGCGAAACTGGCGGTGGTGCGGCTCTACCCATATGGTTGGACTATATGCGGGTAGAGTTGAAAGACCAGCCCGAGACGCCGCCGCCTTCCATGCCCAGTGGCTTGAGCAAAATAAACGGAGACTTTTACTTTGACGAGTTCCCGCCGGGCCAGGCAGTGGCGCGGGTGGGCTTGCCGCTACCCAGCGAGCTCAACACCGCTTCGGCAGAAGGGGCGGACGGCATTGGTGACTTGTTGAATCAACTGAATACCCAGGGTTCCAACCCTGACCTGGGAGCCCGTATTGACCGGGTGCAGTTTTAAACCGGCTAGACCACAACCTTGATGGGCGCCCCGCAGGCTTCCGAGCATATTTGCGACAGCGCCTCGGCCATGTCGGGGCCGCCACGCGTATCATTCCATTTCTTGCCATCGAACCGATAGTGGAAGCCGCCGCTACGAGCGGCGACCCACATCTCCTGCATGGGGGCCTGGCTATTGATGACGACGTGAATAGAGTTGTCGAACACCAGCGTCAACACGTTGCCGCTGCGGTTGGCTTCTACATCAATGTCGTGCAGGACCTCCCAATCGGCGGCCTGGCTTTCAAGGCTATCAAGAATAGCTTCGCTTCTAGCAAGGAATTCGGATTCGTTCATTGTTGCAACCTATACGCATCAGGAGTTTTTATGCAAGCGCCGCACTCTGCGACACCCGCCGGCTATACGACTCGCATTGTAGCCAGCTTGGTTCTCTTGGCCACGCTGGCGGCATGCGGCTTGAAAGGCCCGTTGTATATGCCGCCTCCTGCCGAAACGGACGGGGCCCGATCCTCGCCGCCCGCTTCTGGAAACTCGGGGGTTCAGGCGCCGTCAACCGGTGATTCCCATGGCGGGGGTCTTACGCGACCTTCGGGATTGCCGGGGCCCAGCGTCTCGCCCTCTTCCCCAGAGCCCGGCATGCACGACGCCTCTCCTGGTGCTCCCCGATAGCTCTCAGCAAATACCCTTAAACGGCCCTTTAATTGTGGGCCGCGCCCAGAGCGCTTCCTGTTTATTGGTATTATCGTTTGGTTACTGTAACGGGCGCCACAGGGGCGCCCTTTCCATCTGGCTTGCCTCATGACTGTCGCTCCACATTTTGCCTTCAAGAATAACGTCCTGCACGCTGAAGACGTCCCGCTCACTCAGCTAGCGAAAGAGCATCACACTCCCTTGTACGTTTACTCGCGGCAGGCGCTGCGCGACGCTTGGGAGGCCTACCGAGTGGCCGCAGAAGGACGGAATGTGTTGGTGTGCTTCGGCATGAAGGCCAATTCAAATTTGGCAGTCATCAACGAGTTCAAGAAAATGGGTTCGGGGTTCGACATTGTCTCGGGCGGCGAGCTCGCCAGAGTACTTGCCGTGGGTGGCGACCCCGGCAAGGTGGTGTTTTCCGGTGTAGGTAAGCAAGTCTGGGAAATGCAGGCCGCACTCAAGGCCGGCGTAAAGTGCTTCAATGTCGAATCAGAGGCAGAACTGGACCGCTTGTCGCAGGTTGCCGCAGACATGGGCCAAGTGGCGCCCGTCTCCTTGCGCGTGAATCCTGACGTCGATGCCCACACCCATCCATACATTTCCACTGGCCTCAAGGAAAGCAAATTCGGCATACCTATTGAACGCGCGCCGCAGGTTTACCAACATGCCGCCTCGCTTCCCAGCTTGCGCATTGAGGGCCTTGATTGCCACATCGGCTCGCAAATCACAGAAGCAGCACCCTACCTCGATGCACTGGAAAAGCTGCTGGATCTAATCGATCAACTAGCCAGCCAGGGCATTACCATCAAGCACTTGGATCTGGGCGGCGGCATCGGCATCCGCTATACCAATGAAACCCCTGTGACGCCCAAAGAGCTTCTGGACCAGGTCTTCGACCGCCTGGCTGCTCGTAAGCTGGGCCATTTGCAGATTGTGCTCGAACCGGGACGTTCATTGGTAGGCAATGCCGGTGTGCTTCTTACTGAAGTGCAGTATTTGAAACACAACGAGGCCAAGAACTTTGCGGTGGTTGACGCGGCCATGAACGACCTCTTGCGTCCCACCTTGTACGAAGCTTGGCACGACGTCGAGCCCGTGCAGCCTCGCGCGGGCGACAAGCAAAGCTACGACATCGTGGGGCCCATCTGTGAAAGCGGCGATTGGCTTGCCCGTGATCGGCAACTTGCAGTGGAGCAAGGCGATTTACTCGCCATCATGTCTGCGGGCGCCTACGCCTTCTCTATGGCCAGCCAGTACAACACCCGCCCTCGGCCGGCCGAAATCATGGTGGACGGCTCTGAAGTTCATGTGATACGTCCGCGAGAATCTGTTGACAGCCTTTTCTCGTCCGAGAAGCCGCTGCCGTAGGCGCTCCGGGCCTTATCGCCACGTAAGCGGATTTACATACTGATTACCGCGTGTTACACAGTGTACTTAGTGCCCCGACACGCTGACATTCAGAAGAAGATATAGAACGATGCAAGCCAGGCCTAACACCTCTGATCTCACTGCCAGTAATAGTCCAACGGGCCTGCTGGGCAGCGTCGGGCGGTTCATCGTTCGACTCATCCGAATCTTCTCGGTATATGCCGTTCCGGGTGTCGTACTGCTCACCGCCTTTGGCAGCCTCCTGCTTTGGCACAGCCCCTCGGCTGCAGAAGGCGCCAACCTCCACACTCTGTACATGCTTGAAGGGGCCATGCTTGCGCTGGCCCTTATTCTTATTCTTTTCGCCTTCATAAGCAGGCGTTGGCTCTATGTATTGTTTGGCGCCTGGCTCATAGGCAATTTGCGGGTGACCGCATTGTCTCTGGGCTGGGACATGTACTGGGCGGGGTTTGTCATACCGCCCGATCTGCTGCCCCTATCACGTCAATTAACCAGCGCTGTCTATTACGTACTCAGTTGGGCGCTATTCGACGAACTCTTCACCAAGGACCTCACCGCCACCAAATATCGCCGCCTGCGGCAAGTAGGGCTAGGCCTCGGCATGCTGATGTTGGCGGCGGCCGTGTCGCTGCCGTACGAACGCTATGTACCTGTCATGTGGCTGTTGGCCATGGCGGGCATGGGCATCGTGCTGTTTCTTGTCACCCGTCTGGTCACTCGCCGAAATTACTCCGCCGGCTTACTGCTCGCGGCCGGCCTCGGACTGGTCATTCTCGTCGCTACAGGCGTGTTCAGCCTCTTTGCACCAGACGCAGGTGGCTCTTCGTTGTCGGTCAGTGGCGTACACGCCGTGGCGGCCTTGCTGTCAGGTGCGCTGGTGGCTGTGGTCATAGCGCAGCACGGCCGCAGCGAGCGGCGCCAAAGGCTGTCCGTGCAGGCCGAACTGCAGCGCGTCTACGACGTCACCCCCATAGGGTTGTTCAGCTTAAATCTCGAAGGGCTGTTTACCCGCACCAACAATGCTTTTCGCAACATGCTCTGGGCCCATGTGCCTCCCAGCGAGCAAACCGATTGGGCCAACTGTTTCGGCGCCGCATCTTGGCAAGAGCTCAGTCAACGCATCCAGGCCGAGTCCGATGTCGAAATGGAAATCGAGCAAGCCAGCGCCGATCACGCGGCACGCCGGTCTTTCTTGGTGCGGGCGGCTTTGCGCGGCGACTTCATCGAAGGTTCGCTGCAAGACATCACCGAGCGCACCGACACCATCGAAAAGCTGCGTATGCTGGCCAACCACGACCCGCTTACCAATACGCTTAACCGGCGCGGCATTCAAGAGCATCTTGAAACGGCCCTCGCAGCGCTCGACCGCGGCGAACCCCTCGCGTTGGCGTATCTGGACCTGGGCTCACTCAAAATAGTCAACGAGCTCTATGGCTACACAATGGGCGACGACATGCTCAAAGAGGTGTGCGACCGCGCAGCGCAACTGCTGGCGCCACATCACCCCATTGGGCGTCTAAGCGGTGCCGAATTTTTATTGCTATTTCCAAACACCAGCCTGGAAGAGGCCCGGCGCCTGTCTAATAAAGTGCTGCGCGAGCTGCAAGGCATGCCTTGCAAAATCGGGGGCCGCACCTTGCAGTTGCGTGCCTGCATGGGCCTTGTCGAAATCGTCGACCCGCAAATCGACCCGCAAGACGCCATTTTGTTTGCGGGCCGGGCCTGTCGAGCCGCCAAGGACAATTCCGCCAACGACCTGGTCGTATACGAAAGCTCTGCCTCGATGCTGCAAGAGCAAAGCCGCGAATTACGGCTTTTGCGCGATTTTAGCCGCGGCTTCTCGCCCGAACGCATGTTCTTGCTAATGCAGCCGGTGATGTCCATGAAAGACCCCATGGGGCCTCTTAGTGTCGAGGTTCTGCTGCGCATGCGCGACGTCGACGACAGTGTCATTCCCAGCGGCAAGGTCATCGCGGCCGCCGAAGAAAGCGGCATCATGCCCTCGCTGGACCACTGGGTTATTTCAACAGCACTGCAGTGGCTGGAAGACAACCAATTGCATTTGCCGCACCTGCGCACATTGGCGGTCAATGTCAACGGCATGTCGCTGAACGACCCCCATTTCATAGGTAATCTGTTCGACACGCTCGAGCGCCACACGGCCATCCTGCCCAAGCTTTGCATCGAAATCACCGAAAGCGTGGCGTTAAGGCATATAGCAAATACGCGCCAATTTATCTTGCGCCTGCAGCAGTGGGGCGTAAAGGTGGCGTTAGACGACTTTGGCGCCGGCTACACCTCGTTTTCCTACCTGAAGCAACTGCCAGCCAATGCGGTCAAGATCGACGGGGCGTTCATTCAGAATATGACGCACCACGCCGCCGATGTGGCCATCGTCGAAGCCATTGTGGCCCTCGCACGAAATATGGGTATGGAAACCATCGCCGAATGGGTTGAAGACACCGACACCTTGAACGCATTGGCGCATATCGGCGTAGATGCGGTGCAGGGTTATATAGTGGCTGCTCCGATGGCTCCTGAACGCATTATCCGGGGCAGTAATATTGCGGACTTCATCAAAGACGAAGCAGCTCGTGCCCTGGTAACGAAAGCGTTCGGAAAGCGTAAGGCAGCGGCAACGATATAGCGCCCTGCCCTGAATACGGCTTGAACGCAAGGCCGGTGCTAACGCCGGGGCGCAGCGCTTGGCTGTTTGGAAGAGCCGCCACCACGCTTAAAGGGCGCCTGCTTTTTCAGGCGCTTTTCCTCGTACATGCGGGTGTCTGCCAAGCGCATGGCTTTGGGCAAGGTGCCCGCCTCCGACTTGTACGCCATACCAAACGATATATGTCTATTGTGCTCGAGCAGGGCCGAGATGACGCGCTGTTTGAGGGTGCTGGCGTAGGGAAGGCTTTTGTCAGCCAGCAGAATGGCGAATTCGTCTCCCCCCATTCTGGCCACGCAGTCGCCGGGACGCAGTAGCGTGCGTATGGTTTGGGCGGTGTTTTTAAGCAAGCGATCACCCGCCGAATGACCCTGGCTATCGTTAATGGCCTTTAAGAAGTCGACATCGATAAACGCGACCGCCGCGTCCGCGTCGGGGTCCATGGCGCGGACCCGTTCGTTCCAGCCGGCTCGATTAAGGGCCTTGGTTAAAGGGTCGATACGGGCGTACTGATGGGCCGCCACTAGAGATTTTTCAGTTAAAGCGAAGCGACGTAGCAACGTCGTGACGTGCGCGATGCTAGCTGTGCACAGGTCGAGCTTCTGGCGCATTCGAGCGGGAATATCAGGCGGGCTGGCCTGGCGTGTCAACCCCAGCAACACGTACTGCGCCTGCGGATCAATGGGACAGGGCACTTCCAGGCGTAAAAGACACACCGGCATACGCCAGCCGCGCATAATCGAATCGGCAGGTAGATCGGGGTAATTAATATGGCGCCAAGACAAGGAAGGCAAAGACGCATGCGGTTGCCAATCGACCAGTGGCATGTTTACAAACGGATCGAGCACCCCAGTGCCTATGACGCTTTCTCGGCAAAGCAGACGGGCATGCGGTTTGGCGGAAAGATCGGCCAGCACCCACTCTTCTGCCGGCAAAAATGCCTGCAGTAACTGCAACTGGACGGGCAGCGCCTGTGCAGCTAAGCCCTGTCCGGAAAGGCCAGGAAACTGTGGTTGCCACATTGCAATGCATTGCCTGAAAGGGGGCTGACGAGGCCGTTGTGATACGTAGTTATTTGCCGGCCGAGCCCTGTTGTGCGGGGAGAAAAAGTAGCCCAGAGTATACTGAATTTGTATCTTTTGTCTACTCGTTGTTACACTTAGAAGGCTTTGTTGAGGCATCTGCCCGCCGCCCCGGCTGTACGTCGGGCTGCGCGTCGAGAAGGAGTCGTGCAAAAGGATAAGGGCCCGCATATGGCGAGCCCTTGCAAGATAGAGACGAACATATCTGGCACCGGCACATACAGGGCGTCTTGACGCCTACGCTCTGTCTGCCCGTGTCATGCGCTTAAGCGCCATGCATTGCCGGCCTAGTCTTCGCCCGCTTACAGTTCCCCGTACGAGTGCAGACCGGACAAGAACATATTGACGCCAAGGAACGCAAAGCTGGTAATCAGTAGACCGCCCAGGGCCCAGTAGGCTGCCATAGTGCCTCGCAGGCCTTTCATTAACCGCATGTGCAGCCAGGCCGCATAGTTCAGCCAGACGATTAGCGCCCACGTTTCCTTTGGGTCCCACTGCCAGTAAGTGCCCCACGCGTCGGCAGCCCATAGGGCGCCCAGTATGGTGGCCACCGTAAAGAATGCAAACCCCACCGCTATGGCTCGGTACATAATGTCGTCGAGCACCTCGAGCGCCGGCAGCTTGCGCGAGATAGGACCTCGGGCGGCCAAAATCCCGCCCACAATTAGGGCACTGATGCCGAAGTACAGCATCCAGGTCGGAGACAGCTCACGCGATCCGAACATCATAGGCTCGGCACACATTATGGCGCCAAGCAGGAATAAAGGAATGAGCTTTCCCCACGACCGGGTTTCGCCGTGCTGCTTCACCAGATAGGCAAAACCCACCATGGCCGCCAAGGCAAAAGTGCCATAACCGATGAAGTTGGCGGGCACGTGTATTTTCATCCACCAGCTTTTCAGCGCCGGCACCAAGGGTTGAATTTCGTAGGCGTGCCGGGTAAACGAATACCACAACAAAAACACTACGGCAGAGCTGACCACCAGCATTACAAAGCCGCCCAATGCGCGTGTTGCATAGCGGCGCTCGTAATAGAGATAAAAAAGCGCTGTGATCAGGGCAAACAGAACGAAGACTTCGTACAGGTTGCTGACCGGAATATGGCCCGTATCGGGGCCCAGCAAGTGGCCCTCGCGCCACCGCACCAGCAAGCCCGTGGCGCCGGCATACACAGCGCCCCAGGTGAACGCCGTGCCCACCCAGGCGGCTGTGCTACTGACATAACCTATCCAGTAGCATACGGTGGCCAGCACGATGAGCGCGCACATCCATAAAATGGCTGACTGCGACGAAAACAGGTACTTGAGCAAGAAAACGGATTCCGCGCGGGCGATATCCCCCTGCGTCAGCCCCCCGCCCCCGCTGTAGAGCCCAATAGCAAACAGCGCGCTTAGCCCGGTAGCCACCATCCACAGTCGCAAGGGACGCCACAGCCAAGCGACCCAACTGAAGCCGGGGACGGCACACACGAGTATGATTTTCTCGTAGTAGTCCATGCGGTCGCCATAAGCGAACAAGGCGTAGGCGGCCCCGACCGCCAGGGCAAGAAAGAAAACAATATCGGTCCAATCCGGCTTGCCGCGAACGCCACGCGAATCGCCGCTGGGCGTCATGCCGCTTTCCCAGAGATCTGGCTTATAAGTGGTATCGGTCATAGAGGCAACCTCGTTAGGTGGTCATGCGTTTGAACGCATCACGGAAGCGCTCGAATTCTTGAGTGAAATCCAGATTGCGGCGTTGAGAGGTCATGGCCGCTTGCCAGCGGCTACCCGAACCATTCGGGGTGATCCACACCCAAACACGCCGATCTCGAATATAAAACATTGAAAATACACCGATCACCAAAAACAGGCACCCGAGATAGACAATGTTCTTTCCGGGACTGCGAGCGATCTGGAACACGCTGGCTTCAACCTGCTCGAAGTTCTTCAAAGTAAGGAAAACCGGCGCCGGATAGTCGGGCAAATTGGCCAGCCCCAACATGGCCACCTGAGTCCAACGCTCGGCCTGCTGGCCGTCAGGGCCTTGATAATCGATAGCCGGTTCGCCGTGCCGCTCGCGCTGAAGGTCACGCAGCTCCATCATGGACAGCTGAATCATCGGCACGGCAAAGGCCAGCACGCGCTCACGCTCTTCTTCGGGCACTCGCTCGACAATACCATTGAAGCCCCCGCGCCAGAAAGCCTCAAGCGCCCCTTGCGCTGCCTTCTCCAGCAAGGATCGCTGCTCGTCTGAGGTGGAATTTTTGGCGGCAAACAGGACTGCGGCACGATTACGTAGTGCCGGATCGCTTAAACCTGCTCGCAAGCGCATGAACTCGTTGACAGACCCGTTGGCGTCCGCGGGAATGCGCAAATACCGGTAGGGCTCGGCTTCAGAGCGCCGCACACCGGCCAAGAACACCGGCAGGCCGTCCAGCTCTATGGGCAACATATAGTTGCTGTACTCAAATGCCTGGCCGTCTTGCCCCGTAAGCCGATACTGCACGCTGGGACCCACGTTGCGCAGGTTTTCGTTGGACGCTGCGGCTGCGCTACCCGCCACGGATGCCACGTGCTCCATCGCGGGCCGCGGTTGCAAATCGGCGCCGCCATCCAGGTTTTCGACGTTAATGACCCTCAAGCCCGACAAATCGACTTTGACGGAGGGGCCGCCGGCCACGGTGACTTCTGTGGCCTCGCCCACCTTGCCTGCAATGGGCAGCGTCTGCACGGCGCTGCCTTGCAGCGGATGAGCCTCCAGTTCTAGGCGACTGCCGCCATCATCGAAGCTGGACTGATACACCGTGACGCCTTTGTAGCGTAGCGGTTCATTGACAGCAATGGCGCGCTCGAACTTCTCGCCGGTGTCCGGATCGGTGACTTCCACCAGGCTGGTAAAGCTGCTTGGCATGCCAGTGGAGTAGTACTCGACGACGAACTTCTTGAGCTCCATGATGAACGGCAAGGGCTGAGTCAACACCCCGTCGTCCACTGCCACAATACCGGTCGCACTCCGGCTACCCTCTGGCAACAACATATTCGCCCGAAAACTGGGATTGCTGGCCGACAGCCGCCCCGTTTCCGGCACTTCTGAAATAAGCATGTTCTCGGTGATGGGCTGCTTGCCCCCCAGCCATACCTGAAGCCGCACGGGCAACTCGCTATCGAGAAGGCCGCCTACGCAGATGACCACAATGGCCACGTGCGCAAATATGTATCCGAGACGGTTGGCGGCGCCCTTCTTGGCTGCCACCATGACGCTGTCTCCGTCGACGCGCTGTTTGAACTTGTAGCCGTTGGCCTGCAGCCAGGCGCCCAACCGTTGGACGCTGTCCTTAGGGCTGAGGCTGGCGTCGCCCTCGACTCGATGGGGAAAGGCGCGAAGGCTGCTGCCGCGAACGTATTCTCGAAAAGAGCTGGCATCGCGCACCATTTTTGGGGCGTTGCGCAATACGCATATCGTGGTGGATACCACCAGGAAACCCATAATGAGCAGAAACCACCATGTGTTGTACACATGCCAGATGGAAAACTTATCGAGTACGGCAAACCAGAACGGGCCGAACTGATCGACATAGGTGGTGGGTACCTGATTTTGCTGCAAGACCGTGCCGATGAGGCTGGCGACGCAGATAAACATCAACAGGCTGACGGCAAAACGCATGGAGCCGAGCAGCTCGAGGATATCGGCACCCCAACGACGCGGGGAATGGGCTGGTGTCACGTGATTCATTAAAAAAAAGGGGGTCGCGGTGCCGCTCCCCCCTTTCATTGACCGCTTTGCGCGAAATTAGTTTCTGTCTTATCGCACTTAGGCAAATTTAACGAAGACCGGCTGCGTAATCGGCCACGGCAGCGATGTCGCGGTCGGACATGCGATCGGCAATTTCGTGCATGATGAGATTATTACCGCGAGCACCGCTGCGGAACAGACGCAGCTGCTCTTCAATGTATCCGGGGAACTGACCGGCCAAACGGGGGTATTCGGCGGGGATTCCGGCACCGTTAGGCGAGTGGCATCCGGCACAAGCGGGCACACGACGATCGGCAATCCCGCCGCGCCAGATTTGCTGGCCGCGCTCGGCCGTGTCTTCCTTGGTGGCAGTAGGGGCAGTGTCGTAGGCCAGGGGTTGAGTGGACAAGTAATAAGCCACGTTCTGGATGTCCTGGTCGGTCAGTTGGGCCGCAAATGTGGTCATGACCGACGGTGCGCCGCCCGCGCCCAATCGAATAGCGGGTTGGTTGTCTGGGCGGGGCTTGAAGTCGTGAAGCTGCTTGACGATGTATTCGTACGGCAAATCGGCCAGATTTGGGTTGGCGGGTATGCTGCTATTGCCTGCCGCGCCGTGGCAGCTGGCACAGGACACAATACCGCGAGTAGCGTCGCCGTCGGTGTACAGCTTTTGCCCGGCCGCCATGTCGGGTTTGGCTACACCGGATCCGGATTCAGCCGCGTGGGCGCCGGTAAATAGGGAACAGCTCAGCAGCAGGCCGCTAGTAATTAATATTCTGGAAAGCACATGCTTCATGAAGACCTCGACGGATCGCTATTCGATCTGGTTGCCAGGGAACACCAGCAAAAGAAAGCCTCTACGCCCGCCATAAGGCCGCTGGCGAAGTGACCGCAACAGTTTCAAACCCGAAATTATACAATAGTGCACACCGTCGCCCACTTTTGGCGGGCATGCACAACTGCCCGGCATTGGTGGCCCGGACGGTTCTCACCTTTTCACTACTTTAAGGCCCCTCCGTGTCCATCCTGCATCGCGCCTCCTTCACCGTTTCGGCAGCTCGCATTGAGCAACTGCCCGAGCCGGCGGCGCCAGAGGTCTGCTTTGTAGGCCGCTCAAACGTCGGCAAGTCCTCGGCCATCAATGTCTTGGCCAATCAACGTCGCCTGGCCTTTTCCAGTAAAACGCCCGGCCGTACCCGGCTGATCAATCTGTTCGGCATCCCCGATCCGCTACAGCCGGACGAGCATCTTGGCTTTCTGGTCGATCTGCCGGGCTATGGCTACGCGGCCATCGGTCGAGAAGCTCGCGAAGAATGGGCGGAAGTCATGGGCGATTATCTGCGCCATCGCGAGTCCCTGGCCGGAGTCGTCCTGCTTATAGACATTCGGCGCGGCGTCACCGATCTCGATCGCCGTCTTGCACAATGGATTGCACCCACCGGCAAGCCAGTGTTGGTGCTATTGACTAAAGCAGACAAGCTTCCATACGGGCAGCGCCTTAACGCGGTACGCACCGTCAAGAAAGAACTGGCCGAAATCGGCGCCCTGGTGGCCGTGCCATTCTCGGCCACCGACCGCATCGGCCTGGAAGAGGCGGCGCACCACATTGAAAACTGGATTTCACCCAAGGTTGTCCCATGACATCTTTCATTATTCCCACCGACTTTCCTGCCAGCCGTCCTCGCCGAAACCGCCGTGACGATTTTTCCCGGCGCCTGGTCCGCGAGCATGTCCTGACCACGGACGACCTGATCTATCCTGTTTTTGTCATGGAAGGCCAGAACGTGCACGAGGCAGTGCCCTCCATGCCGGGTGTGGTGCGTTACTCGCCCGATACGGTCCTGGCTGCTGCCGAGCAATGCGCAACTCTCGGCATTCCCGTCCTCGCCCTGTTCCCCGTCATCGATGCCACGTTGAAGACGCCCGACGGCCTGGAAGCCGCCAACCCGGACGGGCTCGTGCCCCGCGTGGTCGCTGCGATCAAAAAGCGGTTTCCGGAGTTGGGAGTGTTAACCGACGTCGCGCTCGATCCGTACACCAGTCACGGTCAAGACGGCGTCATTGACGAGCAGGGTTACGTATTGAACGAGCCGACGGTGGAAATCCTCGTCAAACAAGCCTTGGTGCAGGCCCAGGCCGGCGTCGATATTGTCGCCCCCAGCGATATGATGGATGGGCGCATCGGTGCGGTGCGCAGCGCACTTGAAGACGGCCGGCATATCTACACCCGCATCATGGCGTACTCCGCCAAGTACGCCAGCGCCTTTTATGGCCCGTTTCGCGACGCGGTCGGCTCCGCAAGCAATCTGGGTAAATCCAATAAGGCGACTTACCAGATGGACCCGGCCAACCGCAGCGAAGCCTTGCGCGAGGTGGCGGCTGACATCCGCGAAGGGGCCGACATGGTCATGGTCAAGCCGGGTATGCCGTATCTGGACGTACTGCGAGAAGTCAAAGACGCGTTTGGGGTGCCAACGTACGCATACCAAGTCAGTGGTGAATACGCAATGATCAAGGCAGCCGCACAAAACGGCTGGCTCGATCACGACAAAGTCATGATGGAATCGCTGCTAGGGTTTAAACGGGCCGGAGCGGACGGGATCCTCACTTACTTTGCCATCGAAGCCGCCAAGTTGATGAAAGCGTAGCGGCGTCAGGCTTTGACTGAGGCCAATAGATCGTGGGGCGGTAAAGGCCGCCCCAGCAAGTAGCCCTGTAAAGAGTCGCAGCCCAGTTGTTTAAGCACCTGTTGCTGGGCGACGGTTTCAACCCCTTCTGCCACTATCTTCAGATTAAGGGTGCGACCCAGGGCGATTATGGCCGAGACGATGGCGTTGTCGTCGCCCCTGGCTTGCAAGTCGTCAACGAAGCCGCGATCAATCTTCAACTCATGCGCGGGCAGCTGCTTCAAGTAAAGCAAGCTGGAATACCCCGTCCCGAAGTCGTCGATGGCAATCCGAACGCCCAGATCGTGCAGGCGCTTGAAAATCACCATACTTGCGGCCGCGTCGGTCATCGCCACGGTTTCCGTCACCTCCAGCGTCAAAAAGCGCGCCTCCAGGTTGTGGCGCTTGAGAGTCTGCACGACGGTATCGACCAGTCGCACGTGGTTGAACTGAATAGCCGAAAGATTTACCGCTACCGTCCACGACGTGTGCCCCATGGCGTGCCATTCGCTAAGCTGGCGGCAAGCCTCGTCCAGCACCCACTCCCCTATTTGAACAATCAGGCCGCTCTTTTCGGCCAAGGGTATGAATTGATCCGGCGCAATCCGGCCCTTTTGGGGATGCTCCCAACGCAATAGGGCCTCGACCCCGGTCATGTGGCCCGCCCGAGCGTCGAATTTCGGTTGATAGTGCAGGCGAAACTCGCGACGGGCGAGCGCCCCCCGCAGCTCCTGCAACAGCTGCAGCTGCTCGTGGACGTTGGCGTTCATGGACGCCTCGAAGTAGCAGTAATTGTCGCGGCCACAGGCTTTGGCGTGATACAGGGCGGCGTCAGCATTGGCCAGAAGCGTTTCCTGAGTCAGTCCATTATCCGGATAGAGCGCAATACCCACGCTGGTCGATATCTGCACAATGTGATCGTCCAGTGAAATGGGTTCTCTCAGCACATCGAGGATGGCCTCAGCGACGGTCGCGGCATCTGCCGGCTCCGTTACTGCCGTCAACACCACGAACTCGTCGCCCCCCAAACGAGCAACAGTATCCTTATCGCT
This sequence comes from Alcaligenaceae bacterium, assembly GCA_029268595.1. Classification (GTDB taxonomy): domain Bacteria; phylum Pseudomonadota; class Gammaproteobacteria; order Burkholderiales; family Burkholderiaceae_B; genus JAJUGB01. Next base: position 5,960 of record JAJUGB010000027.1, on the reverse strand, counting down.
GATTACACTGCTAAGCCGCTGGGCCACCTGGACGAGCAGCTTATCGCCCACGACGTGTCCGTAGGCATCGTTGATCGCCTTGAAGCCGTCCAAATCGAGGAACAGGACGGCGAACTGAGCGGTGGAGCCATGCGCTGCCTGGATGGCTTGAGAGATTCGGTCTTGCAATAGGGCGCGGTTTGGGAGATCGGTAAGGCTGTCGTGCATAGCTTGATAGGTGAGCGCCTCGTTGGCTTTCGCCAAAGACACAGCCAAACGCGCTGTCCGCGACTCCAGGCGCATATCCAATACCGAGGTAAGCAAGGCAATGCCCAACACAGACAGGGTGATGGTGATGACCAACACGGCCAGCCACTCGGTGTCGATGCCTGTGAGAATCACCCCACATACGCTGCCAAGAGGAAAGTCGGCGCTGGCCATACCCGTGTAATGCATCCCGGAGATGGCCAAGCCCATTAGCACCGCAGCTCCGGCTCTGTATAGCTGGACCCTGTCCATCGTCCGACGCAGCCGGAAAGCGATCCACAACGCCGCCAAGGACGCGCCGAAGGCGATGACCACGGAAAGCGCGACAAGGCCCGGACGGTAGTGGATGGCCGGCGTCATGCGCATGGCTTCCATACCCACATAATGCATGCCGCCGATGCCGATCGCGAGCAAGGCGGCTCCGGCCAGCAGGCGCCGCCACGGCAGAGTGTCTGCGGCTACCAGCCACAATGCGATGGCGGAGGGCCCGATGGCCAGCATGAGCGAGACAAAGGTGAGGAACGGGTCGTAGCCCAATTCAATGGGCAGTTCAAAGGCCAGCATGCCGACAAAATGCATGGACCAGATTCCCAGCCCCATGGCGCAAGCGCCCCCGGCAAGCCACATATGCGCTGCACGTCCCCGGGCCGAGGAGATCCGTCCCGCCAAATCCAAGGCCGTGTAGGAAGCCAGCATGGCCACCACTAGGGAAATGAAGACCAGCGCGGAGTTATAGCTGCTCGAGTACATGGTGAGGTGGGGTCAGCTGGATGTTACCGACAGGACGCGGTCCAGAATCCGGGCAAAATCGGACGCCTTCTTGAACCCCACTACCCGCATCTCGTCCAAGGGTTGGCCTTGAGTGTTGAAAAAAATGATTCCGGGCGGACCGAACAAGCTGAAGCGCTTGAGCAACGCGCGATCGTCATCCGTGTTCCCTGTTACATCGGCCTGCACCAACACCAGACGCTGCATGCGTTCCTGTACGGCAGGATCGGTAAAGGTGAAGCGCTCCATCTCAATACAGGACACACACCAATCCGCATAAAAATCGAGCATGACCGGACCAGAAGCATTAGCCAGGACATGGTCCAACTCTTGGACAGACCGCACCTGGGTGAACGTTGGCCCGCCAGTTGTTGAAGACGAGTCGGCCGAGGCGACTGTGGCCGGGGGTGCGGTAAACGGCGCCAGTGGCCGCAAGACATCCCGTCCGCCTGCAGCCAGACCAGCCAGCAACAGGGCCGCCCACAACGACAAGAGCAAGCCTACAGACTTCGAAACGTATCGCCCGACACCGACGTTCTGTTCATCGCTGTTGACCCGCACGGGCTCAAATGCACCCAGCATCACGGCCGCCATGCCTGCCAACACCGCCCACCCCAACATCAGCACCCACGCCGGCACGACCGGGCTAAGCAGCCACCATGCGGTCGCCAGCAGCAGCACTCCGAAAAAGTGCTTGACGCTTTCCATCCAGGGACCGGCCTTGGGCAGCAAGGCGCCCGACGTAGCCCCCATTAGCAACAACAGCGCGCCCTGACCCCAGGCCAAGGCAAACAAAGCGCTGCCTCCGATGACCACGTCGCCCGTCTGTGAGATGAACAGGAGCACCCCCGCCAATGGAGCGGCAACACAGGGGCCGACAATCAATGCCGAAATCATGCCCATGAGGAACGCGCCACCCCAGCGCCCGCCCGGGATAGCGCTTACCCATTGACTGAGACGGGATTGCACCCCCACCGGCGCCTGGAAGCTGAACACGTCAAACATGGCAAGAGCCAGCACAGCCAACAAGAAGGCGAAGAGGCCCAGCACCCAGGGCGTCTGCAGCCAAGCCGCCATGCTGGCTCCGATGAGTCCGGCCGCCACGCCCAAGGCGGTATAGACGATGGACATGCCCAGCACATACGTCGCGGCCAATCCGAGTCCGCGCAATCGCGACGATTGCTGTCGCTGGCGGGCATCGCCCACAATGACGGCCATGGCGATGGGCACCATCGGCAACACGCAGGGGGTAAAAGTAAGCAGTAGACCAAGCACGAGCGCGATCAGCATAATCTGCAGCCAGCCCGCGCTTTGCAGGTAGGCGGCCAGACCCATGTCGCCAAGTTGAAGCGCCTGCGTCATGCCCGATGTCGACGCGTCAGAACTGGGGAGCGCACCGGATGCGGGGGCGGCGCCTGAAGCCTCGCCCTCTTGATCTTGTGGCGGGGGCACGCTGTCCACCACTCCTTCGCCGGCCAAGACGTAGCCGCCTTCCCCAGCGGTCAGCTGCACGCTGTGGGTCTGTGGCGGATAACACAGGCCCTGGTCTGCACAGCCCTGGCTGGTTATGTTCAGATTAAATACTTGCGTTGATGCCGTTCTCTGAAGGGGGAGCAGTATGGTGACCTGCTGCCGGTACACCTCCATGTCTTCCTCAAAAGTGGGGTCGTAAGTGACTACACCCTGCGGAAATACCGGGGACCCCAACACGTCCGAAGCCGGCTCAGTGTCAAAGCCGAAGCGCTTGCGGTACATGTAATAGCCGGGCGCAATCTTGAAGTGCACGCCCAAGGTGTCTTCACCTTGTTGGGCAACCGATATCTGGAAGGCGTCCCCAGGATCCAGGAACTCGTCCTGCGCCGACGCCGGCGAAGCAAACAATAGTGCGGTCGCTATAAGCGTCGTAAGCCATAAGACCATGAGGCGCCAGACTACGCCGAGCTGAGGTCGGCGGACAGGCACAAGATGATCATCCAAGCGCCCTGAGGCGTCCTGGCAGCACAGCATGTTTATTCCTTTAGCGTTTACTTTTCCGCCACCTGTTCCCGTACCCAGTTCAAGTAGGATGGCGCCCCTCCGGTTACTGGGATGACGACAATCTCGGGAACATCGTAGGGATGGAGTTCGGCCAAACGGGCGGTCAATGCAGGCACTGCAGCCTGGGTGGTCTTTATGGTGAGGGGGACCTCGTCGGCCGATTCGAGCCGGCCTTCCCACATGTACATCGACAGATAAGCCGCGCCAAGGTTCACGCAGGCGGCGAGCCCCTCTTCAACCAGCATATGGGCGATGCGCTTGGCCAGAAGCTGGTCGGGCGCGTTGCTGAGAACGAGGACGACGTCTTGAGACATGGCAATGGGACCAAAGCTGGGGAGTCCCATTGTACCTGTCTAGCGCCGATTGCAGATTAAATCAAGCACTGCTTGTGTCAATGGACTATCTGCCTTGGACCATTCACACAACAGATCAAAATGGTTGTTGCGCGAAGCCGCAATGTTCTGCACTTTTAGCCCTTGCTGCCTGCACGCCGCCTCATAAGCCAGGGTCTGATTCTTGAACCCCTCGGTTTCCAGACCGCCCACGGCCAGGACCATGGGCAACCCTGGACGAGGCAAGTTGTGCAATGGGCTGACGCGCGGTGCTTGCCATACGGCCAACTGCAGCCATTCGTTGACATTGATGTCGCACAAAGGGGCAAGATCGTATAAGCCACTGAGACACGCTGCGCCTTTAATTACATCTTCAGGTAGGCCGTGATTGGTGGTCCACCCCTCAGCGGCCGCCATGGCGGCAAGGTGCCCTCCTGCGGAGCTACCGCCGATGTATAAGCGATTGGCATCCATGCCGTATTGCTTGCCATGCTGATACAACCAGGCGACGGCGTTACGCACCTGCCGAATGACTTCAGGCAAGGTCGCTTCGGGTAGCAGGGTGTATTCCAAAACGGCGACCGCCACCCCCGCCTGCGTGAAGACCTCAGCCATGATGGAAGCGTCCTCTTTTGTCTGAGAACGCCAATATCCGCCATGAATGAAGACAAATACCGGAGAGAGGTGGTGGTTGCGGGTAGCAGGAAAGATATCCAGCCGCTCACCTTTTGATGGGCCGTACTGGATATCGTAAACGCCCGGGCAGGTGCGCCTGACATGCTCGGCCAGCCGCGCATACTCGGCCACACAGGCGTCGAAGTCGGGCACGGACCCGCGAGCGTTGTATTGACGGGCACGCTCGTCCAAATCAGAGAAGGTTAAGTCGTAGGTCGTTTGAAGCACGTTACCCTCTTTAATCAGTCGAGCGTGTCGTCTCGGTTGCTACGGTTTCTACTCAGAGCTTGCACTCGGCGGCGAAAGGATCGCTTACGCCGGAGGACACCTTGCGAACTACTTCCGGAAGCAAGCGGCCATCGGCCTGGGGCTTGAGTTGGGTCAGGTAGTAGTCCTGAACGGGGTGTTGGTTGGGACCAAACGCAAAGTTACCACGGACGGACTCAAAGTCGGCTTTACGCAGCGCGGCACGAAACTCGTCGGCTTTGCTCAGATCGCCATTCACTTCCTTCAGGGCCGAAGCAATCAGGTTGGCCGTATCAAAAGCCAGGGCGGCGTAGTGAGTGGGCATGCGGCCGTATTCTTTCTGGAAGGCCTCTACAAAGGCTTTATTGGCAGCGTTGTCCAACAAGGGCGACCACAAGGCAGTGGTGTACAGGCCGGTGGCGGCGTCGCCTGTGGCGTCAATCATGCGCAGGTCCATCGAGAACACAGGCAGGAATACAGGCATGCTTTCGCCCAGACCGGAGGTGGCAAACTGCTTGGCGAAGTTAATGCCGGCGCCACCGGGGTGGAACTGATAAATGGCGTCGGGTTTCAGGTCGCGCAGACGGGCCAGTTCGACCGAGAAGTCGTTCTGATCCAGCTTGGTGTACATCTCGGAGATGATTTCGCCTTTGTATCCGCGCTTGAATCCCTGGATGGCGTCACGGCCAGCTTGGTAGTTGGGCGCCAACACGGCCATGCGCTTGTAGCCCATTTGCGAAGCGGCTTCGCCGGCTGCGGCGTGAATGGTCGTGTTTTCGTAGGAAGCAACGAAGTAGTTTTCGTCGCACTTGTCGCCGGCAAAGGGCGAGGGACCGGGGTTGACGCTTACGTAGAAGCCATCACGGCGCAAAACGGTGGGGGCGACTGCGGTCAGTACGTTACTGAAGTTGATGCCGGTGAAGAGCTTGACGCCGTCCTGGAGCATTTTCTCGGCAAGCTGTTTGCCGTTGGAGGGCTTGAGGGCATCGTCCTCGACGATGAGGTTGACGGGCACGCCGCCAAGGTTGCCTTGTCCTTGCTTGATGGCCAGGTTGAAGGCGTCACGCTGATCTTCGCCGATGTAGCCGGCGGGGGTGGTCAAGGTGGTGATGAAGCCGATTTTGACAGGCTCTTGGCTGTGTGCGACTCCGGCGACGGCGACTGCGGCAGTGCCGAGGGCGCTCAATAACAGTTTGCGAAACATGACTACTCCTGATACGACTCCGGCGGGGAGTGCCGGGGGGCTGAAGGGCGATTATATAAAATTATTTGTTTTTATAAAATCGCAGGGGTCATGGCTCGCGATGGTCGCTCTCTTGAGGTTCGCGCTGTTGAAGTGAACGGTTGTTGTGGTGAGGTGACGGCTCTTTGGAGTAATTGCTGACTCTGTTGAGGTGGTGGGTAAATTCGGTGAGGAGTTGGGATGCACGAATCAACCGCGGCTTGCCTCTGATCAGTGCTGGCCCAGATCGCGTTTCTTGCCTGACGGGTTGATTCTTTCTTAAGACGCCGGCTCGTGGGAAGGGGGCTAGTGCCCTCATGTCGTGCGCCCGGCCGAAGGCCGGGTCCCCACGTTTGCGCAGTCCGTCCGGGCGGCGGAATAAGTCGACCTCGCTCACGCTCGGGACTCCACAGATTCCGCCTTAACAGCCCCCG
>JAJUGB010000026.1 GCA_029268595.1 Alcaligenaceae bacterium | reverse complement strand
ACTCTATCCGCTCCGCCAATGTGAGGGCCTTAAGGCGCGGCGAATAAAAGGGAACCGATTTATCTAATGAATCAAGCTGGCTCTTCGAAGGCCATAAGTCCGTGTTGGGGTCGGGTCCCTGGGTTAACGATAGGTCGCTTGTATCGGCTTCCATGACAATGCGGCTCACTTCTGTCCGAATGCTGCGGGGGTCGGGGAAGACCGTGTGCGCGGAAAAAATTTCCTGGAATGGCAATCGGAAGACATTGGTAAGGGCAACCGATACTAGGTTTGGGTGGCACCCGTGCAAGAACAGGTACAAGTGCTCTGACGTCAGGCATGCTATGTCGTTAGCCCGCTTTATGTTCAGTTGTCGCAGAATGTTCTCGGGACTTAGTCCTATAGACGGAACAAGCTTGACCAAGACGCCCGTAGAGATCGCTTCCTGTCCCTGATCCACTAACTGGTTCACATGAGCAGCAAACTGAGGCAGCGGCACGGGCCCAGTGGGCAAAGCAGCGGCTGCTTCCGTGAAAAGCTGCTCGGGGTCATCAGCCAGCCGTCGATGAAATGTCGTAGCGCGTATGCTGTCGACCAGATTAATCAAGCGAGTAAGGGGGGCGTCTGTAGATACCAGGAGGGTCGCTCCACAAGCTAGCAATCTTTGTTCGTCCAGATTACGGACGGTCAGTCCTACCTCCTTGACGATTATCCTTAATCGTGACCCTCTTTCTCGACGCAGCGTGTGGACTCGAGTAGCCAGTTTGGGTAGCCCGCCGTAGCTCTCGACAGCGAATATTACGGTCGCATCGGACTGTTTTCGGGCTCCTTCGAAGAGGGCTAATTCTGTCTCGTGCCCGACCCAAGAGGGCGGCAAAGAGCCGGTTTGCCCCGCAAACGCTGTCGAGTGATAAAGAACAGGGGCATCGAGAAGCGGGCTGTCCTCGGCGTACCGGTTTTCTACAGCGTATCTGCCTTGATCCGCGGTAAGGCGATACGTGGCCTTTGCGTCAATACCGTAGGCCGAGCTCCAGTACAGCACCTCGTAGATGTACCCATTCTTTTGAACGGTTAACTTCGCGACCCCCTGTACTACGTCCGCCATAGTGGTCAATAACGGGCTGAGCGAAGCCGTTGCAACCCTTTCAGTGCCCGCGATGAGGACGGTGCAGGAGCTGCGGCGCGACCATACGGCCCAGTCATACAGTAGTTCCTGCAAATCCTGGCGCAGGAAGAGGTGTTGTGCAGATATCGCCACCACAATGATGCGGCCTCTAGGCTTCAGGCTTCGCTCCAGGTCCTTTGGAAGAGTGTCAAGGGCATCCGATATATTTTTCGAGGGTCTCAGCGCAAGAATGCCCCGGTTCTGCTTCTCGAAAAGCGAAGGAAGCCGCTCTTCACTGATTACGATCAGGCCTTCCTGGGGTGAGCCATCCGACCGGCGCAGCTGACCCAGTAATTCGGCCATTTCTTCGAGCCCGTCAGCTTCGATGTAATACAAGCCACCCAGGCGCATTTGGCTTGCCTCGGCCGGCAGTCCTGCAATGGCGAGCTGGTAGGCACCTATGCTCCCTTCAGTTTTTTTCATGCGTCAGTTCCCTCTCGCCTGACTGCGTGCCCATTCGGTTAGCTTGGGCGAGATTTGAAATGCAAACATGAACAAGGATAGGCACTGCACCGCGGAAAGCGGGTAGCGGATACTCGAGGGAGCAGGGTGATTTAAGGTGCTCCGAAACGCTTCGGCTTGCTGGCTCGATGCTTAGCATGCGTCCGGACTTAGCAGATGAATCGGACCGTATCAGTTCTATTCCTCTGTAAACAAAAGTTTATATCGGCCGTTTGGCCCGCAATGTCGTTTTTATTTGACAGTTACAAAAGGTTTTAAGCGCCGGGGCGGACTGTCGCACTGCTACAGAGATTCCGTATCTTGGATGGTCCTCACCAGGCGCTGTCCGATTAGCAGGGCTTTGGCTGCACAGTGGAGTTCAAGGGTCGCTCGTCCGCTGTTGCCCCACAAAAAATCCGTCAAAAGGCGTAGGCCTTATGACGGATTGTAGGTACTCCGGTTTTGACTAAGTCGGCTACACGTTTCTAGTTATTTCTTGCCGACATCATTGCAACAGTCCGCGCACCACGTAGGGCATGATGCCGCCATGCCGGTAGTAGGCCGCTTCACTCGGCGTATCAATGCGAACGATGGCCTCGAACTCTTTGTCGTCGGCTCGCACGGTTACGCGGGGAGGCACTCCCGGCTTGTTCAATTCCTCGACACCAATAATGTCAAAGATCTCGAAGCCGGTAAGTCCGAGAGTCTCGGCGTTCTGCCCGTCGAGGAATTGCAATGGCAATACGCCCATGCCAAGGAGGTTGGAACGGTGGATACGCTCGTACGATTCGGCAATGACGGCGCGCACGCCCAGCAATACTGTGCCCTTCGCAGCCCAGTCGCGGGATGAGCCCGAACCATACTCCTTGCCGGCCAGTATGATGAGAGGCGTTTCGTTACGGATATACGACCGTGAAGCCTCGTATATGGTCGTGACGGGAGCGTCTGGCTGGCTTAGGTCGACGGTAAAGCCGCCTTCGGTGCCAGGGGCCAACTGGTTGCGTAGCCGTACGTTGGCGAAAGTGCCGCGTATCATGACTTCGTGGTTGCCCCGACGCGAGCCGTAGGAGTTGAAGTCTTTTGGCTCTACCCCGTGGCCCGTCAGGTACAGTGCGGCAGGCGAAGTTTTTGAGATGGAGCCGGCAGGGCTGATGTGGTCGGTGGTAACTGAATCGCCCAACTTGGCCAGAACACGCGCGCCGCGAATGTCGGTAATGGGTTCGGGCAATCTCGGCATGTCCTTGAAGTAGGGCGGCTTGCGCACGTAGGTAGAGCCTTCGTTCCACTCGAATAGCTCGCCAGATGGAGTGGGCAGGGCTCGCCAGCGCTCGTCACCGGCAAAAACGTCCGAATACCCTTCTGAGTACATGGAGGCCGCAATGGAGCGATCGATGGCTTCTTGAACTTCAGCGCTGGTTGGCCAGATATCGCGCAGGTAGACGTCCTCGCCTTGGTCGTTCTTGGCCAGGGGCTCATTGAACAGATCGATGTCCATAGTGCCCGCCAGTGCATACGCAACAACCAGGGGCGGCGACATCAAGTAGTTCATCTTCACTTCGGGATGTATGCGCCCCTCAAAGTTGCGGTTGCCGGAAAGTACCGAGACGACGGACAGGTCGTGCTCGTTTACGCTCTTGCTGACCTCTGGAATCAGCGGGCCGGAGTTACCAATGCAGGTGGTGCAACCGTAGCCGACAAGATTGAAGCCCAATTCGTCCAGATAGGGAGTGAGGCCCGCTTCGCGATAGTAGTCGGTGACTACACGGGAGCCCGGCGCAAGACTGGTCTTTACCCACGGTTTGCGGCGCAAGCCCTTTTCTACGGCCTTCTTTGCGAGCAGGCCGGCGGCCATCATTACTGCCGGGTTGGACGTATTGGTGCAGGACGTGATCGCAGCAATAACTACCGCCCCGTGATCGATCTTGCCACGGGTACCGTCTGCGAAGGTGATCTCGACTGCCTCACGCGGTCTTATATCGGAGGCTGGCGCTTCGTCGACATAGTCGGTGGGCAGGGCGCCGTTGTCATGGAGCTGGCCGGGTGGATCGGACGCCGGAAAGGTATCTGCGACGGCTTTGTCATACCCTTGAGGCTTCTGGTCGGGTTGATCGATATAGGTAGCCAAGGCACCGCGGAAGGATGTTTTGGCGTCAGCCAGTGAAATCCGGTCTTGCGGACGTTTTGGACCAGCGATGGAAGGTACGACCGTCGACAAGTCGAGCTCGAGCGTTTCGGAGTACCGAGGGGTGGCTTGGGGATCGTGCCACAGACCCTGGCTACGCGCATAAGCCTCGGTCAGTGCAATTTGCGCTTCGCTGCGCCCCGTGAGGCGCATGTAGTCCAGGGTGATCTGATCGATGGGGAATATGGAAATGGTCGAACCATATTCAGGACTCATATTCCCGATAGTGGCTCGGTTGGCCAGAGGCACTTGCGAGACGCCGGGCCCGTAGAACTCAACAAATTTGCCCACGACATGGTGCTCGCGCAGCATTTCGGTGATGGTGAGCACAAGGTCGGTGGCGGTAGTGCCTTCGGGCAGCGAGCCTGTCAATTTAAAGCCCACCACCCTTGGAATCAACATCGATATGGGCTGCCCCAACATGGCGGCCTCAGCTTCAATTCCGCCTACACCCCAGGCGACTATGCCCAGCCCATTCACCATGGGGGTGTGCGAGTCTGTGCCTACACAGGTGTCGGGGTAGGCCACCTGATGGCCGTCTTCGTCCTCGCGCACAAAGGTGACCCGCGATAAATGCTCGAGGTTGACCTGGTGCACAATGCCCGTGCCCGGCGGCACCACTTTAAAATTCTTGAACGCGTTCTGACCCCACCGCAAGAACTGATAGCGCTCGAGGTTGCGCTCGTATTCGATCTCGACGTTGCGCTCGAAGGAGGTCGGCTGACCGAAAACGTCGACAATGACGGAGTGGTCGATAACAAGCTCGACCGGCGCCAAGGGGTTGATACGGGCCGGGTCACCGCCCAAGTCGCGAACCGCTTCGCGCATGGCGGCAAGGTCCACTACGGCAGGCACACCGGTAAAGTCTTGAAGCACACCCCGCGCCGGCGTGAAGGCGATTTCGCGATCGGGCTGGGCGGACGGGTCCCACCCTGCGAGGGCCCGAATGTCGTCGGCAGTAATATCGCTGCCGTCCTCGTTTCTTAATAGGTTCTCAAGAAGTATCTTCAGGCTGTATGGCAGTGTGGCCACGTCCAGCCCTTCGCCTCGGACAGCATCGAGTCGGTAGATTCGGTATTGGTTCTGTCCAACTTGCAGCGTGTTCTTGGCTCCGAAGCTGTCGATGCAATCCATAGGCGTTCTCCTTAAAGTTGACGCGGCCTACCGTTGCGGCACGCCGCCATTCCCGTTAAGTACTTGTCCAATCTTACATCGTTATGGCTTGACGGTTTGGCTGGGCCAAGGATGAGCGCTTACACGGTGGAAGGGCGTTTCAGGCCGGCCTGGTACCGGGCAACGTAGGCAGAGAAGCTCTCTGTATCGCTTTGTTCGAGATCGGCCTGAGCCTGCAAGGAATCGGCGGCTGCCTTGACGTACGCTTCTTCCTTCGAGGGGGGCAATTGGGTCGCAAGCAGCGCGTCACGGTGAGCTTGGCTGCTTCGTAGTGTGTAGTCGTGCAGACTGATGCCCTCGTTACGCAAGAGCCGGAGCAAGGCTCCCGACGGTGTGTTTTCCGGGTCGGCGATTTTCGTTTGTTGTGCGTTTAGCGCTGATATGTGTTGCGTGCCGCCGAAGGCGCGGTCCAAGAGTTCCGCATAGGGCGTCATGCGGTCCAGGAGCTCTTTGCCCCAGGAATCCAGGCGTGTTGCCTGGTCTTTCCTTGAAAGTAGCAAGCCTGGCTTGCGGCCTTGCTTGGCTACCGCCGCAAAGTTGTCGTGGCTTTCGCGGCAAAAGCCGTTGTCTGGGAAGAACGGGCTTTCTTCTGTGGCGCAAAAAAGCAGGAAAGCGTCCAGAAAACGGCTTGTTTCGCTGGAGATTCCCAAAGGAGAAAAAGGGTCTATGTCCAGACAACGTACTTCTACGTATTGCACGCCTCGGGCCGCTAAAGCGCTGGCAGGCCGCTCGCCTCGCTCGACACTTCGTTTGGGGCGAATGCTGGAATAGTATTCGTTCTCTATCTGGAGTACGTTGGTGTTCAGCTGTATCCACTCGCCATTGCGGTGGGTGCCCAGGGCTTGGTACGGTGGCCAAGGGGTGGTCACGGCATCGTAGATGCGACGTACAAAAGTTTCGACGTCGTTATAACAGAGCTCGAGGTCGGACTGGACCTTATTGGTGTAGCCCAGATCCGTCATGCGCAAGCTGGTGGCATGAGGCAAATATAAGGTGTCTTCGTCCAGAGTCTCCAACTGGTGCGGCTTGCCTTGCAAGAAACTGCGCGAAACCGCGGGGGACGCGCCGAACAAATACATTAGCAGCCATGAATACCGATTGAAGTTGCGAATCAGGGCCATATACCCTTTTGAGCGCTGATCATCGGCACTATACCCTGGCGTGTCGAGTACTTGCCAGAACGCGTCCGGCAATGAGAAGTTGTAGTGCACTCCAGCAATACACTGCATGGCCTTGCCATACCGTTCGGCCAGGCCCCGGCGGTACACATGCTTGAGCATGCCCGAATTAGATGTGCCGTACCAGGCAATGGGGATGTCCGCTTCTTCGGGCAGGTGGGAGGGCATGGATTGGGTCCAGATAAGCTCGTTATCCAATCGCTTTTCGACAAAGCGGTGGATTTCTTCAAGCTCCGTCATCAGACCCTCCACCGACTCGTGTGTGTCGGTAATCAGCTCTAGAAGCGCCTCTGAATAATCAGTGGTGACATGGGGATTGGTCAGAGCGCTACCCAGGCTCATGGGGTGAGCAGCCATGGATAGGCGACCCGCAGGATCGACACGCAATCCTTCTCGTTCAATTCCACGCAGCGCTTGCGTCAGCAGCGGAAGGTGTGCCTCGAGCAAAGCGTGGCGCGGTTTAGGTGGTGTCATTGTTGTATGTCTTAACGATTCTATAGCTATTGCGCCGGATTTTACCCGAGCCCCTTGATACGGCGGCCTCTACAATGAGGTGCTACATGCCCGCGGTAGCGGGTGGCCTATGCGCCGCCGCACTGTCGAGCCGCGGCTGGGCACGGAGAAACGAGCGTTGATATACCGAACAGTACTTTCACTACTATTAGTTGCCCTTCTGGCCGCCTGTTCACCTAAATACGACTGGCGGACAGTGAGTGTAGGCGACGGCAGGGTGCAAGCCATACTTCCAGGCAAACCCGAGACCCATACTCGCCGCATGCAGTATGAGGGGCACAATCTGGAATTTACACTGACTGGTGTCACTGTGGATGACACAGTGTTTGCTCTTACATATGTTCCGCTGCCTCTTGCCATGCAGCAGAATCCGGAACTGGCCGCCCGTATGGCGCACACCGTGGTGCGCTCGTTTTATCAAAAGGCAGGGGTAGAGCCGCCGCAGCAATTGCCCGACTGGGGAACAACCTTCGAGGTTGAAGGGGGGCAGGCAGGCAGTGCGGCAAAAGTCCGGGCGCGCGCCTGGCTGCGTCGCGACGCACTAATTGAAGCTATTGTGACGGGGCCGGCCGCCGGGTTTCCGTCTCGCGAAGCGGATGAATTCCTGGGTGCGGTGGCGGCAGATGCTCGCTGACCGAGGACAACTGACCGGCGTGCATCAAGGCGGTGACGGCAGCTTGACGGCTTTGGACTTGCAGCTTTCTGCAAGCATTCTGGATGTGGAAGTTTACGGTGCGTTCGGTAATTCCCAGGATGACCCCGGTTTCCCAACTGGTCTTGCCCAGAGCGACCCAGTGCAGGCACGCAAGCTCGCGCGTGGTTAGCGGCTTCATGACTTACTGATCCTTAGCGGAAGTTGTTCTTCTATTTATCTATAAGTGGTCGAATGTATCAATTATTTTCAATAGGGTAAACGGCGGAGGGCAAAGGCACCCATAGGTAAAAGTACCTCACTGCCATCAACAGGGCCATCGCAGGGTTCATTGGAAGCGGGTGGTTACCAAAGTGCTAAAATGGCGGCCTGTTTCGGCGCCGATTTGCTTGATCTGCTTGCGGGCGCGTCATAAATCCAGCTAAAGAGGTCCTTATGGCTTCCCCTTCCTCCCCGGCTTCAGCCGCTTCCCCCTCCATACATACTGCCTCCGTGCCGCCTGGATCGGTGGGCTTCGTTACGCCTCAACGCATTCAGTTTGAAGAGCCGCTGGCCTTGTCCAGTGGCCAGGTTCTGCCATCGTACGAGCTGGCGGTAGAAACCTATGGTGTTCTGAACGAGCAGCGCAGCAACGCCGTACTCATTTGTCATGCGCTGAACGCCTCGCATCATGTGGCGGGAATGTATGCGGACAACCCTAAGTCGGTAGGGTGGTGGGACAATATGGTGGGCCCTGGCAAGGCGGTGGACACCGACCGATTTTTCGTGATTGGCGTCAACAACATCGGTTCCTGTTTTGGTTCTACCGGCCCAGCAAGTATTAACCCAGCCACGGGCAAGCCGTGGGGGGCTTCATTTCCCATGCTCACGGTCAAGGACTGGGTACTGGCGCAAGAGCGGTTGGCCGATTACTTCGGCATCAGGCGGTTTGCTGCGGTGATGGGCGGGTCTTTAGGCGGGATGCAAGCCCTAGGCTGGGCCATCACTTGCCCAGACCGGGTAGGGCACTGCATAGTCATCGCCAGCACCCCTCGTCTATCGGCTCAAAACATTGGTTTCAATGAAGTGGCGCGCCGCGCGATTATCTCTGACCCCGATTTCCACGGCGGAAACTACTACGAGCACGGCACCGTGCCCAAGCACGGTTTGGCGGTGGCGCGGATGATCGGGCACATTACCTATCTCTCTGACGAGGCTATGGCTGCCCGTTTTGGTCGCACATTGCGCGCCCCGAACGCCAATGGCGAGTTCCATTATGGCTATGACGTGGAATTCGAGGTGGAATCCTATCTGCGCTATCAAGGCGAAAAATTTTCCACCTATTTTGATGCCAATACCTATTTGCTGATTACCCGGGCACTCGATTATTTTGATCCGGCTCGCAACCATGGAGGCGACCTTGCCAAGGCGCTGGAAGTGGCTTCGGCTGAATTCCTGCTGATTTCATTTACTACAGATTGGCGCTTTCCACCATCCCGATCCCGCGAGATCGTCAGCGCTCTGTTAAAAAACAAACGCGCCGTGACCTACGCTGAAATAGACGCCCCCCATGGGCATGACGCTTTTTTATTGGACGACCGGCGGTATCACGCGGTAGTGCAGGGATACTACGACCGTGTCGCAACCAGCTTGGGGCTTCCCCAGCGCAGGTCTGTGACGGGAGTGCTGGCATGACGGCCGCTGCGAATATAGAGCTGGCCACCATGCGCCCGGACCTCCTTCGCATCGCAAGTTGGATAGAACCGGGTAGCCGGGTGCTGGATCTGGGCTGCGGCGACGGCACTTTGCTGGCCCATCTGCGCGACCACAAAAGCGTAGACGGCGTCGGGGTAGAGTTGGATGACGATAAGGTCATTGCCAGCGTCGCCCGTGGGGTACGGGTAATTCAGCAAAACCTGGAAGACGGCCTGGCCCTGTTTGACGATCAGCAGTTTGATTCTGTGGTCTTGTCACAGACACTGCAGTCCATGCACAATACCGAGCACATTTTGCGAGAAATGGCGCGAGTCGCTCGATTCGGCATTGTGTCTTTTCCGAACTTTGGTTATTGGCCGCACGGTCTGTCCATATTGCGCGGCCGCATGCCAGTTACCAAGCAAATGCCTTATCAGTGGTACAACACGCCCAACATTCATTTATGCACGCTCAAGGATTTCGAAGACCTTGCCCGCGTGTTGGGTTTGCAAATCACCGACCTGGCCACATTCAATAAGGGGCGCGAGCTTCGCGTACTGCCTGAATGGCGTAGCACTTTGGCCGTCTACCGGTTCAAGTCGCCTAACGCCGCCAATAGACAAATAAAGGCCAGGGGATAGTCATTAAAGGTTCAGTCAATGTTTACGCCAGCCCCCGGGTGCTGTCTTTACTTGTGCTGGGATTTTCAAGCGGGCTCCCGCTGGCGCTGACAACGGGTACCTTGCAGGCCTGGGCCACAGTTGCAGGCGTATCGCTGCAAAACATTGGGTTTCTCACCTTGGTCGGCACGGCCTACACAGTGAAGTTTTTGTGGGCGCCCTTTGTCGATCGCTACGCGCCGCCCTTTCTGGGCCGTCGCCGCAGCTGGATATTCGGTACTCAGGTGTTGCTGGCTTTATTCATTGGCGCCATGGGCCTGATGTCGCCATCGACCGAGCTGGGCTGGTTGGCGCTGTTGGCGGTCATCGTCGCTTTCTTGTCAGCGACCCAGGACATTGCGTTTGATGCGTACAGTACAGACGTCCTGAGGGACCAAGAGCGGGCCGCCGGCGCCGCCATCAAGGTGCTTGGCTATCGGCTGGCCATGATAGTGTCGGGCGGCCTGGCTCTGGTCTTGGCCGGCAGCTGGCTGGGCTGGTCGAATACTTACCTGTTGATGGCCGGTTTGATGCTGGTCTGCGCCATTGCAACGGTCGTTGCCCCTGAGCCGGAAAAGGTGGCGCGCCCGCCGCGCACACTGGCGCTCGCTGTAGTGGAGCCCTTGTCGGAATTTTTCAGCCGAAAAGGCGCTGTGCTCATCTTGCTGCTTATCGTGCTGTATAAGCTGGGCGACGCTTTCGCCGGCGCCTTATCGACCACGTTTCTTTTGCGTGGCGCCGGCTTTAGTACCGAAGAAGTGGGCACAGTGAATAAGATCTTTGGCCTGGCCGCTACCATACTGGGAGCACTGGCCGGCGGGAGCATAATGGCGCGCCTGGGGCTGTATCGGTCCTTACTGTTGTTTGGCGTTGCACAAGCCATCTCTAATCTGGGTTATTGGGTTTTGGCTGTGACACCACCGCATCTGTATTCCATGGCGGTCGTGGTGGCGGTCGAGAACGTATGCGGCGGGCTGGGTACAGCGGCCTTTGTAGCCTTATTAATGGCCTTGTGCCGACAAGAGTTCTCGGCAACGCAGTTTGCCTTGCTGTCGGCCCTTTCCGCAGTGGGGCGGACCTACTTGGCGGGGCCGTTGACGCCTCCACTCGTCGAGTCCCTCGGATGGCCGCAATTTTTCATCATGACGGTCGTGATAGCTGTACCCGGTCTATTGCTGCTGTGGTACAAGCGCCGCGAAATTCAGGTACTGGATAATGCTTAGAATCATCTCTGCCAATTTGAACGGGATCCGTTCGGCCGCCAACAAGGGTTTTTTAGATTGGGTTGCGCAGCAAGATGCGGACTTTGTCTGCCTGCAGGAATTGAAAGCGCAAGCCGGAGATATGAAGCCGGAAATGCTTCGGCCAGACGGCCTGGAAGGATATTTCCATTACGCTGAAAAGAAGGGCTACAGCGGGGTTGGCATATACACTCGTCACACCCCCAATAAGGTCGTCGAAGGTCTGGGTGTGGCGGAGATCGACGCTGAAGGCCGTTATCTGGAACTGGTTTACGATAAGCTGGCGGTCATTTCCTTGTACCTGCCTTCCGGATCAAGCGGAGACCATAGGCAAGAGGCCAAGTTTCGGTTCATGGAGCACTTCTACGGTCACTTGGCCGACCTTACCCGCAGGGGTTGCCAGGTGGTGTTGTGCGGCGACTGGAACATCGCTCATCGAGAAATCGATCTCAAGAATTGGAAGGGCAATCTGAAAAATAGCGGTTTCTTGCCTGAAGAGCGCCAGTGGCTCAGCCGTGTTTTTGATGAACTGGGTTGGGTGGATGTCTACCGCCACTTGCATCCCGACGCCACAGGCGAGGCTTACACCTGGTGGAGTAATCGCGGTCAGGCCCGCGCCAACAATGTGGGCTGGCGTATTGACTACCACATTGCCACGCCTGAGTTCGCTCATACAGCCCAACGTTGCTCCATCTACAAAGAAGAGCGCTTCAGCGATCACGCTCCGCTCACCATCGATTACGATTTCCCTTTATAGAAGTGTAGAAGAGCAAATTGCGATGCCAGGGCCGTTCTATTTTGCAAGGACGGCCCGACCTCTGGACACGCGTCCAACCTTATCGCACGGGCAAGAAGTTGAAGAACAACAACCCCTGCATATAATTGACACCCACCCGGCGCAGATTTTCGTCCAGTAAGTTGGCGATCAAATCCAGGCGGCCCACCAGCTCGCCGAATTCGCGCTCGAAGCTCAGGTTCACCGCGTCTTCCGAGATTTCATTTGCCAGAAGGAGTGGCTGTCCTTGCGTGTCGCGGCGGGTCGACAGAAGCCAGGCCGCGGCCTCTACGTTTCGGGCAGCGTTGTAAACCCGTTGTGCGTCGAGCACATCGGCGGCATAGAAGCGCGTCTTGCCGTTGTGCGCCTGAATTATCATGTCCGCGAGGCCGAACACGAAGGCCGCGACGCGATCACCGGCATAAGACGGATCTAGCGCGACCGACAATATCTGCACATCGCGCAGGCCTTCAAGGTTCGGCGGCGTGCGGCCCTGTTCGATCGCCTCGCGTCCCTGCCTGATAGCCGTGTCCAAGTCTGCCAGGCCTGCACGTTGCCACTGAGTTGGATTGCGCTTGTATAGTTTTTCCAACAGGGATGTGAGGCTTTCCAGGTTGTCGCGCATGGCTATCGTGACCGTTCGGTTGAAGTCAGTTTGAGCGACTTGATCCCATGACATGGTTTCCGTTTTTGGGCCCGATTCGGACGGGCTTGCGGCCATCGGGGCACAACCGGCTAGACAGCAAGTGAAGAGCAAGGCGAAGAGGACGTGTAAGCCAGATTTCATGGGCATGAGCAGCGCCGGTTATACGTGGAATGCGCAGGTGCCGATCTAAGAGCCGCAAACTGTAGCAGAAACTTGCTGCTGCACCTCCGGGCGCCCTTGAAACCAAGCGTGTCATTTAAAATGGAATAAACTTAACATTCCGTTTTTGCACAGAAACGTTCGCAGCCAGGAGGTGGCGGTTTATGTCAGGTTCTGCACATAAAGCATCAGGTTCGACTACGACGCGGCCGGTGCTGATTGTCGAGGACGAAACGCTGGTAGCAATGCTACTTGAAGACATGTTGGAAGACCTGGGTTTCGGGGCGGTCAGTGTCGTGGCACACGTGGACGACGCCCTGCGCTGCATGCAGAATCAGAATTATTCTTTTGCGATTCTCGATGTCGACCTTGGCGGGCAGTCCAGCCTGCCCGTGGCCGACGCCCTTCGCGAACGCGGTGTCCCGTTTTTCTTTTCTACCGGCTACGGGGCCGGTGCAGCCGGCGACGATTACGCCGACATTCCCACGCTACGGAAGCCTTTTCGGATGGTCGAGTTGCAGTCGGCCATCGCGCAGCTTTCTTTGCCGGACATGCCGCCCGGACTCAGCTCTTAAACAACGACCTTTAATCGTTTACCCGAGGCAGGTGCATGGTCACCTGCGTCCCTTCGTTCAATGCGCTACGCACAGTAATAAAACCCGCGCAGCGTCGAACAAAGCCGTATACCTGACTTAGACCCAAGCCGGCTCCCTTCACGTTCTTTTTGGTAGTGAAGAGCGGCTCGAAGATACGGTCCAGAGCGTCCTCAGGAATCCCGATACCGGTATCGCAAACCGATATGGCGACATAATCGCCCCGAGTGACGCTAAAGGCGTCGGCGGTCTGCTCGTCCACAGTGCGCAGCTCGCTCGAGATCGTCAGGGTTCCACCTTCAGGCATGGCGTCCCGCGCATTAAGGGCCAGGTTAAGGAGCGCTTTTTGCCACTGGGTTGTGTCGACACGGCAATAGTGCGTGGCGGCTTTGTTGTCGACTTCAATACTGATTGCTTCTCCGGTCGCCTGAGTCAACAGCGCACGACAGCCGCCGAGTAACTCGTTAGCGCTTACCGTTTGAACCGGAGCCTGCTGACGCGTGGAGAATTCCAGCAAATGTTGATTCAGCGTGGCGCCGCGCATGACACCTCGTTTGGCCGTCTCGGCAAAGCGCGAAAATCGCTCGTCAGCCTCTACACGTTCGGTGAGTAGTTCGAGGCTGCCGCTAATGATGGTCAGCACATTGTTCAGCTCGTGCGCAAGCGAACCGGCCATTTGCCTCATGGCATCCAGATTACGCGTTTTAAGCCATTGCTCCTGCAGATGTGCTTCTGGCACTTCAGAGCCGTTACGCGGCCTCGTTTGGTCAGAACACGTTTGGGTCGGTCCGTTGTTTTGACGCGCTGAGGTTTGGGCTTGGAACTCTTTCAAAAGAATTTCACCTTGTCGATACAAAAGTGTCACGATCGGTTCTACTACTTTTTATCGTTTCGCTTTTCGAGGAAGGCCGGCGTGTCGTCTCGCGGGCCCGTTGCAGTCTTGTCTGTAGCTTGTGGTTGGGGGTTTCCATCGAACTGCGTCGCCTTCTTACGAGGGTCGGCGCCCGGCCCCTGGGTAGAAGGCTTGGGGGCACGTTCGGGGTGTTCTTTAAGGTCTTTGACGGAAGCGCTTTCTTCGACGGGATCGGACGGTGAGGTCTTGGTCATAAGGTGCTCCTGTGCCTGGTGATGCGCGACGAAAGTGCCTGGGACGAGTCCTGGCATATCTGCACTGCGTGGTGGGATAGCAAGCAGCATGCCACCCCTACGTAGTGACCTCCACATGCACTATGGCAATCCGTTCCACGTCTTGATAGGCGGGCTCATCGAGCTCTTCGCCAAAAACGTCCGGATCAGTTTCCCGATATTTCCATTTAATTTCCCTATTTTTCCGATTGAGTAGTTTCTTCACATCTTCCAGTAGAAGGTCCTGTCCATCGACGATAGCGGTGCCGGTATAAAGCAACATGCTTCCGCCGTCGGCGAGGCGGTCGATTCCCTGGTCCAGCATGGTAAGAGCCAGTTGTTCTCCAAAACGACCGCCGCCGTGGCGATAGGCGCGGCCCAGGCTGTCGTTAAGGTAGGGCGGGTTAGCGGTGATTACATCGAAACGGCCCGAGGCGCCGCTTAGCATGCCCGCAGTTGCACAAGTCAGGTTTTTTGCGCCGGCTGCTGTAGCGTTGGCGTACGCCATCTGGACCGCTACCGGATTTATATCGCAAGCCCAGACCTCTGCGGTCGGTCTGGCCAGGGCCACGGTCAAGGCGCCCGGCCCGGCGCCGCAACCAATATCGAACGCGCGGCTGACATTAGAGCGCCGCGATAGCAGATCTCTGACTGCGTCTATATATCGATAACTGTCCGGCCCAAAAAAAACCGCATCGGCTGTCTCGGTGGGGTAGGCCGAATGCACATAAAGCTGTCCGTGTGCCGAGGAAATGCGTATCGTGCAGCGCCAGCCATCCTCGCAGGGCGACACCACCTTCGCTTGCTGCATCAGGCCAAAAATGGCGGGGGGGACGACCTTGGAGTGGAAGGGTCGGCTCCAGCCCAAAACGTCTCGCAGGTTCCGGGCCCACTCGTTGCCGGGGCGCTGGTTCACGCGCGCATGCGTGGCGGGAGTGGGCGTGACGAATTGGTAGCCGGTGGCGCGGACGGCGCGGATGAGTTCGACGAGCGCGTCGTGCTCCGGATATCGGTCGGTAGTGTCGCTCATGAGTGTCCTGACATCAAAGCAGACGCAACATAGCATGAGGCGAGCGCGGCGGACAACCTGTTGCGGCACACTCGGAGCACGAGTGAGGGCGGTCCCGGGCATTAAGCAGTGGGCATAGGTCTTGCTAAAAGGAGGCAACGGTCCCCCGGACAGCACAGGATTTCGTTATGCCAACCACGTTGCAGACTTCCCCCCTGTTGACAGCGCCTCCGATGACAGGCCTCTCGCACCAGGTATTCCAGGCCTTACTACAGCACGAGCCCGCTGAACACGCCATGGAGGTGGCTTGCGATTACTTGCGGGACCGTCTTGACGAGGCTGGGCGCCTAGCCTGCGATTTGCCAGAGGATCCGAATGGACTGGCGCAGTGGATGATGGAGCATCACGACCGAGTTGGCGCGCAGTATCTGGAATATCTTGAGCAACGCAAAGATGGCGCCCCCCGTCGTTATTTCAGCACGCGTTCCCATGCGCTTTACTTTCTTCAAGGTGTGGCCCCCACCAAGTTCGTCGACGGTTCCTGGTTATATGGGCTGTTGCAGCGCTGGGAAGACGACCGATATCACGGGCTGATACGCACATACCTGGAAGAGTTGGGCGATGGGGTGCCAGCCAATAACCACGTTGTGATGTACCGACGGTTACTTGCTAGCAATGGATGCGAACACGTTCGCGACATGGCCGATGATCACTATATGCTGGGCGCTATTCAGCTATGTCTTGCTTATCACTGTTCGCGGTTTCTACCCGAAGTCATTGGCTATAACCTCGGGTATGAACAGCTGCCATTGCATTTGCTCATAACCACCCACGAACTCAATGAGTGGGGTATAGACCCTTACTATTTCCAAGTTCATGTCACTGTCGATAACGCCGCTACCGGCCACGCACGAAAGGCGGTAGAGGCCGTGCAGCACGCTTTACCCAGAACGGGCGACACGCAGCAGTTTTACGAACGTGTCCGACGAGGATACATGCTCAACGAATTGGGCCGCGGCACCGTGGACGTCATTCAGTCTTTTGATTTGCAGCAAGAAGTGGAGCGCATTGTGCGGGACAAAGGTGTGCATGGACGCCATATGCATTCCGATTATTGCAAAGTGGCGGGGCGTACAATCAACGAGTGGCTAAGAGAGCCGGCGCAAACTGGCGAGTTCCTCGAGGCTCTGGAGCAGCAAGGCTGGATACGGCGTCATGCCGACCCGGCTGAAAGCCGCTTCTGGCGTTTGCTTGACGGAGAGACTGCGGACATGTTCGGTGTGTTCAGTCCCTATGAAATGCAAGTCCTCTACGACTGGATCGCCGGCGATTGGGAAGGGGCCAAGAAAAATGTCACGCGCACGCCGGCGGGAGCAGAGAGCTTCCGATTCTTCCGAAAAAAGCCCACCAGCGATTCCCAGCGAAGCCCTTCCGTTTCCAAAGCCAGCGAAGACGATTTCGATGAAGAGCTACGGCTGCTCCAGCGCAACGTCATGCAGGCTTCGTCCAAACAGGACGCCATGTCCTTACTGATCGACCTGATGGGCCCGGCCACGCACCACACGCCAGCCGGTTTGATGGCGACACGCAT
Source organism: Alcaligenaceae bacterium (assembly GCA_029268595.1). Lineage (GTDB taxonomy): Bacteria > Pseudomonadota > Gammaproteobacteria > Burkholderiales > Burkholderiaceae_B > JAJUGB01. Next base: position 6,903 of record JAJUGB010000026.1, on the reverse strand, counting down.
GTTTTCGCAGCTGCTTCATCGTTCTGCTTAAAGAGTCTCTTGGAAGAAGCAGCCGCGAGTCATTAGAGCGACGGATCAGCGTTAAGTCTGGTCCTCTGGAGGCAAGGTGGGATCGGCTTCCGGAGTACCCTCCGGATCGTCGTCCTCTTCCCCCTCAAGGTTGACGCCTCGGCTTTCCCCGTCCTGATTTCCGTCGTCACGGGCACTTGCCGCGTCAGCATCGTTCCAGGTGGGGTCGTCTTTGTCTTGTGCCTCCGTGTCATGAGGCCCCGGCACGGTGCCAGCGCGAGCCTCCCGCTCTTCTTCAGCCGTTCCACTATCGAACGCAGGCTGGTCCGCTCCTTGCATTTCTGGCGGATGGTCCATGTCGGGCACGGCCGGGCTTTCGTCGGACAGGACTTTGGGGCGTGGGGCGCCGGCGTTTATGTCCGGAACCGGGGTTTCACGTCCTGGAGGAGGTTGGGGCGTTTTAATAGTCATTACAGTCTCAGCAGGTTGAATAAGTTGTTAGTCTGTAGGCTAGCTACGTCCTAACAGGCAGCACCTGCTATGCCCGGACCCACCCGGTTTCTCAGCCGAACCGGAAACTGGAAGTCGTTATCTGTGCGAAGGTGCTCGTATCGTGATAGATGCACTGGCCAGAGTCGGATTCTGCCGCTCCTACGGCGACCATCAGCGGGACCAAGTGGTCTTCGCGCGGATGTGCGCGACGTGCTGACGGGGCCGAAGACCAATTGCGCAAGGCTTCAGATCGCTTTGCCACCGGGCCCTGCACCAGGACGTCCTGCAACCACGAGTCGAATTGAGCAGACGGTTCAGCCCCCACGCTTCGAATCTCTCGCAGGTTGTGGTAGCTAAGGCCGCTACACACTATGAGAACGTTTTCCTCTCTCAATGGGGCCACCGCCCGCCCCAGGGCCAGATGCGCGTCGGGACTGTAATGCGCCTCAATTGATAGCTGCACGACGGGGATGTCGGCCTCCGGATACATCACAGCTAGGGGTACGAAAGCGCCGTGGTCGAAGCCGCGTTGCCAGTCCAGTTGCACGGGCAGATCTGCCTCTCTTAGCAACTGCGTGGTGCGATCCACAAGCTGGGGGGATCCGGGCGCCGGATAGCTGATGCGATAAGTGTGCTCGGGAAAGCCGTAATAGTCGTACAGCATGGGCGGGTGAGGATTAGCCATCACGCTAAACGTCCCGGTGGTTTCCCAATGTGCCGACACCATCAGGATGGCATCGGGGCGCGCCGGTAACTGGTCGGGTATCTCTTTTAGCGAGCGGGCCAGTGCTTGGTACATGTCCTTCATTTCGGGCATGTAAGGCCACGGCCCCCCACCATGAGAAATAAAATAGACGGGCGTCTTCATGATGCAATCCTTGATCTCTTCTTCCAATTCAAGCCTTGCCGCGTTACATAGCAAGGACTACCTGCGTTATGTCGGATAATAGAGGTTTTGGATTCGAATCTTCAAATTACTACGCCATGGCCGACCCACACAATTCTCGCACCGATTTTGTTCGCTTTTCTTTAGATCAGGGCGTATTGCGCTTCGGCCAATTCAAGGTCAAATCCGGCCGCATCAGTCCTTACTTTTTCAATGCCGGACTATTTGATTCGGGCGTATCAGTGGGCAAGTTGGCCGGATTCTACGCCCAGGCGCTGGTGCAGTCCGGCATAGAGTTCGACATGTTGTTTGGTCCGGCGTACAAGGGCATTCCGTTGGCAACTGCCACGGCGGTCGCTTTATCCAGTCATCCTGTAATGGCTCACCGAGATATTCCATTTGCCTTCAATCGCAAGGAAGCGAAAGATCACGGCGAGGGTGGGGTGCTCGTGGGTGCGCCGCTTCGGGGCCGAGTGGTCATTATTGACGACGTCATCACCGCCGGGACATCGGTACGCGAGTCGGTGCAGATTATCCGCGCCGCCGGAGCGCAGCCCGCTGCGGTGCTGATAGCTCTGGATCGGATGGAACGGGCAGGAGCCGACGACTCGCTATCTCCGCATTCTGCCGTACAGGACGTCGCGAACACGTATGGAATTCCAGTTGTCAGCATCGCCTCACTTAGCGACATCATGACCTTGCTCGAAAACGACCCACAGTTCACCGAGCATCGCGAAGCGGTCGCCGCCTATCGCGATAAGTACGGGGTGGCTTGACCCTCGATCAAGCGCACCCCCACCAGCAAAGGGCCCCAGATTAGCCAAGTTTTTCGCGCAGGAGGTCATTTACCTGCTGCGGGTTGGCTTTGCCTTTGGCAGCCTTCATTACTTGGCCCACCAAAGAGTTGAACGCTTTTTGTTTGCCTGCGCGATACTCTTCCACGATGGCCGGATGGGCGGCAAGCACTTCGTCGACCATGGCGCTGATGGCGCCGGTGTCGCTGATTTGCTTCAGGCCGCGAGCCTCGATAATGGCGTCAGGATTGCCGTCGTGTTCGCCTTCCCACATTGCCGCAAAAACGTCACGGGCGATCTTGTTTGATATGGTGCCGTCGATGATGCGCGCAATAAGCGCCGCCAATGCCGCCGGCCTTACGGGGCACTGGGAAATGGCTAGCTCTTGCCGGTTCAGGCCGGCGGAAAGCTCGCCCAGGATCCAGTTGGCGGCCAGCTTGGCCTGTCCTTCGGGAAGCTGCGCGGCAGTTTCTTCAAAATAGCTGGCGACTGCGCGTTCCATGGTCAGCTGCGACGCATCATACGGGGTCAAACCCAGCTCGGCCTGGAAGCGTGTGCGCTTTTGCTCGGGCAGCTCTGGCATCTGAGCTTGCACCTGCTCGATCCAATCAGAGGTGACCACCAAGGGCGGCAGGTCGGGATCTGGGAAATACCGGTAATCGTCCGAGTCTTCCTTGGTTCGCATGCTGCGCGTTTCGTCGCGGTCGGCGTCGTAGAGGCGAGTCTCCTGAGTGATCTTGCCACCGTCTTCCAGCACCTCGATTTGGCGGCGCGCCTCGTATTGGATGGCGCGTTCGAGGAAACGAAAGGAGTTGAGGTTCTTGATTTCGCAGCGGGTACCGAACTCGGCTTGCCCCTTTGGACGCACCGATACGTTAGCGTCACATCGAAAGGAGCCTTCCTGCATGTTGCCGTCGCAAATGCCCAACCACACGACAAGGGCATGCAAGGTGCGCGCATACGCGACTGCTTCAGCTGCAGACCGCATTTCGGGTTCGGATACGATTTCAAGTAGTGGCGTGCCGGCGCGGTTCAGATCGATGCCGGTGGACGATTCACCGTAAGGTCCCGTGAAATTTTCGTGCAGCGATTTGCCCGCATCTTCTTCAAGGTGAGCCCGAGTGAGCCGCACTGTTTTTTCTTCTTCGCCAACAACAAATTGAATGCTTCCGCCTTGCACGACGGGAACCTCGAACTGACTGATCTGATAGTTCTTGGGAAGATCCGGATAAAAGTAATTTTTGCGTGCGAAGATTGAGCGCGGCGCGATTCGTGCGCCGACGGCCAGGCCAAACTGAATCGCACGCTCGACGGCGCCGCGGTTCAGGACGGGCAAGCTGCCCGGCAACGCCATGTCCACAATATTGGCTTGCGTATTGGGCGCCGACCCGTATCGGGTGCTGCTCGTTGAGAAGATTTTCGACTGCGTGGATAACTGGGCGTGCGTTTCAAGCCCGATGACGATTTCCCATTCCATTATCGTTGTTCCGGTGTGCGTTGGTGCCAGTCGGTAACCTGCTGGAAGCGGTCAGCAACGGCCAGGAGCTGTCCTTCCTGGAAGTAGTTGCCTATGAGCTGTAAGCCGATAGGCAGCGGGCGCTGATCGGCCGTAAAGCCGCAGGGGATGGACATGGCCGGAAGTCCGGCCAGGCTGACGCCCAGGGTGTAGACGTCGGCCAGCCAGTCCGCCGTCGGGTCCGCACGGTTTTCGCCAATGAGCTTGCCCACTTTAGGGGTGACCGGACCAATGATGAGGTCGCAGTGTTCGGAGAACGCCTGCTGGAAATCGTTGACCACCATGCGGCGGACCCGCTGGGCCTGCAAGTAATACGCATCGTAGTACCCGTGGCATAGCACATAGGTGCCCACGAGGATGCGGCGAATGACTTCAGGGCCGAAGCCCTCGGCGCGGCTACGGCTGGTCATGTCTTCCAGGTCGCCATAACTGGCCGTCCTGTAGCCGTAGCGCACGGCGTCGTAGCGCGATAGATTGCTGGATGCTTCGGCTGGAGCAATCACATAATAGGCAGGAATGGAAAGCCGTGTGCGGGGTAATGATACGTCGACCCGTTTAGCCCCGAGCGACTCGAATACCTTTAGCGCCTCTTCGATGGCTTGGGCGATCTGGTTGTCCAGGCCCTCGTTGAAGTACTCGCGAGGTACACCGATGCGCAGCCCTTCAAGAGGACGTCCAGCCACGACTTCTTGGCGTTGCACGGCTGCATCGAAATCCAGACGTATACGACCCGGCTCGTTCTCGGCCTCATCGCACATCATGAGGCTGGTGGAGTCCTGAGGATCGAAGCCGCTGATGACGTCCAGCAATTCTACGAGGTCCCGAGCATGGCGCGCCAAAGGCCCGGCCTGATCGAGACTTGAGCCGTAAGCCACGATGCCGAAGCGCGAAACCGTTCCGTAAGTGGGTTTGATTCCGCTAACGCCGCACAGTGCCGCAGGCTGGCGGACAGAGCCGCCGGTGTCGGTGCCCGTGGACGCCATGACCAGCCCTGCCGCAACGGCAGCAGCAGACCCGCCGGACGATCCGCCGGGAACAACATCTGCATGCCACGGGTTACGAACCGGACCGAAGGCCGAGTTTTCATTACCGGAGCCCATTCCGAACTCGTCGCAATTAAGCTTGCCGATGGACACGGCGCCAGCTTCTTCCAGGCGCGACACCACGGTGGCATCGAACGGGCTGACGTAGTTTTGCAGTATCTTGCTTGCCGCCGTCGTGCGCCAGCCCTTTGTGACGAAGACGTCTTTGTGCGCGATGGGAATGCCCGCCAGGGGGGCAGCCTCGTTGCGTGCTAAAGCTTCATCGGCGCGGCGGGCCTGCGCAAGGGTCAGCTCGGGCTCGATATGCAGAAAGGCGTTCAGGTCGCTACGGCCTTGGGCCGCCTCCAGGGCGCTCTGGGCGATTTCTAGGGCGCTGATCTTGCGGTCACGCAACGCGTTTCGCAACGAGGAAATCGAGTCAAATTCGGAGTGCAGAGGCATGAGAGACGCTTATTCAATAACTGTTGGCACAAGGAACAGGCCCTCGGTTTGGGCCGGCGCGTTGCTCATCAGCGTGTCGCGATGATCGGTCGTGCTGGCCGGCGCGGCTTCGTCTGGCCGCAGCCTGAGGGCGATCTCCTGATGGGCCGACAGTGGGTGAGACATGGGCTCGACGCCTTGCGTATCAACAGCTTGCAGCTCTTCGATAAGGTTCATGATGCCGTTGAGCTCGGTCTGAGTGCGGGCTTGTTGTTCGGGGGTAAGTGCAATGCGGGCCAGCCGCGCGACGCGGATGACGTCTTGTTCGGTGATTGCCATGCGAGTGAGTAGATAATTTGAGCTGGACAGGTGCGGCAAAGACGCCGTCTAAGGCCGGCCGAGGCCGGGCGCGGGCTGTTACTAAACTTAACAGCTCTGATTTACTGCTAGCTTCGCTGAATTATAAGTTATCATTAAAAGCTTATCCGTTGATTGATTCCGCGCGCCATCCGCCCCGCCTCCCGGCGACAAAAAGAGCGGCCCAGTATTCAACGTAAGTCCCACCCTTTCCATACCACTTAGTACTCATGTTCGGATTTCTCCGCAGTTATTTCTCCAGCGACATGGCGATCGATCTGGGAACCGCCAACACGTTGATTTACGTTCGCGGCAAAGGCATTGTGTTGGACGAGCCCTCGGTTGTGGCCATCCGACACGACGGGAGCGCCAACGGCAAAAAAATCATTCAGGCGGTGGGGCGTGAGGCCAAGCAAATGCTCGGACGAGTGCCCGGCAATATCGAGGCCATCCGACCCATGAAGGACGGCGTCATTGCCGACTTCACCGTAACCGAACAAATGCTCAAGCAGTTTATCCGCATGGTGCACCCGCGCAGCATGTTTGCGCCCAGCCCACGCATCATTGTATGCGTGCCCTGCGGGTCTACTCAGGTCGAACGCCGCGCCATCCGGGAATCAGCTCTCGGAGCCGGCGCCAGTCAGGTGTTCCTTATAGAAGAGCCCATGGCGGCGGCCATAGGCGCCGGCTTGGCGGTGTCCGATGCCAGCGGGTCCATGGTGGTGGATATCGGCGGGGGCACCACCGAAGTGGCCGTCATTTCCTTGGGCGGCATGGTGTATAAAGGCTCGGTACGGGTTGGTGGCGATAAGTTCGACGAGGCCATCATCAATTACATCCGCCGAAATTATGGAATGCTCATTGGCGAACCCACCGCCGAGCTTATCAAGAAGGAAATCGGGTCGGCCTTCCCCGGAGCAGAAATCCGCGAAATCGAAGTCAAAGGGCGCAACTTGTCCGAGGGCGTGCCGCGCAGTTTCTCGGTATCGTCCAACGAAATTCTCGAATCCCTCACCGACCCGCTCAATCAAATCGTCTCGGCGGTCAAGACCGCACTAGAGCAAACGCCCCCCGAACTTGGGGCCGACATTACTGACAAAGGTATTGCCCTGACGGGCGGCGGCGCTCTGTTGCGCGATCTTGACCGCCTGCTGCAAGAGGAAACCGGTCTGCCGGTCGTGGTGGCCGAAGACCCGCTTACCTGCGTGGTACGCGGCTGCGGAGAAGCCCTCGAGCACCTCGAACGTCTGGGTACCGTCTTTATTTACGACTAAAACATGGCTGATGGCGCTTCGACTGCGCCGTTAGGCCAGTGCCATCATCATGCAAGAACAGGGGACGATCAGGCTATTCAAGCGTGGGCCGACTGCAGAGTTCCGGCTGCTT
>JAJUGB010000025.1 GCA_029268595.1 Alcaligenaceae bacterium | reverse complement strand
CAACGAGATGCGCAAACGTGTGGGCGACAACGGCCGTGTGACCACCGTATCTTATGCAGGCCGCGTGCTTCTCCTGGGAGACGTGCCAACCGAAGCCGATCGCCAGCGCGCCGAAGAACTGGCCCGAGGCGTGGAAAAGGTCAAGGTGGTCTACAACCAGTTGCGGGTCGGCGACATCACGCCACTAAGCGTGCGCAGCAACGACACCTGGTTGACGACCCGCGTTAAAACCAGCCTCATCAACACCAAAGACGTGCCCGCTCGCACCATAAACGTAACCACCGAACGAGGCGTCGTTTACCTGCAAGGCAAGGTCACAGAGGCCGAAGGCCAAATGGCTGCCAAGGCTGCCGCCAGCGTGCCCGGCGTGAACAAAGTAGTAAAATTGTTCGAGATCGTTGCTGGCGAGCGCCTCGTTACCGAGACAGCGGCGCCCGCTGCCAATCCAGGCTCATCTGCGCCCATATCCGATCTGAATTCAGGCGCTAATCCGTCCAGCGACCCCGGCGCCGCGTCGGGCGATGTTCAGACCATGCCAGTCCAATGAAGAAAATCCTTATCAGCGCTGTAGTTGTACTCGCCCTGGTGGGCGTGGGCTTATGGCAATTTGGCGGTTCGGCCAAGGCGGCGCCCAATGTCTCATTCACGGCCCTGGACGGTCGCACATTCACCACCAGCGATTTGCGCGGCAAGGTGGTAATGGTCAAATTCTGGGCAACCAGTTGCGTCACCTGCATTCAACAGATGCCGGACACGGCACAAGCCTACGAGCAATACAAACAGCAGGGGTACGAAGTTATCGCAGTGGCCATGGATTACGACCCGCCTGCCTACGTCCGAAATTTTGCTGAAACGCGTCAATTGCCGTTTACCGTTGCCATTGACAGCACCGGTGAAGTGGCCAAGGCATTTGGCGACGTCAAACTGACGCCCACCGCCTTCCTTATCGACAAGCAGGGCCACATCATCAAGCGCTATCTGGGCAATTACGATAAGGACGCTTTCAAACGCACAGTCGAACAAGCGTTGGCCGGATAATAATATCCCCCTAATTCGTCGCACCCGAAGGCATTCGTGCTTTCGGGTTTTTCATAGCAGCCTCTTGTAAGCACGCCATGTCCACTTCAGCTACTGATCCTCGCATGCACTCGTCCACAGTCAAAGCCGACGTTCTGTCAGAAGCCCTGCCTTACATCCGCCGGTTTCACGGCAAGACCGTCGTGATCAAGTACGGCGGCAACGCCATGACCCAGGAAGAGCTGCAGCGCAGCTTTGCCCACGATGTGGTTCTGCTCAAACTGGTGGGGCTCAATCCCGTGGTCGTGCATGGGGGCGGACCTCAAATCAACGACGCACTGAAGCGCATAGGCAAAGAAGGCACCTTCATCCAGGGCATGCGGGTCACCGACGCAGACACCATGGAAGTCGTGGAATGGGTGCTCGGCGGCCAGGTGCAGCAAGACATCGTCATGATGATTAATGAGGCTGGCGGCAAGGCCGTCGGGCTTACGGGCAAAGACGGCTGCTTGATCCAGGCCCGCAAGAAAATGTTGGCGGACAAAGAGCATCCGGGCGAATGGCTCGATATTGGCTACGTCGGCGATATCACCCGGGTTGAACCCGCGGTGGTCAAAGCGCTACAAGACGATCAGTTCATACCCGTCATATCGTCTATTGGCTACGGCGAAGACGGACGCGCCTACAACATCAACGCCGACGTGGTGGCCGGAAAAATGGCTGAAGTGCTCGATGCCGAAAAGCTCATCATGATGACGAACACGCCTGGGGTCCTCGACAAAGAAGGCAAGCTGCTGCGCAGTTTGTCGGCCCAGACCATCGACGACCTTGTCGAAGACGGCACTATTTCGGGCGGCATGCTGCCCAAAATTTCGTCGGCCCTGGAGGCCGCCCGCAATGGCGTCAAATCAGTACACGTCGTCGACGGACGGGTGCCGCATTGCCTCTTGCTCGAAATCCTCACCGATCAGGGGGTCGGCACGATGATTACGTCGGAATAATGGCGGCGATTGGTGCCCAGGTCCCTTTGCGTTGCCGCCCCCGCCCTGCCATAGTACGGCGCAATAGCCAGCAACCAGTGTGGCTGTTCGATCTGGACAACACACTGCACGATTGCTCACAGCACATTTTCCAGGCCATCGATCGCAACATGACTGAAGCGGTCATGGACACCCTGCAGGTCGACGTCGATACCGCCAATTACCTGCGCAAGCGGTATTGGAAGAAATATGGGGCCACAGTCATTGGCATGGTTCGTCATCATGGTGTCGACTCCGACGAATTCCTGGCCCGGGCGCACGATTTCGACCCGGCGCCTCTGGTCCACTCGGAAGCAGGCCTGGCGAAGAAGCTGGAACTGCTGAAAGGGCGCAAGATATTGCTGACGAATGCACCGCGGGACTACGCGCATCAAGTGCTCAAGACCTTGCGCATCCTTCCCCATTTCGAAAGCCTCTGGAGCATTAACGAAATGACTCTGCAGGGGCGCATCAAGCCCAAACCTTCCATTGCTTTAATGAAGCAGGTCCTGGCCCGGGTAGGCGCACCGGCGCAGCGGGTGGTGCTCGTGGAAGACACCTTGCGCAATCTGAAGGCAGCGCGTCAACTGGGCATGCGCACCGTGCACGTGTTTCACCCGGGTACTCCTTTCACGGGTTTGCATCGTGGCCGCAGCCCCTACGTGGATATACGCATCAACAGGGTGGGCGAGCTACTGACGGGAAGGCACGCGTTATCGAGTTTGTAGCGGCATTAGGCCGGCTACAGGCGTGTAGACTTTAGCACCAATAGCTACCGCGACGGCTACAGAGGCCGATGGCCGCACACCGGACAGCCGGGATCCCGCTGAAAACGCACACTGTTCCACTGCATCTCCAGGGCGTCCAGACAAAGAAGCTTACCGACCAGGTTCTTCCCCATGCCGGCGATGAGCTTGATTGCCTCGGCGGCCTGCATGCTGCCTATGATGCCCACCAGGGGTCCCAGGACACCGGTGGTGGCACAGCTGATTTCCTCGGCCTCGTCTTCTTCCGGAAAGAGGCAGTGATAACAAGGCGATTGATTGCTGCGCAAGTCGTAGACGCTGACCTGACCTGCAAAACGGATGGCTGCTCCTGAAATTAGCGGTTTGGAATGCAGGACGCAGGCACGGTTGATGTCGTGCCGGGTGGCAAAGTTATCGCAGCAATCGAGCACGACGTCGACTTGCTCGACCACGTCCTGCAACGCCTTGCCTTTCAGCCGCTCTACCCGAGTATGGATTTGGACTTCGGGATTAAGCTCGTTCAAGGCATGTCTAGCGGATTGCGCCTTGGGCCAACCCAGCCTGTCAGTCGTGTGAAGGATCTGACGTTGAAGATTGCTTAGTTCAACATCGTCGTCATCGACCAGCACAAGCTGGCCTACCCCTGCGGAAGCCAGATAGAAGGCGGCCGGTGAACCGAGTCCGCCTGCCCCAAGCACCAAGACTTTGGCGGCCAGTAATCGCTCCTGGCCTTCGATGCCCAGCTCATCCAAGAGAATGTGCCGGGCGTACCGCAACAGCTGCTCGTCGTTCATTCGTCGATCTTGATCATGCCTTCAGGGGTCAGCCGATAGCGCTCGATCTTCTCGGGAATTGTGGACGGCGTCACTGTAGTTGCACCGCGCTCAGTTTTTTTTTCAGCCGAGGCTGCCTGGGTGGCTGCCGCTATAGCTGCCGGATCGTTACGCTTGACCGGCTTGCCCGAAAGAAAGTTAATGGCCTGTTGCAGCTGATGATCGTCATCACCGCCTATTTCGAACATTTGCGGCTGTACCTGGTTTTCTACTTCGTCTTTGGGCGTAACGACTTCCGGCGCAACACCGTTGAGCAGATGGTGCTCGAGGTCGACTTCGCGGGGAAGCCGGAATAGATTGCCCAAAGGGGTGTCATCGACGACTACATCCGGTTCGACACCCGTTACCTGGATAGCGCGACCGCTCGGCGTGTAGTACAAGGCGGTGGTCAACTTGATACCCGTATCTTCACTTAAGGGCAGCACGCTTTGAACCGAGCCTTTACCAAAGGTTCGGTTACCCATAATGGTGGCTCGTTTGTGATCTTGCAGGGCGCCAGCGACAATCTCGGACGCAGAGGCCGAGCCTACGTTTACCAGTACCACCATGGGCACTGTTTTTGTCCAGGCCGGCAAACCAGATAAGTCGTCTTGCATACCAGGCGCTGCGCCGCCGTTCAGGTAAGAGCGCGAGTAATCGACGGGTTTGGCAAAATACTCTCGGTTAGACGAGGGGATACGGCCCTTGGTAGACACTACCAGTACATTGGGCGGCAGGAATGCGGAAGAAACGCCAATGGCACTATCGAGCAGGCCGCCCGGATCGTTACGCAGATCGAGCACAAGACCCCGTGGTGGCTTTCCGTTGCCCAGGCGATTCAAATGTGCGACAAGGTCGGATGCCGTGCGTTCCTGAAATTGCGATACCCTCACGTAGCCGATGTTGTCGGGCAAAGTCTTGCTACGCACACTGCGCACCTTGATAAGGTCACGCACAATCTTGACGATCAGGGGCTTGTCCTGACCGGCCCGCTGTATGGTCAGCACAATAGAAGTCTTGGGCTCGCCGCGCATCAATTTGATGGCTTCGTTCAATGTCATGCCTTTGGTCGGCTTGCCATCGATATGGGTGATAAGGTCGCCCGACAAGATTCCAGCCCTGGCCGCGGGCGTATCTTCAATAGGGGCAATGACCTTGGGCATGCCGTCTTCACTGCCAATCTCGATGCCCAGACCACCAAACCCGCCCTGCGTAATGGCTTCCATCTCTTTGAAAGCTTCGGCATCGAGATAAGCGGAATGCGGATCCAGGTCCGTGAACATGCCGCGGATCGCATCGTCGATGAGATCTTTATCGCTTAGCGGCTCGACATAGCTGGCCTTGATCGCCGAGAAGACGTTGGCAAACTGCTGCAATTCGCGTAGGGGCAAGGGCTCGGATCGCTGCGCCAATGCTGTGATACCGAGACTCACCAAAATACCGCCCACGGCGCCCAGTGCGACGAGACTGAAACTGCCTATCCTGCGAGTGGCCATGCACATTCCTGATGTCAGATAGTTTTTGCGGTGCGATTGCAACGGAAAGATAGTAACTAAATTAGCGCGTCAACCAAAGTAAAGGGTTGACCGGTTTGCCATTTTCCCGGATTTCAAAGTATAGACCGGACTCGACCTGGCCCCCCGTGGATCCCACCGTGGCGATGACATCCCCGCCAGACACGTTTTCGCCAACCTTTTTGAGCAAACTCTGGTTATAGGCGTAGACGGTGAGATACTTAGCGCCGTGGTCGACGATGATGAGGTTTCCGAAACCCTTCAACCAGTCTGCAAAGACGACCCGTCCGGGTGCTACGGCCTTGACCGGCGTCCCTTCGCCGGCCCGCAGCACAATACCGCGCCAGTTGCCGCCATCGGGCCGCGCCACCCCGAAGCGCCCCTGCACCTCTCCGGGCACGGGAAAAGGCAGGCCTTTTCGCAAGCCCGAATGGCGCACGCGGGGTGCCGGCGTCGGCGATGGAGCGGCCTGCGGGGGGCGCTCCTGGGCCGCCCGCTCGGCGTCTTGCATTTGCTGCCGGGCGCGTTCAACTTGTTCACGCGCTTCACGGGCGCGCTGTGCGTCCTGCTCGCGCCGCGCGCGCTCCTGCGCCTCCCGGGCAGCCTTTTGCGCCTCTTGCGCGGCGCGCCGCTGCGCCTCGATTTCTCGCTGACGCGCCTCGGCTTTGCGTCGTGCTTCTTCGGCGCGCCTGGCCTCTTCCGCACGACGCTTTTCTTCCGCTATTCGTGCCTCTTCGGCAAGCCGCTCTATTTCTTTATCGAGCCCCGAAATCAGGCGAGACAAGCGAGACTCGTTCTGTTCCAGCGTTTGCGCTTGAGTGCGCTGCTGGGCCAACTGCTCGCTGATCTTTGCCAGGACCTTGCGACGTTCTTCGCCTTGCTTTTCGAGTTCCTGTTTTTGGGCTTGGGTTTCGCTGGCCAGCTGTTTCAACTGCTCGCGCCGCGACGCCGCTTGCTGTTGCAGTCGACCAAGTTCTTCCAAGGCCGCCTGCACGGCCCGCACCGCATCGGCCTGCGCTTGCGATATATAACTTAAGTAACCCAGATCGCGAGCGATATCCTGCGGGTCGTCTCCGGACAGTAAAGCCGTCCACGGCGAGAGCCCGCTGGCATATCGCGCCCGCAGCTGGTCGGCCAGTTCGTCTCGCCGCTGGATCAGCTCGACATCTTGTTGCTTGATGCGACTGTTGAGGTCCTCCAGAGCTTGCTCTGCTTCGTCGGTTTCATCGCTTAACTGGCTCAGGCGCTGATTGATGCGAGAAATGGCCGATTCAGACTCGCGTAGCGCCAAGGCGGCGTCTTCCCTTGAGGACTCCTGGCTTTCAATCTGCTTGTGCAGGCTGGAGATACGCTCGCGCAATTGGGCTTGCTGTTCACGCGCCTGCTCTTGCTGCAGACGGGCCTGGGCCTGTTGACGCGTGAGTTCGGCTGGATCGGCAGCGTATGCGCAGCCTGCGCCCAGCCCTGTTAATACAAGACCAAGGACCAGCTGCCTGAACTTGCTATGCTGAGCGCAGATCACGATGACGGGCCGGCCCTGAGGCTAGCCCTGTTTGGCTTTGCCCTGCGCGGCGACTGCCGCCATTGCCGCCTCGATTTCCGCCGCATCGCCCAGATAATAGTGCCGGATGGGGCGCAGACTCTCGTCGAGCTCGTACACGAGGGGTTGCCCCGTGGGGATGTTGAGTCCGACAATTTCGTCGTCGGATACGTTGTCCAGGTGCTTGATGAGCGCACGCAGGCTATTGCCGTGCGCCGCAATAAGGACGCGACGTCCGGCGCGCAGCGCCGGAGCGATGGAGTCGTTCCAGAGAGGCACCACGCGTTCGACAGTGTCGCGCAGGCATTCGGTAGCAGGCAATTGCTCGGCAGGCACTTTGGAATATCGAGAATCGAACCGCGGATGGCGTTCGTCGTTGAGATCGAGCGGCTCGGGCGCGGTGGCATAGGCCCGACGCCAGACAAGTACTTGCTCGTCGCCGTACTTGGCAGCGGTTTCGGCCTTATTGAGACCCTGCAGCGCCCCGTAGTGGCGTTCATTCAAGCGCCAATTGCAGTGCACGGGCGTGTACATCGCGTCCATGGCGTCCAGCGCAATCCACAGCGTACGAATAGCCCGCTTCAGTACCGAAGCGTAGGCCACATCGAACTGAAAGCCCTCTTGCTTGAGCAGCTCGCCAGCGGCCCATGCTTGCTGCCGACCCGTCTCGGTGAGGTCGACATCGGTCCAACCGGTGAAACGGTTCTCGAGGTTCCACTGGCTTTCGCCATGGCGCATGAGTACAAGTTTGTGCATGTTTGAATCCGCGTGTTAGTTGAATCTTGAGGTCCATTTTATAATCGCCGGATTCAGCTCTTTACCGAAGAGCGCAACCAGGATTTATTGTGGACTTTCTTCTCAGCCAGAACAATCTGTATATTGTACTTATCGCCATTGCTTCGGGCATTATGCTGCTCTGGCCCACCCTTGGAAACCGACGAAGCGGCACCGTACAGGTTTCTGAAGCCGTACAACTAGTCAACCAGAAGCACGGCATCTTCCTGGATATACGTTCGCCCGAGCAGTTCAAAGCCGGCACCATCCCTCAGGCCCGGAATATGCCTGAAGCCGAGCTCGAGGCTAAACTGGCGTCATTGCCTAAAGACAAGCCCATTATCGTAATTTGCGATGTGGGCCGCGATGCGACCCGCGCCGTAGCCCTGCTGCGCAAGCACGGCTACAACGAAGCAGTCGCTTTAAGCGGTGGGCTTCGAAGCTGGGCCGACGCCGGCATGCCCTTAAGCAAAAAAGCCTAATTACGAGGAATTTATGGCGACCGTAACCATGTACTGTACTGCCGTATGCCCGTATTGTGTACGGGCCGAAATGCTGCTTAAGCAGCGCGGCGTGACCGAAATAGAAAAAATTCGCATCGACACCAACCCCGAGCAACGAGCGCTGATGATGCAGCGCACGGGCCGGCGCACCGTACCTCAAATCTACATCGACGACACACACGTGGGGGGTTATGACGACTTGGCCGCCCTCGACCGTGCCGGTAAACTCATGCCGCTGCTTAATAACTAAACCTCGCAGCTTATAACCAGGAATTCCAGAACATGGCCGAACAGGACCAAAATCAACAAGGCAACCAGCAAAACACGGATCCCAGCTTTGCCTTGCAACGCACCTATGTCAAGGACGTCTCGCTCGAGATGCCCAATGCACCGCAGATCTTCCTTGAACAGGAAGGACCCACCGTCGAAGTCACTATAAACGTGGGGGGTCAACGTCTGGCCGAAAGCATTTACGAAAGCACGGTGACCGTTACGGTTACCACCCGCATCAACGACAAGGTGCTGTATCTGATCGAGGCCACCCAAGCCGGCATCTTCGAGGCTGCCAATATTCCAAACGAGCAGTTGGATCCGCTGCTGGGCATTGTATGCCCCACCATGTTGTACCCTTACCTGCGCGCCAACGTGGCCGACCTCATCAACCGCACTTCTCTGCCTCCACTGCATTTGGCCGAAGTGAACTTCCAGAGCCTCTACGAGCAACGCTTGCAAGAATTGGCGCAACAACAGGGCCAACAGGGCAGCCAGCAAGGCGGCCAAGAAGGGTCCGGCATCGTGCTGCCGCCGGGCGTTACTCGCCAGTAAACAGCTATGGCGTCCCATCGCCCACGGGCTGCGGTTCTCGGCGCCGGCAGCTGGGGCACTGCGCTGGCCGCTTTGGCCAGCGCAAACGCCGACACGCTGATCTGGGCGCGCGATCCGGCCGTGTCCAGCGCCATCGCAACCACTCATGGCAATCCTCGATATCTCGAGGGTGTGACTCTACCCGACCAGCTCGGTGCCAGCAGCGATCTGGACGCGGCCTTAGCGCACGTAGACACGCCTGAACCCGCCCTGATTATTCTGGGCGTTCCGGTCGCAGGCCTCGAAAGCCTCTGTAAAGAGCTCGCGACACGGCTGCCAAGATATGGCGCAGGCCCCTTGGCCTTGGTCTGGACTTGCAAGGGCTTCCACCCAGAGTCGGGCCAGCTGCCCCATGAAATCGTCCACGACTTGCTAGGCCATCACAAGAACATTGGTTTGGGCGTATTGTCGGGGCCTTCTTTCGCGCGCGAAGTTGCTCAAGGTCTGCCAGTGGCTCTGACTGTGGCCAGCTCCGACGCTCTCACCATTGAACTTGGCACGCAGTGCCTGCATGGCAATACCGCGCGCATTTATGCCAGCGGCGACATCGTCGGGGTGGAAGTCGGCGGCGCTATGAAGAACATCATCGCGATCGCATGCGGCATTAGCGACGGCCTGTCATTGGGCACCAACGCCCGGGCAGCATTGATTACTCGCGGTCTGGCCGAGATCCGTCGATTGGGCGTGGCGCTGGGTGGTCAGCCCGATACTTTTTATGGGCTGACAGGCCTGGGCGACCTCGTGCTAACCGCTACGGGCGAACTCTCGCGTAACCGGCAAGTCGGCTTGGCCATAGCCCAAGGCGCCACGCTACAGGCCATCCTGAGCCGCGGCATGACGGCCGAAGGGGTTCGATGCGCACAAGCCACATTGGCTTTAGGCCGGCTGCACAAGCTGGAGTTGCCCATTACCGAAGCAGTATGCCAAGTGCTATTCGAAGGCCAGGCACCGGAACAGGCCGTCATCGAGCTCCTTGCCCGCGAAGCACGGCCAGAGTAAACGGCCACCCACTTCGGTCATCCACCAGGCCCTCGGTCGCCCATTAGCCCTTCGCTTATACGCCGCCTTCATACCCTAACTGCCGCCAGGCTTCGAACACCGTCACAGCCACCGCATTGGATAAGTTCAAACTGCGCTGCCCAGGCCGCATGGGCAAGCGCAGGCGTTGCATGGGATGGAAATGCTCTAGGTCTTGCTGCGACAGCCCGGCGGTCTCGCGCCCAAACACAAAGACGTCACCCGCTTGGAAGCGCACCTCACCGATGTGGCAGGTAGTGCGTGTCGTCAGCGCGAAGCAGCGCTCGGGTGCGGCATTCGTCGCTTCGAGCGCTTCTCCAAGCGAGTCATGCACCCGCACACGAGCCCACTCGTGGTAGTCCAGGCCGGCCCTCTTCAGTTTTTTGTCGTCCAACTCGAACCCCAGGGGTCGCACCAGATGCAGGCAAGCGCCCGTATTGGCGGCCAAACGGATAGCGTTTCCGGTGTTGGGCGGAATTTCGGGCGAAACCAGAATAATGTGAAACATGAAAGCTAATTGATACCTTGATAGGGAGTACGAGCAAGCACCAACCCGGTCACTGCATAAGCACCTTGCGATTTGAGCTCGCGACTAATGGCTTGCAGGGTTGAACCTGTGGTCATCACGTCGTCCACCACGGTAAGATGCATGCCCTGCACCGACCTCGTGCATGCGTATAGCTGCCTGGTGGCGTTCGCACGCTCGGCTCGACTCAGGTTCTTTTGTTCCAGACCGTTAAATACCCGCCTCAACAACCTGCCTCGAACAGGCAAACCCGTTCGACTGCCTACATGCCTGGCCAATTCGGCTGCTGGGTTGAATCCGCGCCGAATAAGGGCCTCGGCACTGGACGGTACGGGAACCAGAATTGTATTGCTTGGCAAAGGAGGCGTGGCGCTTAGCGCGGCTTCGACCAGCAGTTGACCCAAAAACCGAGAGTGGGCAAACTGCCGTGCCGTCTTGAACTGGTGGATGAGGGCGTTACCGGGTGCAACGTAATCGAAGGCGGTAATGACGCGATCAAACTCGGGCTGCAAAAGCGCACAGTCCGGACAATCCATGACATATTCGGAACTGCCGACAAGGGCCGACGCCGAATTAAGCCCATTCAACCACAATCGACATACGGCGCACCGGGGACCAGCGGCACGTGTACTGGCCGTGACCTCGTCCCTGCAAGGCCCGCATAGCAGACCACCCAGGGCGCTCTGCTTGCAAAGCGGGCACGGCGTAGGCAGCTGCTGAAGCACCCTCCGTGCAAAGCTGCGTAACAAGGGCAACGGCGCAGGCAAGTCGCGAAGGCGATACGATTCGGCCATAATAGATATCGTTGTGAGCAGCGGTTCATTCGTTCCGTATCGCATCACACTGAACCGCTCGTCTCAAGCCCTTACGCCTAAATATGTCACAGCCTCCTACCCTGCCGCTCAATAGCCGGCACGTACTGCAACAGTTCAGTCGACGCAGTCCCCTGGATGAGGCCCAGTTCTTGTACGGCGAAATCGCTCAGCGCATGTTGCAGCGGCTCAGCTATATCCGCACCCAGCCTCAAGTCATATTGGACGCTGGTTGCGGCGCAGCGCATGCACTCGAGCCCTTGCGCGCCCGCTACTCCGAAATGGACTACATCGGTCTTGATGCCTGTCCAGCACTGCTCGAAGTCGCCGAACGACGCCACGCTGGCCGGCCCAGCCTATGGCAGCGCTTGCGCAACAAGCCCACGCGCGCGGCCGTTTTTGTTGAAGCCGACCTTGCGGCAACGGGCCTCAACCCGGAAAGCGTTGACCTCGTGTGGTCGAACATGGCCTTGCACTGGCATTCGCAGCCGCACCAGGTGTTCCACGAATGGCGACGGGTACTGCGCACTGACGGCTTGGCGATGTTCTCTTGTCTGGGACCGGGCACCTTCAAAGAACTGCGGCAGGCGCTCTTTGTAGCCGACCTCACTACCCGCACCCCGGCTTTTGTCGACATGCACGACTTCGGCGACCTGCTCGTTGAAAACGGCTTTGCAGATCCGGTCATGGATCAGGAAATAGTCACCCTTACCTATCGAACACCCGAGAAACTGCTTGCGGATGTGCGGGCGTTGGGTGGCAATCCTGCCGTTGGGCGACGCGCTGGTTTGGTGGGAAGAAGCTGGCGCCAGCGATTGCTGAACGCGCTGGAATCGCAACGTCACATGGACGGCACCATACACCTGAGCCTGGAGGTTGCCTACGGCCATGCGTGGCGTGCCGCCTCGGTGCGAGGTCCGGGCGGTGAAACCCGTATATCCGTTGACGCCTTGAGGCGCGCTCCCCGGCCGGATCGTTAAATTTGTGATTGAGCCGGCATTATGGCTTTATTGCTGCTGTTGCTGTTTCTTGCGGGAAGCATCAATGCCCAACTGCTTCAGCTTTCGATATAAATGCGTACGCTCAAGGCCAGTCTTTTCAGAAACGCGAGTCATGCTGTGGTTCTCGCGACCCAAGTGGTACTCGAAATAAATTCGCTCGAACTCGTCCCGCGCGTCTCGTAAGGGCTGATCGAGGGCAATACTGCCCAATAGTGAATTACCGGTTTGGGGCGCGGGCGGCGCAGAGGGCACGGGCTCGCGCCCCATTTCAGGCACAGGAACCGTGGTAAGAGGTTGAGTGTGCTCTGGACGTCGTTCGGGGGTGCGTGCAGCGGCCGATTGCACTACGGGACGAGCCAGGCCGGACGCGATGGTCTTAAGCAGCTTCTGTAGTGTGATGGGCTTTTCCAGGAAGTCGATGGCGCCGATGCGCGTTGCCTCGACAGCAGTGTCGATAGTGGCATGACCGCTCATCATGATGACCGGCATATCGAGCAGGCCCTGCGATGCCCATTCCTTCAGCAGACTGACGCCATCGGTGTCGGGCATCCAGATATCAAGCAGCACGAGATCGGGGCGCGCGCGCAGACGGGCCTGACGCGCTTGAGCAGCGTTCTCGGCCAGCTCGACCGTATGCCCTTCATCGTAGAGAATTTCCGACAACAGCTCGCGAATGCCGATTTCGTCGTCAACCACCAGAATTCTGGCCATATAGCATCACCTATGTTTTTTCCGCATTATCATTCGCCCGCCCCGCCACGTCCAGATCCACCCGCGACGCCGCAAGACGGGTTAACAGGATGGATATGCGCGCTCCGCCGCCTCGCCGATTCGAAACGTCGATGCGCCCGCCGTGCTCTTCTACAATCTTTTTGACTATGGCCAGGCCCAAACCGGTGCCCGTCGCCTTTGTCGTGACGTAAGGCTCGAACACACGTGTCAGTACCTGTGGTTCAAACCCCGGGCCGTTATCCGATATGGTCAGGCGCACAGCCATTTGCTCTTCGCCGCCTTCCAGGTTGGCATGAGTTAAACGCGTTTCCACCTGGATGAGCGCCTGGCCACCGGACTGTCCTTGGCTGGCCGCATCGCGGGCGTTGGCAAGAAGATTGTGCAGTACTTGCCGCAGCTGGGTCGGATCGCCCTCGATAATAGGCAGATCCTGCTCGAAGCTTGCCTCTATTTTGACATTTTGCGCGTCGGCGCGCACAGGTTCGCCGCGAGGATCCCACCCATACAGACCCAGGACATCGGCAACCAGCTCGTTGAAGTCGATTTCCTGCATCTGCGCCGGCGGGGTTCTGGCGTATTCACGAAAGTCGTCCACCATGCGCTTCAAGGAAGCCACCTGGTTCACGATGGTGTTGGTGGCGCGCGCCAAGAGCTCGGCGTCGGTCGGTTCCAGCCGTGGCGCCAGCTTCATGGCCAGGCGCTCTGCCGAAAGCTGTATGGGAGTAAGGGGATTCTTGATTTCGTGAGCCAGGCGCCGAGCCACCTCGCCCCACGCCACGGTGCGGTTGGCGGAAATGACTTCCGTAATATCGTCGAACACCACCAGATACCCATTGCCCCGCCCATCGACGCTCAAATGGGTGCCGCGAGCCAAAACGGTGATGGCGTTCTTGAGCTTGCCGTTATCGTCTTGAGGATCGAGGGAGAGCTCGAACTGCTGTTGCCAATATAGACGCTCGGACCCGACGGCCTTATGACCTGCAAAAGCCTGTCGAATGAGCTGGGCAAAATGAAAGGCGCCGTCTATCGTTTCCAGAGGGCGACCCTTAACCGAGCGCAGGTCCACTCGCAAGATGGCGGCGGCACCCTCGTTGAACATATTGATGCGAAATCCTTCGTCAAACACCAGCACGCCCGACGAGAGGTTACTTAGCACGGACTCCAGATAGACATTGGAGCGCTCTAACTGCATGCGGTTGTTTTCGACCGTCTTGCGGGCCTCTTCCAGTTGCCTTGTCATGGCGTTAAACGAGCGCGTCAACTGGCCGACCTCGTCCTTTTCGGGCGGTTCTGGCAAAGGCCGATAATCGCCCACACCAACCGCCTGTGTACCGGCAGCCAGAGACAACAAAGGCCGCACCAGCCGCCGGGAGAGCGCAAGGGCCACGACCACGGCAGCAAAGACAGCCAAAATCAGGGCCAGGGTCAAGGTAATCCCATACAGCTTGCGCAAGCCCAGACGCGACAAGGCCAGCTCTTGGTAGTCGCGATAGCCCTGCTGCACCTGATTAGCGTTACGGGCAATCTGCTCTGGCACTGGCTCGATCACCTGCAGCCATCGGCTGTCGGGAGAAAGCCCGAGGGCGCTGGAGCCGCGTTCCAGATTGGAAATGGGATGGACGACGCGCAAATGAAGCCCTGTGCCTGTCGGCGAGGCTTGCCCTTGGGGTGCGTCGTCGGCCTCTGCCGCAGCATATCCGCGCGAGATACGCAGCTGGTTAAGCACATGCGGAGGCGGCACATCGGGAATCAAGAGACTATAGCTTTGAGACGAAAATGCAATAAGACGGCCGGTTCCCGTAAATATCATCGCTTCGGTTACGCCACCCGTCTCGCGCAGACGGGTAATGGCGGCCGCCATATCGCCATCCGAGGCATTGGACAACTCGTCCGCCATATCGCGGGCCCGCTGGTTCAAATCGTTGAGCTGCGTATCGAGCGCTGCCCGGCCAAGGCTGAGGCCGGCCTCCAGGGCCGAATCCACCCGCACGTTGAACCACGATTCAATGGAGCGCGACATGAACTGCACGGACAGCAGATAAATCAAGGCGCCGGGCAGCACCCCGATAAGGGCGAACGACAAAGCAAAGCGCGAGGTGAGACGTGCGCCGAATTGCCGCCGGCGAACCTGGCGCAACAGCCTGACTGACAGCACCACCACCCAAGATATCAGTGCTACGGCGATGATGCCGTTTAGCATGAGCAAGGTGTCGTACTGTTGCGCGTAGCGCGAGGCATTACCCGTCGACCATACAAGGAGTATGAGAAGAGCCAGCGCACTGACCGCCGCTACCAGTAGAACCAGCCGTAGAGCCAGCCTCAAGAGGGATCGCGGGCGACGTCGGATATCGAAAATGTGAAGTCTTTCCATGGCGTCGCCATATTCCAGGCGCTGCTGTTATACGCATCGATTTGGAAGGGCCGAGGCAAACGGGAGGTATCAAGGCGGACCCGGAGCCGGCCTTGATACTGCTCGTCGGGATCGAACTCCTCGATATCGCCCACCGCCCATCCTCGGATATTGCGTACGAACGAAAGGGCGTCGTCCAGGCTGGGCTCCGGTAGCGAGAGGTCACCGGTCCCGACTCGCCATTGACGCGTGAGCACGTTATAAACCAATCGCCAGCTTAACTGCTCGTCTACTACGGTTTTATCAAACCACCACCAGCGTTCGGATTTGATCTGGAGCTCGGCGACAAAATAGATGGGCACGCCTTTTTCAGCGGCCGTACGCAATTCAGAGGAGATTTCGAAAGCAACATCCGCATCGATATAAAGCTGGTCCTCGCGGATGTGCGGATTGACTTGCACCACCTCTTCTTGAGCTGACGCGCTCCCGATCCCGACCTGAAAAGCCAGGATGAGTCCAACTAAAAAGCGGCGCCAGAAAGCAGTCATGGTTCGACTAAAGAGGTAAGGGACCAAAACGCTGGGAACATAGGTCCTTAAGCTTGCTTAACGAACAAAGCGTAGAAAAAGCCGTCAAACGCGCTGCCACTGTCATCATCGAGCAAAGGCAGAATCTGGCCCGGGGCCGGCTGCCTTTTGGCGTCCGGATGTCGTGATCCGAAGGCGCGGGCTTGATCCTCGCCCTCCTCGGGAAAAATCGAGCACGTAGCATACAGCATCCGTCCACCCGGCCTGACTGTAGCCCAGAGCGCGTCGATAATGCGCCCCTGCAAGGCGGCAGTTCGGGCAATATCGACCTCGCGTCGCAACCATCGGATATCGGGATGACGCCTGACGACTCCTGAGGCGGTGCAAGGGACATCGGCCAGCACCGCATCAAAAGGACGACCGTCCCACCACGTCTCGATAGAAGACGCGTCTGCGCACTTCAGGGAATCCGGCGCCATGGGCAGGCGCAAACGCTCAAAATTCTGGCCGATACGTTGTAGCCGGGTGGAATCGTTATCCAGAGCTAAAAGCTCAATGTTGGCCAACTCCAGCAAATGGGCCGACTTCCCGCCAGGGGCGGCGCATGCATCGAGAACACGTTCACCGTCGAGAGGCTCGAGCAATTCGGCCGCCCTTTGTGCGGAGGCGTCCTGGACCGACCACCAACCCTCTTTGAATCCGGGAATATCATTGACTGGTTTGGGCTGGCTCAACACCAGGCCCGAGCGACCGATCCGCCGACTTCCCATGCCCATTTCCTGCAAGGCCCGTTCTACGTCTTCGATGGACGCTTGACGGCGGTTAACCCTCAGCGTCAAAGGGCCGGGAAAATCGCCCGCTTGCAGAAGCTGCTGCCAGTGGTCGGGATAAGCCTGGCGCACCCGTTCTATCCACCAGACCGGGTAGTTCCACTGGGCCTCGGGATTTTGCCATGCCTGGGTTAAAATACTGGGTCTTTCGCGCGTAAATCGGCGCAGGGTGGCGTTAACCAGACCCTTGAATTTTTGTAGCCTGCGCTGTCCCGCGACGGCATTGACCGCCTGGTCCACCACGGTATGTGGCGCATACACAGGAAGCCCACGGCCCATGGTGTCCAGATTTGGGTTCTCGGCTACGTGCATGGCTGTGTCCAGCAAAGCCAGCGACACCTTCAACAAAGCGTCCAGCAAGGCGTCTGAAGGCGTCCTCGGCACCAATATCTGTTTAATTTCGCTGGCCAGCCCTAGCCGGCGCATGACGTGAAACGACACGGCTTGTGTCGCCGCACGAAGCTCGGCGGGGGTGGCAGCCAAGCTTTCAGTCAGCGACTGCCCTTCCTGCACTGCCTTCACGTTCTGGGCGCTGGCAAGCAGAATCCGGGACAGCGAGGGGCGGTGCGGCTTTACTGAGGTTTGGGGCACGAAGATTTGCTACCTAGTACGAATGTTTTTCTCTTCGGACTTTATCATCAAATCGCAGCGTTCTCGGCGGCGGCCGTTTCCATTCCACGCTTTTCATATTTATCGGGCGTTTTCGCTCATTGAGGACCATTCATGAACTCCCCCAAAGTCGGCTTCGTCAGCTTGGGCTGCCCTAAGGCGCTTGTTGATTCCGAACGCATACTGACGCAACTTCGCACCGAGGGCTATGCGATCACGCCCGATTACGACAACGCCGACGTGGTGGTCGTCAATACCTGCGGCTTTATCGACAGCGCCAAAGCCGAGTCGCTAGACGCCATCGGCGAAGCCATTGCGGAAAACGGCCGGGTCATAGTGACCGGCTGCATGGGAGTCGAGGAAGACGTCATCCGCAACGTGCACCCGTCCGTGCTGGCAGTAACAGGCCCGCAACAGTACGAACAGGTGGTACGGGCTGTTCACGAAGCCGCTCCCCCGCAAGTGCAACACGACCCCTATGTCGATCTGGTGCCGCCGCAAGGCATCAAATTGACGCCGCGCCATTACGCCTATCTGAAAATCGCTGAAGGCTGCAACCATCGCTGCAGTTTTTGCATTATTCCTTCCATGCGCGGCGACCACGTCAGCCGTCCGATCGGCGACGTTCTGAGCGAAGCCGAGCGTCTGGTGCATGCGGGGGTCAAAGAGCTATTGGTCGTCTCGCAGGACACCAGCGCCTATGGCGTGGACATGAAGTTCCGCACAGGGTTCTGGAACGGACGGCCCATCAAGACGCATATGACTCAGTTAAGCCAGGCTTTGGGCGAGTTGGGGGCGTGGGTCCGCCTGCATTACGTGTACCCCTACCCACATGTGGACGAAGTCATTCCACTGATGGCAGAGGGCAAGGTACTGCCCTACCTCGACATTCCGTTTCAACACGCCAGCCCGCGCATCCTGAAGCTCATGAAACGTCCTGCCTTCGAGGACCGCACCTTGGCCCGCATTCGTCAGTGGAGGGAAACCTGTCCGGACCTTACTTTGCGCTCCACGTTCATTGTCGGCTTTCCCGGCGAAACGGAAGACGACTTTCAATACCTCCTGGACTGGATGAGCGAAGCACAGCTGGACCGCGTCGGCTGCTTCCAATACTCCGCGGTGGAGGGCGCGCGCGCCAACGAACTGCCGGACGCCGTTCCCGACGAGATCAAGCAGGACCGATGGGAACGCTTCATGGTCCATCAGCAAGCCATTTCCATGGAGCGCCTGGCTCGCAAGAAAGGGCGCGAGATTGACGTCTTGATTGATGAGGTGAGCGAGGAAGGTGTCATTGGACGTTCGAGCGCCGATGCACCAGAGATCGACGGAAACGTCTATGTGACTGCACAACGTACGCTTAAGCCGGGCGATATGGTGCGGGTGCGAGTCACCGATAGCGACGAGTACGATTTGTACGCAGAAGCGCTGTAACTCGCCGGCCTATTTTCACAGCGCCGCCGTGTCTTCACTGCGCCCCCGGTCGAGGCCGGGGCGCGCCACTAGGGTGATCGCTTATTACCGGGTTTGGCGAAAGCATGCTTACAATGCCGTCGTGTCCAACTTTGGAGTGCTCACATGTCTTCTTCTTCCTATGATGATATTGGCAAGCTGATTCTTCGTCTTGCTCTCGGCATTTTTATCTTGCTGCATGGCATCGCCAAGCTGGGCTCAGGGGTGTCGGGTATAGAAGGCATGTTGACCAATAACGGGCTGCCGGCTTTTCTGGCATGGGGAGTCTATATTGGTGAGGTCATTGCACCAATTTTGGTGATCGTCGGCATTTATACGCGGCTAGGCGGCCTGCTTATTTTGGTGAACATGTTGTTTGCCATTTTCCTGGCTCATAGTCATCAGTTGTTCATGCTTTCGAAGACGGGAGGATGGCAACTTGAGCTACAGGGCATGTTCTTGTTCACGGCGCTGGCGATTATGTTTTTGGGAGCTGGGCGGCTTAGCCTGGGTGGCCAGGGTGGACGCTGGAATTAACGGTTTTCACCGTTGATATGCTTGCCTCACTGAGGATTTTAAGGAAGCGCTTGTCACCGCCTTCGTCAAGCGACGCAGGCGCGCCCTCATCACCGTGCGCTAAAGCTCGATAGCACGGGCTGTGCAAATGAAAGTGGGGAACGGCCGCCCGAATTCAGTCAGGCAGCGTCCAGCCTTGTACGAACGTGGAGACCGGCAGCCGCTTGCCGCCGGCTTTCTGCACGTTTAGCAGC
Organism: Alcaligenaceae bacterium; assembly: GCA_029268595.1. GTDB lineage: Bacteria > Pseudomonadota > Gammaproteobacteria > Burkholderiales > Burkholderiaceae_B > JAJUGB01. The sequence goes on along the minus strand of JAJUGB010000025.1, from coordinate 5,330 downwards.
CTGAGTATGCCTTGACCGGTTGCTATATCGATGCCTTCCGGGGAAACCGAAGTAATCTGACCGGGGGCAGCGCTGGTGTTGCTGCTCAAAGCGCACGCATCCCATATTTTTACGGGGTCTTCCATGCCTGGCAGTCTTGCCGTCGCGCCGGGAACAGGATTAAAGGCCCGGATACGCCGGGCTAGGGTAGTGGCGGGTTGGGAGAAATCGAGGGGGGCCTCGCGCTTGTCCAGTTTGGCGGCGTAGGTGACGCCCTCTTCGGGTTGTGGCGTGGCGCTGAGTGTGCCCGCCTGGAGCTGGCGTATGGCTTCGAGGATGGCATCGGCTCCCAGGGCAGCTAGCGCGTCGTGCAATTGTGCGGCGGTTTGCCGGGAATCGATGGGCAGGCGGCGGATCAACAGCATGTCGCCGGTATCAAGGCCCTCGTCCATCTGCATGATGGTGATGCCGGTTTCGGTGTCCCCTGCTTCTATGGCGCGTTGGATGGGTGCTGCCCCACGCCAGCGGGGTAGCAGGCTGGCGTGGATGTTGAAGCAGCCGTGCTTGGGCAGCGTCAGTGTCCAGGACGGCAAGATTAGGCCGTACGCAGCGACAACCAATAGGTCGGGCCGGGCTTGCGCCAGCGCATCTTGAGCCGCCTTTGCCTCTTCTGCATACTTGCCGTCGAGTCGGAGGCTGCGTGGCTGAATCACAGGGATTCCGGCTGCGATCGCGGCCTGTTTAACTGGGCTGGGCGTCAGTTTGAGGCCACGGCCCGACGGGCGGTCGGGCTGGGTCAGGACCAAAGGCACTTCATAGCCCTGGGCCACAATGGCGTCCAGGGCAACCCGAGCGAATTCGGGAGTTCCGGCGAAGGCGATACGCATAGAGGTTAGGCCTTCACAGCCTGGCGCTCTTGCTTGCGGATTCGGGTTTTGATGCGATTTTGCTTGAGAGGCGAAAGGTACTCGACGAATACTTTACCCAGAAGATGATCGAGTTCGTGCTGAACGCAAACAGCAAGAAGCCCATCGGCGTCAAATTCGAAGGCCTCGCCTTGCTCGTTAAGGGCCCGCACATGGATGCGGGCCGCGCGCTCTACTTTGTCGTAGACACCAGGAACCGAAAGGCACCCCTCTTCGTATACTTGGCAGTCTTCGCTCTTCCAGGTGATTTCGGGGTTGATGAGCACCAGTAACTGGTTGCCTTCCTCGGAGACATCAATAACGACTACGCGCTCGTGAACGTCCACCTGTGTGGCGGCCAGCCCCACACCGGGCGCGTCGTACATGGTTTCGGCCATGTCGCGCACCAGTTGGCGGATACGATCGTCCACCACTTGCACGGGTTTGGCAACCTTATGCAAACGTGGATCGGGGTAGTGCAGAATAGGAAGAATGGCCATGGTTATCTGTAAAAATCGTCTAACTCATTATAACAAATAGGGTTTTTGCGCTCCAGGTGGACTTTACGCTCCGTCCCCTCTGCACGAAGCGGGTAACTTGTGACACACTTTAATGATGCCGACCACATTACCTGTCGATGAAATTCGCGCATGGCTGCGCTTGACGCTGGAGCCAGGGCTGGGCCCCGCACAGGCGCGCAGCCTTTTGGTGGCGGTGGGACTTCCTCAAGACGTATACAACTCGTCTACAGCTGCTCTGGCGAAGTATGTGCCGTACGAGTTGGCGGCTCAGTTAAGCCGGCCGGCAAGCGCAACCATAGAACAGCAAATCGACGCAGCACTCAACTGGCTTAAAGAGCCGAATCGCGCCATTGTCACTCTGGCCGATCCGCACTATCCGAAGGCGCTGCTCGATATTCACGACCCGCCCTTGCTGTTGTACGTCAACGGCAATCTGTCGCTCCTTAGTCGTCCTACCCTTAGCATCGTGGGCGCACGAAACGCAACACCGGGCGGAATCGACAACGCCAAGGCGTTTGCGCGGCACTTGGCAAGCAAGGGCTGGTGTGTGGCCAGCGGCCTAGCAGCGGGCATCGACACAGCCGCCCACGAAGGCGCCCTGTCCGCATCACCAAAGGGCGGGTCCACCATAGCAGTAATGGCAACCGGCTTAGATATTGTTTACCCGGCCTCAAACCTGGGACTGGCGCACCGCATCGCGCAAGAAGGCCTGTTGATCTCGGAAGCGCCTCTGGGCACACCTTCAAAGTCCTACCTATTTCCCCGCCGCAATCGTATTGTGGCCGGCCTGGCCCAAGGCGTCCTCGTCGTGGAAGCCACACAAAAAAGCGGCTCTCTGATTACCGCGCGGCTGGCAACAGAAATGGGCCGCGAAGTATTCGCCATTCCCGGGTCCATCCACTCGCCTCAATCTCGTGGATGCCACGCGCTAATCCGTCAAGGGGCCAAGCTGGTCGAGTCCGGCGAAGACATTACCGACGAACTGCGTCAACTGGCGGGCTCTTCGCCCAAAGGGCCGGCAGCTCGCGTGGCGCGGGGCGCCCGCGCGTCTGTGTTTCACAACGCCGCCCCGCCTGACCCGGACGGCAGCTCCTGTGCGGCCCCTATAGAACACGATGCCCAAGAGCGGGTTTCCAGCCTTTGGCCGCCAGGGGGTCCGCTGCCCGATTCCGAGTCCCGGTCAACGCCTGACACGAAGGCAAAGGGCACGGCGGTCGATGACGAGCAGAGCACCGAGGGTCCCATCCCTATCCAGACGCGTTTGCTCAATGCCCTGGGTTACGATCCGGTCGATATCGACACGCTGCACCGAAGGACCGGAATCGACGTGGCGCGCTTGAATGGCGCCCTACTCGAGCTAGAGCTCTCCGACAGAGTCGTGCGCTTGACCGACGGCCGCGTGCAGCAGCTCGCGCCTTAGGCCTGCCGCCAAAGGGCTCAGCGTCTGCTACCGACAGCCATTAAAATATCCGCCTCAGCCAACACCCACATTACAGGACCCACATGGCCCTCTTTCAATTTCAACGACCCAGCGCAGAAGAACACCGGGCGCTCATGCAGCAGCTTGGCCCTTTGCCGATCAAAGGGATGGCCTGGGCCAACTGGGTAAAAATTCTGGCTTGGGTGGTGTTGGGGCTTATCGGCTTACAGCTCGTACGTACCGCCGCCACAGTGGGCAGCGAAGTAAACCCTGTTGTGGCCGGCTGCCTATTGGTGACATTCGGCGCCTTGGCGCTGGTAGCCCGCTATATGGCCATTTCAGAAACCATTGTGACCGAACAAGGCATCAAGCAAACATGGATCACCCGCCGGGAAGTGAGATGGGACGAAATTCAATTCGCGAAGTTCATTCCCATGATTGCTTCTAAGCGCTTAATCTGCTTCACGGGGCGCGGCAGGCCTGTAGTGTTCCAGGCCGGAACACAGGCCTTGCAGATTGCATTTGCTCAAATAGCCGTCACTTACCGGAAGCGCTAAGGCCCCTCACCGCAACGGCAAAGGGTACATCAGGCCCCCGTCGGTCCATAAGGCGTTAAGGCCGCGCTTTATTTTGAGGGGGCTTGCCATGCCGACGTTACGCTCGAAACTTTCGCCGTAGTTGCCCACTTCTTTGATGATCCGGTAGGCCCATTCGTCATCAAGACCCAGATTCGAACCTAACCCCGGAGTGACACCCAGCATTCGTCGAATATTGGGGTCGTTACTGTTGCGCATCTCGTCCACATTGGTGGACGTCACGCCAAGCTCTTCGGCGTTCAACATGGCCTGCAAGGTCCATTTGACGATGTTCAACCAGGCATCATCCCCCTGCCGCACAAACGGGCCCAGCGGCTCTTTAGAGATGATTTCCGGCAGCACCTCGTAGGCGTCCGGATCCTGCAGGCGCGAGATGCGAATGGAAGCAAGGCCAGACGCATCGGTAGAGAAGACGTCGCAGCGACCGGCGGCAAAAGCGTTCACGACTTCATTGAACTGCTCGATAACCACTGGCTTGTAGCTGATATTGTTTGCCCTGGCCCAATCGGCAAGCGTGTTCTCGTTGGACGTGCCGGTTTGCAGGCAAATGGTTGCACCGTCCAGCTCTTTAGCGCTTTGCACACCCAACGACCGCAAGACTAAAAACCCTTGCCCATCGTAAAAATTGATACCCGCATGGATGGCGCCGACTGCCGTGTCACGCTGCTGCGTCACGCTCGTGTTGCGCGCCAGGACATCGATTTCGCCAGAATTAAGAGCGGTAAAGCGCTGCTGAGAGTTGAGGGGAACGGCTTTGTATTTGTCGGCATCTCCGAGGGTAGCTGCAGCGACCGCACGGCACAGGTCGATATCGAGCCCCCGCCACTCGCCCTTGTCGTCCGGAGCAGAAAAACCAGCAAAACCGGTTGTCACCCCGCACTGCAAATGCCCGCGTTCTCGAACCACGTCCAGTGTAGCGGCCGACGCTTGCGAGGCAATCACCCCGCTGCATAGCAGCGCCGCTATGCCGCCCAAAGCCACGCGCAGCTTGTCTCGCTTCTTTTTCACCATGTGTACTCTCCTGCCATGCGTTTTACTTTCCGTCGCGCCACCGAACCAACGTGACCATGTTGACTAACGTTGACCAAACAAGGCCGATCCTATTCTTACCTCGGTTGACCCTTCTGCAATAGCCCATTCAAAGTCACCGCTCATGCCCATGGACAATCGTTGCACGGTGTCAAAACCAGACTCCAGCGCTTGATCGCGCAACTGGCGCAATAACCGAAAACATTGGCGCACCGCCTGTTCATCCGCCGAGTTGACCGCAAGCGTCATAAGACCTTTGACACGCAGACTGGAAAATGCGCGTATCTGCTTGAGAAAAGCCGGTAGCTCGCCAGCATTCAGGCCATGTTTGCTGGGCTCAGGCGACGTCTTGACCTGCACAAGCACATCAATCGCGCGTCCTTCTCGCTGCAGGCGAGTATCCAAGGCCTCGGCCAAGGCAAGCCGGTCGAGCGATTGCACTTCATCCACCCAGCGAGCGGCATCCTTGGCCTTGTTGGTTTGGAGATGACCGATCAAGACCCACGTCGGTGCGCCCTCACCCAACAGCTCGGCCTTCTCGCGGATTTCCTGCATGCGACTCTCGCCGAAACGATACAGACCCAAGCGCATGGCTTCTTGAATAGCCTCGACGCTGAAAGTCTTGCTGACCGGCAGAATCGCGACTTCGTCGTACGAGCGCTCCGCGCGATCGCATGCTCGTCGCACAGCGAGCTGAATGCGCTGCAGCCGTTCCTGCATGTTTGCGGCCTCCGCCGGCTGTGTTAAAGAATCTGGTCTATCCATGCTCACTCGCTGATCCCGATGTCAACACCGGTTCATAGTGTAGTTGCTCGCAAAGCGCCGGCGGCCAATCGCTGAGGCGACGTTGGCTCTCGAAGTACCGATAGTGGCCCGTAAT
>JAJUGB010000024.1 GCA_029268595.1 Alcaligenaceae bacterium | reverse complement strand
CTTCATATGTGGTGTCCCCGGCGTTGAGGACTGTGCGGTTGGCAATGCGACCTCCGTCCAGATTCAGCTGCCAGTTGTTGGCTTCGTTAATTGCAGCAGCGCTTCGCGGATCGTTCAGTGCTTGATCACGCGTGACGGACCCGGGGATTTCCTGCCGAACACGAAATCCGCTTATGTAAATGCGCGTCTCCACATTGTCGGCGAGTTGCCAGCCTATATTGCCGCTTGCACGAAGGGTTCGTCCCGCGCTTTGGTCTCGAAAACCGTCCTGCCGCTGCCACGAACCAGTAATGAATCCGTCCACGGCATCGTCCGCAAAGCCACTGCTTAGCTGAATGCGGCGCCACCCGAAGCTGCCCGCGTCCATGCGCCCTTGAAAGGCACTGGCGTCCAAGCCTGTCGGTGTCACGAAGTTGATGGCCCCGCCCAAGGTTGCAGCACCAAACCGTAGTGCATTCGCGCCCTTGTAGACCTCGCTATATAAATAGGCGCTAGGGTCTATCCTTTGAAAGTCACTACTGCCATCAGCCGAATTGAGCGGCACGCCGTCCTGGTAGAGACCTATCCCGCGCAGATGGTAATAGCGCGATAAGCCCGATCCACGTATTGAAAGCCGCGCGTCATCGCCCCATTTTGGTTGAACGAACACACCCGGCGTGTAATCCAGAACGTCCTTGATAGTGGCCGCTTTGGTATCGCGCCAAACGCGCTCGGATACCATGGCCACCCCGCCCGGAGTTCTGTACAGTTGCTCCTTTGCCTCTTGAAAGGATGGAGCGGTAAGGCTCAAGCCGTCGCGCCCTGCTTTCACCGTGATGGGAGCAAGCGTCGCCGCAGATACAGATTCATTCGTGGGCGAAGTCGACGTTTCGTGCGGTGCCGTTTGAACCAGCAACGCGGCCGGCTCATGTCCACCCTGCTCCTCGGCGTTCGCCGGAGCCACAACAGCAGCCCCACTAGCGAGGGCCAGCGCCACCATAGTCACTTTTCTTACAGCACCGCCTCCCTGTCGAAGCATGCCCTCAATTTGTACATGCGCACCGTCACGTCTTCTTAGCGATATCCGCGCCCGTGTTTTTCTATACATATGTCCCTCCCTGGGACCAAACTGTCTTATCGGTTTGATGACGCCGGTCGTCGATTCGCTTCCATCCTCTTCCGCCCTCCTCCAACGACAATGAATCGTCCGCAGCCGCAGCTAATCCGCGACGCGGGCTTATACGGCGAGGGTCCGGGAGTTAAGAAATGTTTGGCGACGATGCGGCGACGTGAGCCAGACGCAACTCGTCGCCCTGCGAACAGAGTCACAGGGAGTCAGCGCCGGGCTCGAGCAATTAGTTCAGTCGGCTCGCGACCGCCTTCACGGCTTTGTTGTCAGCTTTAACGCCGGTGCTGGCGAGGCGGAGTGGTCGTGGCTTGTTCCAGGATGACCGGGAGCCGGCACCTCAGTCCAGTGAGCCTCGCCTTCTTCGCAAGCCTGCACGACCGGAAAGTACAGCGTGGTGTCAGGCGCCAACTTATCGCTTAGATATCCGACGAGGACAAACTCGTCATAGTGTTCGTCAAGCAAGGGACCGCCAGACCAGACCACTTCTTGGACGCCAGAGTCGACATGCCGGCCATAAAGTTCATGGCTTTGGGCGTAGTCGCCTTTCACCGTTTCAAGCGTCCAGCCCACCTTGGGTTGGGGCTTCACTCCGATGACGCCTTCTGGCACCTTCACCCGAATCTTTACTGTTGCCGCGCCTTTGCAGCCGTGCGGCACAGTAAAAACGGCCTTGTAGCTGCTGCCCACTGGGGCTTCTTTGGTTTGGAGATTGATGTGAGCATACGGCGCCGCGCTGAAGAAAAGCGCCACGGACGCGACTGCGAGCGAGGAAGCTCGCAAGCTTAATGCAAGTAATGTACACATAAAAAACCTCGGAGAAATCGAATCAGACAGGTCGCCATAAAAGACGATCACGCACGAAAATCAACCGAGGTTCTGAGGTGGAGCACGCGACCCCAACGGCGGCCCGGCGGCGGGCAGCGGTGGTAAGGTCTGGTTGTCATGGAAAACTGCCGCGCTGCGGTATGCCCACTGGCCTGCAAGAACCGTATCGTTCTCCTGGGGCAAGGCCATTTCACTGGCCACCATGCCGTAAACGCAATCCTGCGCGCTGGTGGCGTCCTCGGGGGCATGCTGCTTAGCGTCGCTCAAGAGGTCCACAAGCAGCGTGCTCGGTGCACCCGGACCGACCCCACAAAGAGTGATCGCGAAGCGGCCCGCTCTCGTGTCAGAAGAGTCGGGCATATAACCGGCGGGGATGACAGCCCGACCTAAAAAGGCGAAGACGGTCAGGCAAAACAAAAGTTGCCAGACAGACACACCTCTATGTCGAAGGAATGTTCCACGGGGCCGCATGGCGCGATTATATGGCCGAATATGAGCGACACAACGCTGGCCAGATCCGTCCGGCTTCAGCAAGCGTTGATACATGTGGACTCGAAAACCCAGGCAAGGGTCGCGAGCGCCGGTCTAGCACGCCGACGCCTTCGCCCAGAGGTCCGGGCACGGCTCTTGCTCTTTCCGAAATGAGCACGATGTCGTGCGTTTTAAAGGAAGTTACCATGGATAATGATCGAATTAAGGGAGCCGCCAAAGAAGTAAAAGGCGGCGTGAAGGAAACGCTCGGTCGAGTCGCAGATGACAAGTCCACAGAAGTAGAAGGCAAAGTTGAAAAGAACGTCGGCACCGCACAGCGCAAGCTGGGCGAAGGCAAAGACGCGCTGCGTGATGCAGCCAAAGACTAAAGCTTCAGGCCTGTTCGGCCTCACCCGCTGCGGCGGGTTTCTTTTTGTGCGAGTCGCCGCCTGAACAACCACTTGAAAAACCCGGACTGATCCGCACTTGCTGTATGTCCTAGTTTTCAACGGCGCCGCCGCTGCTGGACGAGCGGCGACGCTGTAATCCATTACGTCCGTGAATCCCGTGCATAGAGCAATGGAGGAATCATGACTTACGATCGATTCATCAAGACGCTAAACAAGAGCATACAAGGCCAGATACTGGCCTTTGACGAACAAGACGGTGATCTGCGTCTTTTACTTCGGGACGGCCTGAAACAGGTTCTCATCACTCAGGCCGTGCTGGAGAAAGAGCCGGAGGAGGCCATTTACACCCTGCGCGACTTCATTCGCGATGGGCAGTGGGAGTCGGACGAAATTACCGTGACGCTTCGCGACGGCGAGCCGTCCATCGAAGTGCCTGCAGTTGCCTAGTACTGAGCAGCCGCTCGCTGGGAAAGCGTGCTGAACAGCCCTTTGGCCACAATAAACAAGAGCACGCAAGCGATGCTGCCAGTATCTCGATGAGCAGTCCGCAAAGTGGCGAAGCGGGCACGCATACTTGGTAAGGTATTGCGTGCCCCTTAAACATTTCAGGCGCTGCCCTCTGCCATTAAACTTGGGACCGGCTGGCTCAGCACCTTGAACGCATCGGACACCTGGTCTCGCAGCTCTTGATCGTCCCAGGGTTTGGTCAGATACCGGTAGATGGCGCCATGGTTGATGGCTTCGGTGACAGACTTAAGCTCTGTATAGCCCGAAAGTATCAGACGCACAGTGCGCGGATACATCTGTTTGACCCGGCTGAAAAACTCTGTGCCGGTCATGCCGGGCATGCGCTGATCAGACAAAATGACCTGTACTTCTTGACTCGCCAGTATGGCGAACGCCTCGGCGGGGGAACGCGCCGACACTATGTTGTACCCGTCGCGCCGCAAAAGGCGCGTCAGCGCCCGCAGAATATTCTCTTCGTCATCCACAATAAGCAGCGTGCGGGTAGACTCGGGCTGCTTGAACGCTTGAGGCAGCGCGACGCGCCCGCCGGTCTCGTGCAGGCGGCGCGAAAAATCCTCCCAAGCCATGGGACGGTCGAAAAAATAGCCCTGAAATTCGTCGCAGAAATTGCGCTTCAAGAACCAGAACTGGGATTCCGTCTCTACCCCTTCAGCCACTACCTTCAAATTCAGGTGATGAGCTAGGCCAATAATGGCTTTGGTAATAGCAGCGTCGTGCCGGTCACTGATGACCTCATTCACAAAAGAACGATCGATTTTGATCTTGTCGATAGGCAGGTTCTTGAGGTAGTTCAAGCTTGAGTACCCGGTACCAAAATCGTCTATCGACACCTTGACACCCAGTTCTTTCAGCCGGGCCAGTTTGCTTATAGTGGTCTGCGCGCTATCTAACAGCACCCCTTCGGTGATTTCAATTTGCAGGCTTTCCGGAGGCAGAGCGTAGCGGGTCAACGCCGCTTCGATATCGCTTACGAAATCGCTGCGATGAAAATACAGGGGCGAGATATTAATAAGTACCGGGAAGTCGCAGGCGCTACGCTGTCGCAAGGACAGCACATCGCGGCAGGCTCGATCAAGCACCCATAAACTTAAAGGTACGATTTGCCCAGTTTCTTCGGCCAGGGGAATGAACATGGAAGGAGAAATCAGGCCGTAATCGCTGTGCAGCCACCGAAGCAGCGCCTCGGCGCCCACAATGCGACCCGTATGCCCATCGACCACCGGCTGATAATGCAAGCACAAGGTGTCGCTTTCAAGTGCGTTTTGCAACTCGACGCTCATGGCGAGGCGTTCGGTGACCTCTTTACGAAGTGAAGCGCAGTATTCGTACCACGTACGGCCCCCGTCACGCTTGGCGCGGGTCACGGCCAAATCGGCCTGGCTTACGAGCTCTAGCGGAAGCCCTATCCGGCCGTCGCTGGCAGTGATGCCGGCACTTGCCGAGACGCGCAGTTCGGCATTGTGCACTTGATAGCTGCGTCCGATATCGTCCAGCAGCCCCTGCGTGATGGTGCGCACGGTTTCATCCTCTTGGCCGGTAAAGGCCAGGACAAACTCATCGCCCTCCAGCCGGGCAATAAACGCGCTTGGTCCCGCACGCTCGACGATGCGCCGCGCCACCTCCTTGAGCACGACGTCTCCCACCGCGTGGCCCATGGAATCATTTATGAGTTTTACGCCCTCCAGGTCGATCAACACCACGTGCACTTTTTCACGCTTTTCGCGTGCGGCCCGGCACATGGCGGCCAGCCTTTTGGCCAAATGACGCTTGTTGGGAAGATCGGTCAGAAAATCGTGGAGCGACGCATGATGCAGCTCGCGGGAGCGACTGATGAGTTCGGACGCCAGCTTCTGTGAGCGCGCCAGCATGCAGGTGAAGGTCAGGCAAAAAAGTAGTACCAGCTGCGCCTGCACCGCTTGCAAGCCGCCTTGCCAGACCCCCTCGAAATGCACTGCTTTGGCGTAGCCCGTAAGCACAAACCAAAGTGCAATGGCCACAAACGAACCAATAGTGGTAATGGCCAGAATGCCCCTTGGGCAGGCGCCTGGCCGTAGCGGCCGCCTGGCGCTTAAGGCCATGACGGCGCCGCCGGCAAGCAAGAACAATACAACCGCCATATCGGCCGTCGAGTTGTAGGAGGCGGCTCCGGGCGGACTCAGAAACACAACACGCAAGGCAAGAAAACCTGCGGCGATGCCAAGACCCAGGAACCAGGCAAGCCGTCGTGCCCGCCCACCCAAGCTAGAAAGATAGATTGCAGCGATCAACAAAATCAGAAAACTCGAAGCCCCCGCTTCATTGATGTAGGTGGACAACGGGATTTCGAGTAGCGATGTACTCGCCGGCAAACTGACAATCAAGCAATACACGCTGGAGGCAAAGGTTAGAACACCCAGCCACCAGGGCAGCTGACCGTGCCTGCGCGCGGCGACAATGGCAAAGCCACATAGCATGAAGGCAAGCGCACATTCAGGCGTGATGAGGGGCCCTGGCACCGAGAGCAAATGCGCCCAGAAATAATCCAGCGGCCACAGCACGCCCACCCAAATCAGGGAGAACGCCGCCAGATAGACGGGGTAGCGGCTGACCAGATCGGTATGACCAATTTCTATGGGGTCGTCGGTGGTTACCGGACGGCGGCAGCGAACCAGCTCGTCGGCCGGGGTCATGCAGGTGTAGGCAGCGCTTATCAGGCGTCTTGAGCTTTGGGTGGTATGTAGCGGCATATATGAAATTCGAATTGGGTTCCCTCGTTTTCTTCAAGATCGAGTAAACGAGTAATAAGACGATCTGTCAGCTGGGTTCCCTTCTTTAGCAGTAATACGCCGCTTGGCGCATGGAGGTCGCGCGCGATTTCCATGCCGGGCAGCAAGGCGCTGCTTCGCACTGTGTCGGTCTGGATCTCGGACGCCGCCTGCTGACGGTAGAAGGCGCAAGCCACTTCCGCGAATTCGTGACACAAGGCCGGATCGTATAGCCGCCGACCATACTTCGGCATATCGGTGGCCACTTCTTCGTAGGATAAGCGCCGTGAAACGATCATGCCCATTTGCAATTCGACGAAATCCACGGCCATCTTGAGTATTCGGGATCCCCAGGGGATGGCCTCGCCTGCCAGGCCGTCAGGAAAGCCTTTGCCATCCCAGCGCTCCTGATGCGAACGGATAATGGCCGCCGCGTCCTGGGCTGGTTCAAGGGCCATGAGTAGTGCTTCACCAATTTTGGGATACTGACGATATTGCTCCTGCAGCTCGCGAGGCAGCTGATCGGTGGGTAAGGCAATAAGGGCATCGTTCCATGCCAGCTTGCCCAAGTTGTATAAGGCTGCCGCCATCGCAAGGTCGTCGGCGAGCTTGGGCTCGACCTGCTTCGCACGACAAAAGGCGCGAACCAGATCCACCACTTCGTTATTGGTTTGGCGGCTGGGCGGCACACGATGAGAAATGAGCGAAGAAAAAACTTGTGTTGCGGTAACGAAGCTTTCTTTCAGAGATGTGTGCGCCGCCGATAACATCTGGTTGGCGCGAGTCAGCTCGGAGGTGCGCTGCTGTACCTTTAATTCCAGCTCGGCATTGATGTCTTGCAAAGCCAGGTTTTGTTCGTAGGTAAGATCTTGCAAGCGCATCCGCTCGCGCTCGCTGCGTTGCAGCTCGAGTGCCTGGTCGATGATAAGACGTAGCTGGACATCGTCCCACGGCTTACTTATATAGCAGTAGATGCGGCCTTCGTTAATGGCTTTTATGGTGGCCGCCATATCGCTATAGCCCGTGAGCATGATGCGCATGGTGTCAGGCCAGCGCCGCTGAACCTCGGTCAGGAGGCTGGGTCCGTCCATGCCGGGCATCCGACTATCGGAAACCACCACATCCACCGGCTGGGATTGAAGCAGTTCGAGCGCCTGCAAGCCGTCGCTGGCGCACAGGACTTGATAAGGCGTGTGGCGCAAGGAGCGTTGCAGGCTTCGCAAAATATTTTCTTCGTCGTCGACGAGTAACAACGTGGCCAGACGGGTGCCCTCAGTGGCTGCTTTCAACATGGTGTTGTCCCTTGAACGAGGCTGCGGAATTTTGCACAGGAAGGGTCACCCGGAAAGTCGTACCGCGTCCGGGCTCGCTTGTTACATCGATATCGCCGTGGTGCTTTTGCACAATGCTGTACGACAGAGCCAGGCCGAGGCCCGTCCCCTGCCCCACCGGCTTTGTAGTGAAGAACGGTTCGAATACACGAGAGGCCACGTCGGGCGACATGCCTTCGCCTGTGTCGGAAATTTCGATCCACACTACGGGGTCTTCGTGTCGAGTACGAATGGTAATGACACCCGACCCCTGTATAGCTTGCGCGGCATTCAACAGCAGGTTCATGAGCAGCTGGTTGATTTGCGAGATATTGCACTCTAACAAGGGCAAAGAGCCGTAATCTTTGACTAGCTGCGCCTTGTACTTGAGTTCGTTATTGATCACGTTAAGCGTGGTTTCAATACCGCGATGTATATCGGCCTTGCGGTAGCCGTCGTCGGCGATATGAGAAAAATCTTTCAACGCCGAAATTATTTTTTTTACCCGCTCAATTCCTTCTTCGGACTCCTCGATAAGGGCTTCGACGTCGCCGCGAATGTAGTCGTATTCCAGGGTTCGTTTAAGACTGCGGATGTCGTCGATGTGCTCGAGCTTGTCGACGGCATCGATGATGCGCAGCATGTCCTGCATGTAACCGGCCAAGGTTTTCAAGTTCGAAAACACATAGCCAATGGGATTATTGATTTCATGCGCTACTCCGGCCGCCAGCTGACCAATGCCGGCCAATTTTTCTGAACGCAAGAGATGGGAGTTTGCCCGCTCGAGCTTCTTGGCCAAGCGTTGCTGCTCTCGGTCAAGAACCTGCCATTGCTGCACCGTCCAGGCAAAGCAGCAACACAGGGCGTCGGCCTGGGTCGAACCAAAAAACAGAAGCAACGTGGCGGTGCCTTCATGATCGGATGTCATGGGCAGGCGCAGGTATCGGTCTACCGACGAATGAATGAGCCCCGGGGCAAGAGCCATGGGCTCGACGGCGCCGGTTCCAGCCGGGCCACCCCTTAAAGGCTCTTCTGTCTGAGGTGCGCCGGGCGCGCTTGACACGCGGTCGCCGGAAGATCGCTCGCCAATAAAGCCGGCCTTGGGAAACACATCGGCCCAAGAGCGGTGCAGCACCTGATCAGCATCGGCTCCGGCCCATTGCAGGATGGTCTGATTGGCGCGCATGATGAACCCGCGGTCGTCCAGGACGACCAAACCGAACGGGGCCTCTGCGCACAGCTGATTCAATAAGCGTTGCATACTCTTGGCCAAGGATGGCGAGGAAGTCGAGTACGTTCAGGACGTCCACGCTGAGCGGGCAGCGTCGGCAAACCCTGCGTCGAGCCCGGATTGAAGCGCTGAAAACATCTCTGCGTCAGTGGATGAAGCGTTCTACGTATTGGAGACCACTGGACGCGCAGGACAGGCGTGTCTAAAAGTAAGTAATATTATCAGCACGCTATACGTTGTGCATCCCGACCAAGGGTAAACCTTAGGTGTCCGCCGAAGCCTCTGTCTTAAGAAACCGGGCAAGCGGCCGTTATTCCGTTAACGACTCACTGCACCCGATGGGCGCCACTAACTCACAGGACGACTGGCTTTATGCGCAAGAATCTTCCGATTACTGATGTGGAGACTAAGGTCCGCGACGACCAATACCTCATATCCAAGACCGATATGAAGGGCCGCATCATTTACGCCAATCCGGCCTTTATAGAAGTTAGCGGCTTTCATCGCGACGAACTCATCGGGAAGGCGCACAATATTATTCGCCATCCCGACATGCCGCCCGAGGCATTTGCAGATCTATGGAAGACTCTGCAAGCGGGCAAGCCATGGCTGGGCCTGGTTAAAAACCGCCGCAAAGATGGCGGCTTTTATTGGGTCCTGGCCAACGCCTATCCGGTCGTGGAAGACGGCCAAGTCACTTGCTACGCCTCGGTACGCGTCAAACCCACTGACGAACAGGTGCGGGCGGCCGAACAGTTCTATGCCGATATCAACGCCAAACGCCACACAGGCTACACCGTCAAAGAAGGACAAAAGGTGCGGGCAGGCTGGCGGCGCTTGCTGGACGTTGCGGCCTTGCCGTTTCACAACGGGCTTCGGGCCAGCATGTTTCGCATGTCGGCCATGGGTGTGGCGGCCATCGCCGGCGCCAGCTACTTTGCGGCCACAGGCGGGGTGCCGGCCGACTGGGCGTGGGCCGCTTGGCCTGTCCTGGGCCTGCTGACTGCCGGCATGTTGGGCTATGGCTGGGTCGTGGCCAAACGCATTGTCGATTCCCTGGAAGACGCGGCCCAGGTCGCCCGCCAGATCGCGGCCGGCAACCTCACGGCCGAGCTCGCCAATAAGGCAGGTGGCGAAGTCAGCCGCCTGAGCTTCTATCTGGACATCATGCGCAAGAGCCTCATCAGCATTAGCGATGACGTCCAGCTGGGCGTGAGCGCCACCAGCCATGCCGCCCAAGTGCTTTATGCCAGCAACACTAATCTGTCCGCGCGCACAGAAGACCAGGCATCGTCGCTGCAAGAAACCGCAGCCGCCATGGAAGAGCTCACCGTCACGGTCAAGCAAAACTCGGACAACGCACATACGGCGGCCCGTTTGGCGCAAGAAAGCATGGATATCGCCCAGCGCGGCGGTAGCGTGGTGTCGGAAGTGGTCGGCACCATGGAAGGCATACATGGCAGTTCGCGCAAAATTTCCGACATCGTCACCCTCATTGAAGGGATTGCGTTCCAGACAAATATTCTGGCGCTTAACGCCGCGGTAGAGTCCGCCCGCGCCGGCGAAGCAGGCAAGAGCTTCGCGGTGGTGGCCGGCGAGGTCCGCAATCTGGCTCTGAAGAGTTCTCAGGCGGCCAAAGAGGTAAAAGGCCTCATCGACGAGTCGTCGGCCAGGATTTCCGCCGGGTCCGAGCAGGCGGCGCGGGCGGGCGCGACCATGCAAGAGATTGTCGATTCGGTGCGTCGGGTGACGGACCTGGTGGGTGAGATCTCTACAGCGTCGCTGGAGCAGTCGGCCGGCCTGCTGCAGATTAACCAGGCCATCGGGCAAATGGATATTGTGACGCAACAGAACGCGAACCTGGTGCAAGATTTGGGGCACACGGTGCGTAGCTTGTCGGGCGAAGCCGAGAACCTGGCTCAGGCGATCGCGGTATTGAATACGGGACTAAAGAAGGAAGGCCGGCCGTCTGGCATTCAGGATGAAACCGGTTCGCGAACGGGCAAGCGGCCGGCACGCGGTTCGTCGAAGACGGCAGCGAGGAATGATGACCGTGTGAACGAGATTGGCCGCGAGGAGCGGAAGCGGCTCGTGGGCTGATTAGTCATAAGCAGCGTGCTTGTAGCTGGCCATATTCTCGGCCAGCTTTTTTTTGGCCAGCTTTTTTGGCCATCTCTTTTTTGGCCAGCTTTTTTTGGCCAGCTTTTTTTGGCCAGGTATTTCAAGGCCAAAAATTCACATTAGTTCGGGCATTTGTGCGGTTCTTTTTCTTTTCAAGCCTCTTTGTTCGAGGTTCACTCCTGGTGCACTTATAGAGAAGCCGTTGGTCGGTTTTTAAGACCCGTCCGGCGGATGGAACGGCTCCGCCTCGGCGTTCGGCGCCCAGCTACGTCGAGGGTAGTCCCCGAATGGCGGCATAGTGGAAATAGAGGAGCTCGTGAGGTCTGACGAACGTTGAAACACCCGCGGGATACAATCATGGGCTGGCTTGGCCGCCTTCTGGATCGAGCCTCTTGATCAATGCACCGGAGCTTTGCGTGAGCGTTTCCATCTTCGACAGTTTCCTTACAACCACTGAAATTATTGAAGTATTTGACGACGCGGCGGTCTTGCAGGCGATGCTGGACTTTGAGGCCGGCCTGGCTCGAGCACAGGCGGCCGAAGGCTTGATTCCCTCCAAGGCGGCCGAAGTCATCGCGGCCCAGTGCCGCATCGAGCTGTTTGATGTGCCGGCGATAGTGACGGCCAGTCGTCGTGCAGGAAGCATGGCTATTCCTCTGGTGAAAGCACTCACCAAGGCGGTGGCCGAAAAGGAACCGAGCGCGGCGACACATGTGCACCTGGGAAGTACCAGCCAGGATGTGATCGACACCGGGATGGTGCTGGTGACGCGCCGCGCGCTGCATCTGATGGATGGGAAGCTGGAAGAGCTATGCCGTGGTCTGCTGCAGCTGGCAGATGAGCATTTGCACACGCCGGTACTGGCTCGCACCTTGATGCAACCGGCGCAGGTCACCAGTTTCGGGTTCAAACTCGTGGGTTGGGCAGCGCCCCTGATGCGTGCGCGCGAGCAGTTGCGTGAGGCGGGCAAACGTGCGCTGCAGTTGCAACTCGGAGGAGCTGTCGGCACCTTGGCGGTCATGGGCGAAAAGGGTCAGACAGTGATGCGTCGGCTGGCCGACGAGTTGGGTTTGGCGGCGCCTCAAGGCACCTGGCACACACAGCGGGATGAATGGGTGCGTCTGGGCCTGGAAGTCGCCGTATTGGCTGGCAGTTTGGGCAAGTTGGCCAAGGACTTCAGCCTGATGTCGCAAGGAGAGATCGCCGAGCTGGCAGAGCCAAGCGGTGCAGGACGCGGCGGGTCTTCTGCCATGCCGCATAAACGCAATCCTGTCTCTTGCATGATTGCGTTGGCCGCCGCGGGCCGGGTACCTCAGAAGGCGGCCGCTTTGCTCGCAAATATGGCACAAGAGCATGAACGCGGCCTGGGCAATTGGCAGGCAGAGCTGGCCGAGTGGCCCAGCCTCTTTATCAGCAGTTATGGCGCCCTGGCGGCGATGACGGAGGCGATCAGCGGCGTGCAGATCGATACGACGCGCATGCTGAAGAATATCGATGCACTGCAAGGCTTGGTCTTCGCCGAAGCGGTATCCATGTATTTGGCCGGCGCCATCGGCAAGCCGGCTGCGCACGCCCTAATGGAGAAGCTGACGGGCGAGGCCGTGGCCAACAATCGTCCTTTGTCCGACGTTGTCACCGAGGCCGTGCAACATGACGAACAACTGCTGAACAAAATCGATATTGCCACCCTGCAAGGGTTGTTCGACCCTGAGGTAGCCAACGCCAATGCGGCGAGCCTGGCTAAAGCACAGATGCTTGAGCTGCTTGAGGCATTGAACTAAACCCCTATGCGATCCGCCCCTGTGTTCCATAGCATTAACGAAGCATCGGCGAAGAGCGTGCTATAGCACCGGCCGCGCCGCTACCTTCACAGGCGGGGCATGGCCCTTCATCAAACCTTTTTCGAGTATGTATCTATGAGCTTTGATCCCACCGACCACGACCTCGAGCGAGGCCTGAAAAACCGGCGCGAAATCCTTGGCGACGCCTGGGTCGACCGTTCGCTTTCCCGCGCCACCAACTTTAATGCCGACTTCCAGCATTTGATTACCCGTTTTGCCTGGAATGAGATCTGGGGCCGCCCTGGCCTGGACAAGAAGACTCGCCGTGCCATGGTGCTCGCTATCACCATGGCCCTCGGTCGCTGGGAAGAGTTCGAATTGCACGTGCGCGCGGCGCTACAGGGAGGCTCACCGGAAACCCGGCTTACGGTGGACGAGCTCAAAGAAATTCTCATTCAGACCGCTATCTACGCCGGTGTGCCCGCCGCCAACACCGGCTTTACTCACGCTCAGCAGATTTTGCGTGAGATTGGGGCAGACATCGGCTTCGAGCTCAAAGAGATGTCGCCCATGGACGCTTTCCACCCAGGCAGCGGGCAAGAACGCGTGACGCAAAGTTCACCCCGCTTGCATTACAGCTATCGTCCTGCCCGTCACACCGATCCGGCCGCAGCAAAAACCATCGTCCTGAGCCATGCCTTGGGTTGCGACTTGACGATGTGGGATGGCCTGGCAAAGCTCTTGTCCGAAGACTTCAACGTGGTCGCCTACGATCATCGCGGGCATGGCGGCTCCGAGTCGCCGGCAGGGCTGTACACCATGGAGCAGATGGCCGACGATGCTGCACGGCTCATTCAAGAGCTCGAGTGCGGACCGGTGATCTGGATCGGACTGTCCATGGGCGGCATGGTGGGTCAAGAACTGGCCATCCGCCGTCCGGAACTGGTGTCCGCCCTGGTTATTGCCAACTCCACTTCGGCCTACCCAGATGATGTGCGCAAGGTCTGGCAGCAGCGAATAGACACGGTACGCGCTCAAGGCATTGAAGCCATCGCCGATGCAGTCATGGAACGTTATTTCCATGAAGGATTCCGCAAAGAGCGTGCAGGCGAAGTGGCGGCCTACCGTCGCCGCTTGGTCAGCACGGACCAGGAAGGCTATGTCGGCTGCTGCAATGCGGTGGGTACCGTAGACACCACCAGCCGATTGTCGCAAATCAAAGCGCCTGTTCTGGTGATTGCCGGCCGTCTGGATCAAGGGGCGCCCGTAGCCATGTCAGAAACCATGGTCAAAGAGATTCCCGGCGCACAACTGGAAGTTCTGGAAGGCGCTTCGCACCTGGCGGTGGCTGAAGA
This sequence comes from Alcaligenaceae bacterium, assembly GCA_029268595.1. Lineage (GTDB taxonomy): Bacteria > Pseudomonadota > Gammaproteobacteria > Burkholderiales > Burkholderiaceae_B > JAJUGB01. Next base: position 11,035 of record JAJUGB010000024.1, on the reverse strand, counting down.
GCCGCAAGGCTTTGCCAAGGCGGTTCAAGCGTTTTTGAAGCAGCTTGGCTAAGGCTTGGACGTAAACCGTCGTCTTAAAGACAGTCATTAAGGGCCGCCAGAAGCGGCCCTTCTCTTTCTGGTGGCCAGGAGACTGGGGGCGACCGTAACTTCTACGGGTAGTTAGCGCGGTCTTTTAAGCCCCGGCATATTCGTGCGAATGGGCTCCAGCAACTTGACACCAACAGGTAGCTTCTTGCGGGCCGTCTTTGCGTCCACCCCGTTCAACTGTGGACTCGAACAGGTGCACAATGCCTTTGCCCCGCCAAATAAACAAAGGCGCCCAATATCAACTGACCCCCGGAAGTTGGACGTAAGTCCAACCTTTGGGGGGTCAGTTCAATAGGCGCCTTTGTTGTGACTACTGGCTGCTGAGAATTACTTCTCGGCTTTGCCTGGATCCTTGAAGTTCTCGATGACGTCGAACTCTACGTTGGCCAGACGACCGTCGACACGCTTGACCTCGCGGATGTAGATGTTTTGAACCACATCACGTGTTTCGGGATCGATGGACATCGGACCGCGCGGGCTTTCCCAGGACAGGCCCTTGGCAGCTTCGATGAACTTCTCGCCGCTGGGGTCGCCATTGGTCTTCTTGAGGGCCTCGTAGATGACGTGCATGCCGTCGTAGCCGCCCATGGACATGAAGTTGGGACGCACACCCGGATACGCCTTGGCGTAATCCTGCGTGTACTTGCGGTTCAGGTCTGAGTCGTGAACATCGGAGTAGTGGAACGCGGTGATCAAACCCAGAGCCTCGTCGCCCATGGAGTCGAGCACGTGTTCGTCGGTAAGGTCGCCTGTAGCGATAAGACGGATGCCCTCTTTGCTGAGGCCGCGCTCGGCGTAGCTTTTGAGGAAGGATGCACCTTGTGCCCCTGACGGAACAAACATAAAGATGGCATCGGGCTTGGCGTCTTTGACGCGCTGCAAGTATGGGGCAAAGTCGGGGTTTTGTACCGGGGTGCGGACTTCGCCGACGATTTTGCCGCCGCCTTCAGTGAAGGTCTTGATGAACTGCTTTTCGGCGTCGTGGCCGGGACCGTAGTCAGCCACCACGGTATAGACGTTCTTGATGCCGTTTCTGAGCGCCCAAGTAGCCATAGGCGCCGAGTTCTGCGGCAAAGTCATGGAAGCGCGCACGATGTAGGGCGAGCGGGTCGTGACCGACGAGGTGGCCGCGTTCATGACGATCATGGGGATTTTGCCCTGGGCAGAGAGCGGCGCCACAGCAAACGCAGAAGGCGTCAAGCCGAAGCCGGCCAGAATCTGCGCGCCTTCGCGGTTGACCAGTTCTTGTGCAGCACGCTTACTGATTTCCGGAGCAACACCGGTATCGTCGCGAACGACGTATGTGATTTTTTTGCCGGCCACGGTGTCGCCGTGATGCTGCATATACAGCTTGGCGCCATTCAGAATTTGCAGACCGTATTCAGCATGGGGGCCGGACATGGGCAGCACGAAGCCGATTTTGATTTCGTCTGACTGAGCTTGGGCGGCGGTGGCCATACCAAACGACAGTGCGGCGGTAAGTAGAGCTTTAGTGAATCGCATTGTGTCTCCTGTCACTGCTAGGGGAGCGCCCGTAAAGCGCGCCAAGGAAAGCGGCGTGGTCAAAGGTTGCGCCGGCATGCCGAACGCGTGTACAACGGAACAGCTGAAACGACCTTGAACCCGTTATTGCATGCACTGGTGTGCAAATGTGTCTGGACACAGAACCACGGGAAGGACCCTTCAGCCGCTAAACATAGACGTTCCCTTACATTCTCGGGAAAATCGATTTTCGTCGTCTTTTCCAATAGTAACAACGAGAACGCCCTTTGCATGCAATGGAAATCCCTAGTTTTGTTTTGGACATTTTCCAGGCAAAGCGTGCTATGGGCGCTTACGATTACCAACGCAAACAGGGCCGGTTGCGCTTACGAGTACCAACGCAAAGAGGGCCGGTGGCGCTTACGCACACCGGCCCTCTTCAAGACTTTTAGCAAAACGATTTAGGGGCGACCGAGCTGCACCAGTCAGTCAGCCTTATTTCGCAGTGATGCTCTTGATTACTTCTTGGCGGCTTCCTTGACGGGGTCCTTGAACTCCGGGATGACGTCGACTTCCACGTTCTGCAGCTTGCCATCTACGCGTTGTACTTCACGCACGTAGATGTCCTGCACAATGTCGCGGGTTTCGGGGTCGATGGTGACCTTGCCGCGTGGGCTTTCCCAGGACATGCCTTTGGCCGCGTCGACGAACTTCTTGCCGGAGGCATCGCCGTCCGTCTTCTGCAAGACCTGATCGATAAGCTTCATACCGTCGTAACCGGCCACCGACATAAAGTTGGGACGCTTGTTGGGGTAAGCCTTGTAGTAGCTTTCCACGTACTTCTTGTTCAAGTCGGAATCGTGCGCTTCCGAATAATGGAAGGAAGTCATCACGCCTTGTGCCGGATCACCCAGCGCGTCCAGCACGTCTTCATCGGTCAAGTCGCCTGTAGAGATCAGACGGACGCCGGCTTCCTTCAGCCCACGTTGTTCGTAACCCTTCAAGAAAGCAACGCCCTGCTCGCCGGCCGGAACGAACATAAAGACCGCGTCGGGCTTGGCGTCCTTGGCGCGCTGCAGGAAGGGCGAAAAGTCGGGGTTTTGTACCGGCGTGCGGACTTCACCCACGATTTTGCCGCCGCCTTCAGTGAAGGTTTCGACAAACTGCTTCTCGGCGTCGTGCCCCGGGCCGTAGTCAGCCACGATGGTAAAGACGTTCTTGATGTCGTTGTTAAGCGCCCAGGTGGCGATCGGTGCCGTGATTTGCGGTAGCGCCATCGACGTACGAATGATGTAGGGCGATTTCTCGGTGACCGACGAGGTTGCCGCGTTCATCACAATCATGGGCACTTTGGCGCGCGTCGCGATCGGCGCAGAAGCGAAGGCCGACGGAGTCAGGCCAAAGCCGGCCAAGATGTCGGCCTTTTCTTTGACGACCAATTCCGTAGCGGCGCGCTTACTGATTTCAGGCGCGACCCCAGTGTCGTCGCGCACGACCAGCTCAACCTCGCGACCACCCAGTTTGTTGTCGTTCTCGGCCAGATACAGCCGAGCACCATTAAGAATTTGTTCACCGTAGGCGGCGAAAGGACCAGACATCGGCAGCACCATGCCGATTTTGAGGTTTTCGGCGTAGGCAGCGCTGCTTGCACCAAATGCCAATGCCACGGCCAACAGTGTGTGTTTCAAACGCATGTAAATCTCCAACTGGTCGGGTCGTGGACCCGGTGAAAAGCAAATGGCTGCCCCAAGTCGGGGCACGCAGAGTGCCGTGTGTCGCGTTGCCAACCCTGCGTTGCACGCCAAAAAGTTCTTACAGCAAACAAATATTCACAGAAAGAACATAATGGATTAGGTTAGTTATCCTGTGACGCTTTGTCAAATTGGAGACAAGTATTAAAGGTGGCCGCTACCCGTCGGCCGGCTATTCTGGCCACCGGGCTCTTAGTCTCGAGCATCACGCCGCCGCAGGGCCCCTACCCTTTCTCTAGCGCCGCCCCCGTCAGTGATTTCGAGAACGCGCCCAAGATTGCGCCGCCTTGCGGTGCGATACAGCAATTTCACGCAGAATCCGCATGAGCGCCTGGGCGGTTGCCCCTAAACCGCCCGAATCGCTGCGATAGACCAGGCCCACGGGCTCTTCCGTCCCGTCAGAGGCGACGGGCAATTGTCGAAGCGTCTGGCGCGACAAGTCGTCCCTAGCCGCACCCATGGGCGCAATCCATACGGCGTCGGACTGAATGGCGATGAGTCGCGCGACAGAGACGGAGAGCGTTTCCACGCAATTTGAGGGCAGTTTCAGTCCGTGAGCTTGAAGATAACTTTCGGTATTGTGGCGCGGCACCGTCCCCCGAGTAGACACAATGAGCGGATAGTGAATGACGTCGTTCAACGACACACTACCCATTTCAAACAGAGGGTGATCTGGCCGCGCCACGGCTATCAGGGGCTCGACGTACAAGAGCTCGAACGACAGGCCGACCATCATTTGCGGGTCTGCCATGCGCCCCAGCACCAGATCCAGCTCTCCCGCCCGCAGGCGATCAAGCAAGGGTGCATTCGCCGCCACCTGGATATCGATACGTGCATTAGGGTAGATGGTGCGAAACTGGCCCATGGCAAGCGGCAAAAGATCTGGTGCTACAGTAGGCAATGCGCCTACGAACACGGCTTCGTGGATGGCCTGGTCTTTGGCTTGGACGGCAAGCCTTGCGCTTTCCAGCGCGTCCATGACCGATACCGCATGCGCAAGAAAGGCTTGACCGTCCCGAGTGAGCCGCGCGCCGAAACGGCCGCGTTCCATTAAACGAGCGCCCACCAATTCCTCGAGTTCAGCCAGGGTCTTAGATATAGCCGGCTGACTCAGGTGCAGTTTTTCGGCGGCCTTGCGCAGGTGCTGCTCTTGCGCGACGGTGACGAAACACTGCAGGTGACGCAGGCGTATTCGCGATGAAAAGATATCGTTATCCATAACCGCACATTATCGATCTATAGCTCTTAATTCAATTTACATGAATATTTGGTCGGGCTACCATGCCTAGCACTGAAGCCCTCAGGCCAAAAGAATTCACAGGAGAACCACATGAAGCCTATTGAACAGTACGGCGAGTTCTTGCAGCGCGACCGCTCTATTCATCCGCCCGCCTATGCGCCGGAGTACAAGACCAGCGTGCTGCGCTCGCCGCAGAAATCGCTGATTTCGATTGAAGAGTCGCTGTCGGAAGTTACCGGTCCCCAGTTTTCTCGGGACGAACTCGGACCACTGGACAATGACCTCATCCTGAACTACGCCAAAGACGGCCTGCCCATTGGTGAGCGCATTCTGGTTCATGGCTATGTGTTGGACGAGTGCGGCCGCCCCGTGCCCAACACCCTGGTCGAGGTATGGCAGGCCAACGCCTGGGGCCGCTATCGCAACAAAAACGACCGCTACAGTGCGCCGATCGACCCCAACTTCGGTGGCTGTGGACGCGTCATCACCGACGATAACGGCTATTACTACTACCGCACCATCAAGCCCGGCCCATACCCCTGGCGCAACAACATCAACGACTGGCGTCCCGCGCACATACACTACTCCATCCACGGATCGGGCTGGGCGCAGCGTTTGATTACCCAGATGTATTTCGAAGGCGACCCACTGATTCCGCACGACCCCATTCTGCGTTGCATTCCCAACGAAGAATCCGTGCGTGGCCTGATCGCCCTGCAAGACCGCGGCTCGTTCGTGGCCCTGGATAGCCGCGCCTACCGCTTCGACATCGTCGTACGCGGCAGCCGTCAGACCTGGTTCGAAAACAATATTCAAGGAGCCTAAGCATGAAATTCGAGCGCAACACTCCCGTCTATCTGAAAGAAACCGCCTCACAGACGGCCGGCCCGTACGTGCACATTGGCTTGGCTCCTAAGCAAGCCGGTTTCGACATCTTTGAAAAAGACTTCACCAATGTCATGGTGACGCCCGAGACCAAAGGCGAGCGCATTCGTCTGGAAGGCCGGGTGTTTGATGGCAGCGGCGCCATTATCAAAGACGTGCTGATTGAGGCCTGGCAAGCCAATGCAGCTGGCCGCTATAACCACCCTGCTGACCGCCAGGACGACAAAGAAATCGATCCCAGCTTCCGTGGCTGGGGCCGTGCTTGTTCCGACTTTGAAACCGGCGTGTACAGCTTCGAGACGATTAAACCCGGTGCTTGCGTCGGTCGTCATGGCAAACCTCAAGCACCGCATATCAATCTATGGATCGTGGCCCGCGGCATCAACATTGGTTTGAACACCCGCGTGTATTTCTCGGACGAAGCCGAAGCCAACGCGACCGATCCGGTGCTTAACGGCATTGAATGGGTCGAGCGCCGCAAAACCCTTATTGCCCAGCGCAGCGAGAAGGACGGCCAGGTGGTATACACCTTTGACGTGAATATCCAAGGGCCGAACGAGACGGTGTTCTTTGATATTTAAGTAAACGCAATTCGTAGGCCAAAAGCCTGCGCAGCCTGAGCTACGCCCCAAAGCTGAAAGTCCATCAGCTTTTGGGGCGTTTTTATTGATGACCCGGTATGCGGGCAGGGCAAGCGGTGAACCGTCGTGAAACTTATAAACGCGACCGCCGGTTGCATCACCCTTCTTTGCTTCACCGATCGCGGGATTATCAGTCGAAGCTTCATCAAACTTAAATCCGGCGCCCGCCCATCAACATATTGATCTTGTTCGCTGCAGCCAACAACTTGGGCAGATACACCTGAAGCAAATGCTCCGACGACGTATTACGAGCATGGCCGCTAATATTAATAGCCGCCGACACCCGCCCGTTATGCCCGTAGATGGGCGCCGCCATGGAGATCAGGCCCGGCTCAAGTTCTTCGCTGATCAGACACCAGCCCTGCACCCGCACCTGCTCAATTTCGGCAATAAGCTCTTCGCGATCGACTATGGTGTTGGGGGTGTATGCCATCAAGTCCATCTTCTCGACGCGCTGACGCAACTCCTGCGGCGGCAATCCTGCCAATAACACCCGCCCAAGCGACGTGCAGTAGGCGGGCAAGCGACTGCCAATGCCCAGATTGATAGACATGATTTTGTGGGCCGGCACACGCAACACATAAACCACCTCGTCGCCATCGAGTACAGCCGCCGAACACGATTGGCGCAATTCCTCGACCAAGGCCTCCATAACGGGCTGCGCCTGCGTCCAGACGGGAAGCGAGCTTAAGTAGGCAAACCCTAGCTCAAGAACCTTCGGTGTCAGCCGAAACTGCCGACCCTCCATTTCCATATAGCCCAGACTGACCAAGGTGAGCAAAATACGGCGGGCACCAGCACGTGTGAGGCCGGCGCGTTCAGCCACTTGCGTTAAAGTTTGCGAGGGCGCATCGGCGCCAAAGCTGCGAAGCACCGCCAAGCCGCGCGCAAAAGAGCGTACGTAGCTGTCGCCGGGCTTGGGGTCGCCCTCGCCACTTGAGTCTGCCGTTACCGCGAGATGCTCGGGTTCTTGCTCTGGTGCTGAAACGTTGGCTTCAGCCCCATGATTTCGCGTACTTTCCAGTACGTTAGAGTCGGAAACCTCCACATCCTCGGACGAGGCGGCTATCTCGGGCGACATGGCGGAATTCATTACGTCTCCTGTGTGCTCTATATATAGAGAGTGACGTCGTTCAACTGAACAATGAAACGAAGGAATTGCTGGAGCAAAAGCCACTTGCTACGCGGCCTCCTCGCCCTTACATTGACAGTATGGTGTCCCCTCTGTATGCTTATTGATGTAGTTCTATATACGAATAAAAGTTCATTATAAGAACAAATCTACGGTCTATCAATGAGTTGTTCGTACCGGAAACATGATCAATAAAATTTCCCCTTCTATTGAGCAGGCCCTGGCCGAGATCCACGACGGCGCGACCGTAATGATCGGCGGCTTCGGTGGCGCTGGGCAGCCTGCAGAACTTATCGACGGCCTCATCGCGCATGGCGCGAAGGACCTCGTCATCGTTAACAACAACGCCGGCAACGCCGAAATTGGTTTGGCAGCCCTGCTAAAAACCGGCCGCGTGCGCAAGATTATCTGCTCGTTTCCCCGGCAGGTCGATTCTTGGGTGTTTGACGAGCTGTACCGCTCGGGCAAGATTGAATTAGAACTGGTGCCCCAAGGCAACCTGGCCGAGCGCATTCGCGCCGCTGGGGCCGGCATTGGCGCCTTCTTCACGCCCACCAGCTACGGCACCGAACTTGCCAAGGGTAAAGAAACCCGCGAAATCAACGGCCGCAACTACGTGCTGGAATACCCCATTTCCGCCGACTTTGCCTTGATCAAGGCCGAGACAGGCGACCGCTGGGGCAACCTGACCTACCGTAAAACGGCGCGCAACTTTGGCCCCATCATGGCTACGGCCGCCAAGGCCACCATTGCCTCTGTGCACGAAATTGTGGCACTGGGCAGCATCGACCCCGAAACCGTGGTCACCCCCGGCATTTTCGTCAAGCACATCGTCAAAGTACCGCGCACTGCCACCGGCCCTGCCGGCTTTAAAGCAGCCTAAGGAGCATCCATGAGCGAACAAACCGTTACTCACCCAGCCTGGACCCGAGACCAAATCGCGGCCCGCGTGGCTCAGGATATCCCCGACGGCGCCGTCGTCAACCTGGGCATTGGCGCGCCCACCAAGGTGGCCAACCACTTGCCCGCCGACCGTGAAGTCATCCTTCATAGCGAGAACGGCGTCATCGGCATGGGCCCGGCCCCCGCCAAAGGCGAAGAAGACTACGACCTTATCAACGCCGGCAAGCAGCCCGTCACCCTACTGCCGGGCGGTTGCTTCTTCCACCACGCCGACAGCTTCGCCATGATGCGCGGCGGCCACCTGGATGTATGCGTCTTGGGCGCGTTCCAGGTTGCAGCCAATGGCGACCTGGCCAACTGGAGCACCGGCGAACCCGACTCCATTCCAGCCGTGGGCGGCGCCATGGATTTGGCTATTGGTGCAAAGAAGACCTATGTCATGATGGACATGCGCACCAAAACGGGCGAGCCCAAGTTCGTGCAAGAGTGCACTTACCCGCTAACCGGCGTCAATTGCGTGTCGCGTATTTATACCGACGTCGCAGTCATCGACATCACCAAGGAAGGCGCCAAGGTCGTTGATGTGGTTGAGGGCTTGAGCTTCGAGGATTTGCAGAGCCTGACGCCTGTAAAGCTGATCGATGCGCGTTGATTGATACGCCGCGTTATTGACTGAACCGGTCGAAGAGGAAGATTTTCCGAAGAACCGACTGATTTAGTTGGACACAAACGCCCCAAGGGTTCCCGAATGCGGAGCGCCTGGGGCGTTTTTACTTGTCCACCTTTCGGATTGACCCGCGAGCACTAGGCGTATTACGCTTTCTCTTAGCGTAAGAATTCGGGAGTTGCGAAGATGTTGGAAACGACCACACTTACTCGAAAGGCCAAGTAACTGTGCCGCGGCAAATACGTGAACGTCTCGGTCTACAGCCGGGAGACAAGATGGCTTTTTCTGTTCTTGGTGATGGCACTGTGGTGATGCGAGCCAAAAACCGCAAAACCAGTGACCTGGCAGGTATTGTCCGGCAACCCCGTAAAGAACCTGTGCCGCTAGAGAAAATGCGCGTAGAGCTTCCTACCGAAGACGATATCCACCAATAAGCAGACCAATGAATTTGGCGCTTGACACCAATGTATTGGTCCGCTTGCTTATCACTCCACTAACGTCGCCGCCCGCCTCCGAAACTCTTTCGGCGACACGCCTACCTGACGCTTAAAGTACCGCGTAAAGTACGCCGGATCGGCGAACCCCAAGGTATATGACACCACGCTGATCGTCATCGACGTATAAACCAGGTTGCGCTTGGCCGCCAGAATCACCCGCTGATGGATGAGTTCCAGCGCCGACTGGCCCACAATGCGCCGGCATAAGGCATTGAGGTGCGCCGCGGTAATCCCCAGCTGATCCGCATATCGGCTAACCGGCCATTGCTCTGTGTAGTGGTTCTCGATCAATTCCGAGAACGCCCGAAAATGTTGCACCCCGCGGTCGATCTCTGATGGCGTTTCGTTAGCGGCAGCAGGCAGATGCCGGTGCAGCCAGATGAGTATCGACGTCAGCATGGATTCAATCAGTCCATTGCGATGCGCTCGACTGGCCAGATACTCTTCCTGCAATATTTGAAACGCCATATCGACTTGCGGCTTTTGATTGGGCTGCACCTCGCAAATGCGCGGCGAAGTGGGCCAGGTAGCCGCCCCTTCCATTCCCTCTATCAAGCGCTTCACCATAGGGGCGGCCAAGGTCACCACATGCCCCACCGCATTTGGCTCGAACCGGAAGCCGTGCACACACATCTGCGGCACCATCGCTACTTGGCCGGCCTGCATATCGATATAGCGGCCATCGAGACAAGCCCGCGCGTCCCCGCCTTTTAGGCACAGCAGCTGCACCAAGCCGTGATGCTGGTGCAGCTTAATCTGCCAATCGTGCAGTTTGCTACGGTCGGCGATGAGCTCGCAATGGAACATGTCCGGGGTCGGCCATTGCTCGTGCTCACCATACAGCTTGTAAACGGGCACGCTATTGGCTGTTGCCATGGTATGACTGAGTCCTTGGAAATGGCATGCGCTGTGAACGACGGCCGCGCAACAGGCCGGCGCTGGAGATCAATTCACCAAAAATACAGGTGGAAACCCCTATTTGCGAGATTGATAGCACAAGAATCTGCCAAAAGTACAAATATTATAGACAGAAGTCCATTCCAAGACCGGCTGGTTGGAAGCATCATATCGCCTGACACATGTCTTAACACATGCACAGCACTGCATGTGCATACCAACCCCATTCATACCGGCCTGCGATGACTGCCGCGGCCGTTCAGGAGCACTTATGAAAACAATGAAGACGCAAGTGGCCATTATTGGTGCCGGTCCTTCGGGCCTGCTGCTGGGTCAGCTCTTGCATCATCAAGGCATTGACACTGTCATCCTGGAAAGAAGAACGCCCGAATACGTGCTGGGCCGCATCCGCGCCGGCGTGCTGGAGCAAGGCATGGTCGACCTGCTGCGCGAAGCCAAGGCCGGCGACCGGATGGACCGCGAAGGCCATATGCACGAAGGCGTGGCGCTCTCGTTTGCCGGCCAGCTAAAGCGCGTTGATTTGAAGAAATACTCGGGCGGCAAGACGGTAATGGTGTATGGCCAGACCGAAGTCACACACGACCTGATGGATGCCCGCAAGGCCGAAGGCGGCACCAGCATCTACGAAGCCGAGAACGTACAGGTTCACGACTTCTACACCGACAAACCACGCGTGACTTTCGAAAAAGACGGCGAAACCGTAGAGCTGCACTGCGATTACATCGCCGGCTGTGACGGCTTCCACGGCGTGTGCCGAAAGTCCGTTCCGCAAGACAAAATCAAGAACTTCGAGCGTGTCTACCCCTTTGGCTGGCTGGGTCTGCTTTCG
>JAJUGB010000023.1 GCA_029268595.1 Alcaligenaceae bacterium | reverse complement strand
TAGGTGATCAACCACCCATCCTCACGCTCGCCATGCAATGGCTCCATAAACCATTGCTTGTTGGCGGCGCGCTTACTTTGTCGGGCGGCCTGCCTTGCCTGCTCGAGCTCCGCCTCAAGTTCTTTGCGGCGCATGGCGACGGCGCGCAGGTTGGCTGGGGGCCGTCTGCCTGGTGGCGGGGTATCAAACCGGGATGGACCCGTTCCGATCATGCCGACTCCGGATCTGAGCCGGCTTGGCGTCCGCTGGCCACGCCCGTACGACTATCGATCTGAGCGCGACGCTCGGTAGGGTCGTTGATTTCGTCTTCGTGGAATGCGACGAATGAATTGAGCGTCTCGCGCATCAACGAGGGGCTGCGCTTCTTGCACATCATGGAGATGCCTTGCAGCACCATATTCATGACGACGACTCGTTGCTCGGTGCGACGCTCGAGCTTGACGGCGACAGGTTTGAAGACGAGGTTGGCGAGCAGTACCCCGTAGAACGTAGTCATGAGAGCCAGACCCATCTGCTGGCCGATAGCTGTCATGTCTCCGTCGCCCAGCAGGAACATCAGATTGACCAAGCCGATCAGAGTGCCCACCATGCCGAAGGCGGGAGCAAAATTGGCCATCACCCTGAAAAGCTGCGCCTCGGCGTGCTCTTTGGCTCGCAACCGCGAGATACGCCATTGCAAGAGCTCGATAATATCGTCTTCCGGCGTCATGTCGATGACCAGTTGCACTCCCGTCTTGAGGAAGGGGTTGGAGACCTGCTCCAGCGCGCTCTCTACGGCTCGGATATCCCCTTTCATCCATAAGCGGGAAATATTCACCAAGTCGTCAATGTCCTGGTCCGTGTATAGGCGCTCGTTGCGCAGCACGGTTCCTATGAGTCGGAATATGCGCAAGACTTCGGTAAGCGGATAGCTGATGAAGGTGGCTGCAAGCGTGCCTACGAGCACAATGCCCAGACTGGGCAGGTGCAAAAAGAGGGCGGCGTTATCCGCAGAGAAAAACAGCACTATCGCCAGCAAGCCAACGCTTGCAATAATGCCTATGAAGGTAGATGGATTCATACAGGTCCGGCCGGATATCAGCCCGGCAATACTACTGCACGGTAGAAGAAATTGCCACCCGGCTGTTGAACCAGTCGGGGTCGATTTCCGGCAGCGGAATAGCATCGATCAAGGCGCGAACCACGTCGGTCTTGGGCGTATCGAAAACTTGATGGCAGGGGCCGGTCTCGGCGATTACTCCGCGATTCAGCACAATGACATCGGAACAAACGCTGCGTATTACCGACAAATCGTGGCTGATGAACGCAATGGTCAATTCCAGATCGCGAGCCAGGTCCTCCAACAGGGTCAGAACCTGCGCTTGAGACGATACATCCAGACCCGACACGATTTCATCCGCCAGGATAAACGACGGACTCAAGGCGATAGCGCGCGCGATGCCCACGCGCTGACGTTGTCCGCCGGACAGCTCGTGTGGATAGCGTTGCGCGAAGGCGGCAGGTAAACCGACTCGTTCCAGCATTTCGAGCGCACGATTGCGTGCGTTGGCGACCCCGTAGCGTTGCATCGGGGTGGCCACGATGCGTCCGATCGTATGACGCGGGTTCAGCGACGACATTGGGTCCTGGAAAATCATCTGCAGATCGCGTCGCAAGGGCTTGAGCTGGAGTTCGCTCAGATGTGTGATGTCTTGTCCCTTGAATCGCAACCGCCCGGCAGAGGGTGCGAGAAGCCGGACCAGCACGCGTCCCAGCGTGGTCTTGCCCGAGCCACTTTCCCCGACAATCCCCACTATGGCTCCCTTAGGCAACTGAAACGAAATGTCCTGCAGAATCTGGATGCGAGGCGCGGTGCCAAATAGCGGCTTGCGGGACATGTCGGGCAAGGCGACGCACACATTGTCGACTTCAAAAAGCAGGTCAGCCATGCAGACCCCCTTGGCGATCGTACATGGCGATTTCCTGCTTGAGTGCGGCGATCAGCGCCGGTGGGACCGGCCGTAACGGTTCATCCGGGTGAGTGTAGCGAGGCGTGGCAGCGATCAACGCCTGTGTATAGGGGTGCTGCGGGTTAGAGAAGAGCGCCTCTGTGGTGCTGCTTTCTACTACTTTTCCGCCGAACAGCACCGTGACGCTTTGACTGATTTTGGCTACCACGCCCATGTCGTGCGTGACAAAGAGCACCGCCGTGCCGGTTTCCGCTTGCAGCTCTCTGATCAGTCGTAGTATCTGTTTCTGTACAGTGACATCTAGTGCGGTCGTCGGCTCATCGGCAACGATGAGTTTAGGTCGCGGCGCAAAGGCTGCGGCAATCAACACTCGCTGGCGCATGCCTCCCGAGAGTTCGTGCGGGTATGAGGCCATGATGCGCTTCGGGTCGCGAATTTGCACGCGGTCAAGCAACTCTAGCGCGCGCTGTTCAGCATCTGAAGTTCGCCATCCTAGACGCCGAACCAGACGATCGGTGATCTGCACGCCGATACGTCGAGAGGGGTTTAACGCCGTAAGAGGGTCCTGAGGTATCAAGGATGCTGCGGCCGCCACCGTCTGGCGCCGCTCGGATGGCTTGAGCTGGCCGAGATCGACTCCTTGCAGGACAATGCTGCCCGAGCTAATGGAAATATGCCGTGGCAAGACGCCCAATACAGCTTTGCCTATCATGCTTTTGCCTGCGCCGCTTTCGCCCACGAGCGCGCGTACCTCGCCCGGAGCGACAGTCAAGGACACGTCGCGCAACAACCGCGGCCCTTTATCCAGCGCCACGCTCAGCGAATCGACTTTCAAGGTATGCAAAGATGAGGTCATGGCTTAACGCATCAAGGGGTCGAACTGGGTTTTCAACCCTTCTCCTAGCTGGCTGAAGGAGAGCACGGTCAGGAACAGCACGACCAAGGGCGCCAGGAGTACCCACCAGCTGAAGTGGATGGATGCCCGTCCTTCTGCAATCATGCCGCCCCAAGTCGGTGCATCGGAGGAAATTGAAAGGTTCACGAAGCTGAGAATGGCTTCCACAATGACAGCCACGCCCATCTCCAGCGCCAGTAAAGCAATTATGGTGGGAAGCACATTAGGCAGCACTTCACTCACTAAAGTGCGCCAGCGTGAGGCTCCGCCTATACGGGCGGAATACACATAGTCCATACGAGACTGAACCATGGTTTCGGCGCGCACGACTCGAGCAAAACGGGTCCAGTCGATGATGGCGATGGCCAAGATGACGGAAGTCAGACCCGTTCCCAACACCGCCACCAACAGAATCGAAAAAAGTACCGGAGGGAAGGCCATCCAGATATCGACGAGGCGGGAAACGACCCGATCAATCCAACCACCAAAGTAGCCGGCCATCAGACCCAGAATAGATCCCGCAAGGCAGGCAGCCGAGGCTGCCACCAGCGCAACTGTCAGCGCGATGCGCGCCCCGTAAATGACGCGCGAAAGCACGTCACGACCCAGGCTGTCTGTGCCGAGGAGAAAGCCGGGCTCTGCTCCTGGAAAGCCGGCAGGAGGTAGACGCTCGAGCAGGAGATCCTGCATGAGCGGATCGTGCGGCGCGATAATTGGCGCGAAGACGGCTGCCAAAGTAAGAATCAGCAGCCAGCCGCCAGAGAGCCATAGTCGAAGGTTGAGGCGCCGCGAACGTACGCGCGGTTCGGACAGGACGGTATGTACGCTTGCTTCAGCCATGGCGCAGCCTGGGGTTCAAGAACGTGTAGGCGATATCTACAGCTAAGTTGATGAGGATGAATAAGCAGGCGAAGGTCAGGACGATGCCTTGTATCAGTGGAAGGTCGCGGTTGATGACCGCGTCTATGGCCATATTGCCGAGACCCTCATAGGCAAATAGGCGCTCTACGATGACTGTGCCACCGATAAGAAAGGTAAATTGCACGCCGATAAGGGTGAGGGTGGGCAAGGCGGCATTACGTAGTGCTTCGCGCAAGATTACCTGGGTTTCTGTAAAGCCGCGGACACGGGCCAGCACCGTGTAGTCGAGTTGAAGGACCTCTTTAAGCCCCTGCTTCAAAAGCTGAGAAATGATGGCGGCCAAGGGCAGGGCCAAGGATAGCGCCGGCATCAACATATGAGCGAGCAGATCGCGAAGAATGTCAAAGCGCAGCCGAACGATAGCCTCGAAAAGATAAAACTGAGTGACAAATGGCAGGCTCAGCTGGGGCGAGACGCGGCCTGATATATGGAAAATCGGCCACAACACGCCAAACAGCAAAATCAGCAGTAAACCCCAGAGAAAGTCGGGGATGGAGAGGGTGACGCCATTGAAGAGGTCAACCCCGGCCTCGGTGGGCCGACCCCGTTCGCGGGCCCCTAACACGGCGGAAAAACCGCCGAGCGCCACCGCAATGAGCAGAGCAAGAATCGATAGCTCAAGCGTGGCCGGCAATCGCTCGAGGACCAGGTCGGACACCGGCTGGCGCAGAGTGATGGATGTGCCGAAATCGCCCTGCAAGGCATTTCCCGCCCAGATCACAAACTGCTGGAACAGCGACTTGTCGAGACCGTACATAGCTTTTAACTGCGCTATATCGGCCTCTGTCGCGCCCGGGGGCAGCATCATGGCTATAGGGTTGCCGGGAGCAACGCGAATCAAGATGAACACAACTATGGCCACACCCACAAGGGTGATGGCCATAGAGGCGAGCCTGACAATTATGGAGTTCAGCATGGATACCGCAAAAGTGTTGCCGCGGGCGGCCGCGTAGTGCAGCGGCCGTCCCGATGTGAAGGACGTCTAGGCGGGTTTCATCATGAAGGGTGTGACGTCGCCGGTGGCCGTGGCAGGTACGACTACTTTTTCGCTGTGGACGACGGGCATGACGTACTGTAAAAGCGGTATGACGTAGCCTTCTTGCATGATGTAGGCGCTGACGTCTTTCCAGCCTTGGATGCGTTTGTCTTCGTCCGGCTCGGCCCACAACGGGGCGATTTTTTCTATAAGGTCGGGTGTGTCCCAGACCGAATGCGGCGACGGCCCGAACATTGCATGGCCAGTGGACGTAGTGGGATCACCAATGGCGTTGCCCCAGTTATAAAACGCGGCTGGAGCCAATTGATCGGCAGCCCGCAGCTCGAAGTGCTTGGCGATTTCGTAGATTTCGATTTCGGCATCGATGCCCACGCGGCGCCACATGCCCACAATAGCCTGGATCATTTCGTAATCCTTGGGCTTGTATCCGCGGGTGGTCTGTATTTTGAACTTGACCGGTTTGTCTGTGGAGAAGCCGGACGCCGCAAGCAGCTGCTTGGCCTTTTCCGGGTTGTACTCGAACTTGAGGTTGGGATCGAAAGCCGCGTATTCGGGGGCTTCCAAGGTGGATAATGGCACGCCGTAACCGCGCAGCAAGCGGTCGATGATAAGTTGCTTGTCGATGGCGTGGTGGGCAGCCAGACGAACGTTTTTGTCCAGCATGGGCCCGACATCGTTCAGAAAGATCATGCCGACGTCGGCCACAGGGAAGGCGGTACCGGTAAGCCCGGGCTTGTTCTTTAAGCGGTCGAACTCTTCGTAGGGGATTTCCAGTGTGACATGCGAGTTGCCGGATTCAACTTCGGCGACGCGGCTGGCGGCGTCGGGTACAAACTTGAGCGTGACATTGTCGTAAGCCGGTTTTCCGCCCCAGTAGTCTTTGTGGGCGACGAGACGCGCATAGGCCCCGCGTTCGTAGTGGTCGAGCTTATACGGCCCGGTACCAATAGGGGCCTTCTCGAAGCCTTCGGGCCCGACCTTTTCGAAGTACTTTTTAGGTAATACGTAGCCGGTCAGGAAAGCCATCCATTTGAACACGGTGGGCTCGTATTCCAGAACGTCACCGGTAACGGTATTACCATCGATCTTGTAATTGCCGAACTTGGCCCAGACGAACTGCGCAGGGTTGCCGGATTTTGGATCGGCTGCCCTCTCGAGCGAGAACACGACGTCTTCTGGTCCGAAGTCGGACCCGTCGTGCCATTTGACGCCCTCACGCACTTTCATGACGATTTGCTTTTTATCGTCGCTGAAGCCCCATTCGGTGAGGAGGCCCGGTTCAAAGCTGAGGTCGGGCCGCTGTTGAATGTAGCGGTCGAAAACCGTCAGATAAATGGGTTGTAGCTTGGGGTTGACGCCTGAGGGTCCCGTGGTTGGGTCCCAGCTCGGTACGCCGGTGTTATAGGCAACAATAAGATTGCCGTCGGCTTGGGCAAAGGCGGGCAGGCCAATGAAAGACAGGCCAGCCATACTGAGGCTGGCCTGTAGAAAGTCGCGTCGAGTGTGGGCCATTGTTTTGTCTCTTGATTCTGTTTTTTGGTATGAAACGTGGCATTGAGCACGGGCCGCCCAAGCCATTGACCTACATGTTACGAGGCCGCCTGGCCCCAATATACTGGTGTTAACCCGGTGACGAATTATTACTGAGTACGGCCGCAGCGGAATCGCTTACATAGGCGTGATATGAACCGGCACTGACTTGAACGCGGGCGTCTTACTGAGCTGGTCGTGCTGCCATAGCGGTATCAAGGTATTGCACTCGGGGTAGTAACCGGCGCAACAGCCCTCAGGTAAGTCGTACTCAACGGCGGTAAAGCCGCTAAGCCGCCGTTCGATGCCGTCGTCTGCTATGGTCCTGATATCAACCAATTGGCCATCCGTGATGTCGAGGCGGGTCATGTCGCGCTGATTCATCATGACCACTTGCCGAGAGCCATGGATGCCGCGAAACCGGTCTCGATACCCATACACGGTGGTGTTGAACTGATCGTTCGAGCGCAAAGTCATTAAGCGCAGCAGTGGTTCGGCCGACTCTGTATCCAGGTTTGCTGTCAGGGAAGAGGGCAGTTGGAAGTTGGCTTTACCTGTGTCGGTGTTCCACTGCCGACGCCGGGCGGGCAGGGGGCGCGCGAATCCTCCAGGAGTGTCCATGCGCGCATTGAAATCTTCGAAGTCATCCGGATAAGTGGCTTCGATCGCATCTCGCACTAGCGCATAATTGCCGACCCATTCGTCCCAGGGCACATGCGGATTAGGCGATAAAGTGGCCTTGGCTATTCCTGCAACAATCGCGGGCTCGGATAATAAATGCTCGCTGGCTGGTGCGGCGACTCCTCGTGAAGCGTGTATGCAGGCCGTGGAGTCTTCCATAGTGACCGCTTGTGGGCCGGTGGCCTGTTCGTCCACCTCAAGGCGTCCCAGGCAAGGAAGCAAGTAGCTGGTCTGACCCGTTATAAGATGGGTACGGTTCAGCTTGGTGGCGATATTGACCGTAAGATTCAACCGGCGCCACGCGTCTTCCATGATGTTGCGGTCTGGAACCGCCCGGACGAAGTTTCCTCCCAAGCCTATGAATGCCTGCACCGAGCCGTCAATGATGCCCCTACAGGCGTCCACTGTGGTGAGACCGTCTTCTGCGGGCGGATCGAATTTATAAAGTTCGGCCAACCGAGACAGCGGAACCAGCTCGGTTTTTTCGGATATCCCGACCGTTCGTTGACCCTGAACATTGGAGTGTCCCCGGACTGGACAAATGCCGGCGCCTGTCTTGCCTATATTCCCACGTAACAGTAATAGGTTGCACAGCATTTGCACGCTTTCCGACCCGCGCCAGTGCTGGGTGAGGCCCATCCCGTACACGGCCAGGACTGCCTCTGCCTGGCAATAGGTCCGGGCCGCTTCTTCTATGGCTTGCCGAGAAAGCCCACCGGCCGCCTCTATATCCGCCCAATCCTGTTTTCGAATGAATTGCGCAAACTCTTCGAATCCATGGGTGTGCTGTTCGAGGAAGTGAGCGTCAACCACCCGTTCACGCCCACTAGCTCTTGCCTCGTCGTCCCATTCGATAAGCGCCTTGCACATGCCGACAAGGGCCGCGATATCGCCGCCCGTTTTTACTTGATGGTATTGGGTGGCAATGGACGTGGCACGGTTCGAAACCATCTGCGTCGGACTTTGCGGATTGACGAATTCTTCCCATCCTTTTTCGCGCAGAGGGTTAAACACCACTATCGGAACGTCGCGTTCCCGCGCCTGCTGAAGTTGGTGCAGCATACGCGGGGAGTTGGTGCCTACGTTCTGGCCAAACGACAAAATACAGTCGGTATGCTCGAAATCGTCAAGTAAAACCGTGCCCACCGGGACGCCCAAGACTTCGGGCAGCGCCGCAGAAGTGGTCTCATGGCACATGTTTGAACTGTCCGGCAGGTTGTTGGTGCCGTACAAGCGGGCCAGCAACTGGTACATATAGGAAGTTTCCAGCGAGGCCCGCCCAGACGTGTAAAACACCACAGAATTGGGGTCGAAAGAGCGTAGGTGCTCGCCTATGGTGCGGAACGCCTCATCCCATGTGGTGGCGACATAGCGGTCGCTTGCGGCGTCATATCGCATGGGATGAGTCAAGCGGCCTTGATTCTCCAGGTCGTGGTCGCTCCAGCTGAGCAGTTCCGCTACCGGATGTTCGGCGAAGAATGACGGTTCAGCTCGTCGTGACGTCAGTTCCCAGAAGGTTGCCTTGGCTCCGTTTTCGCAGAATTCTCCCATATGAGGTTCTGCCGGCTTGGCCCATGCGCAGCTGGTGCACATATATCCGCCAGGTTTGTTGTGGTGTTGCAAGAGTTCCCTGGTGGTGCCCACATTTGCCTGTCGCACCGAGTGGCGGGCCACGGATTGTAGGGATCCCCAGCCGCCGGCCGGCTGTTCATAAGGTTTGACGCGAAGCGTGCGTGGCATATCGGTTCTCCAATGTGTCACGTAGCCGGTAGTTTGGCTACTGTCTGTTCAGCTTGTTGTCAGAAAGAGCAAGTTGCACTCCCGATTGCCTAGGTAGGCCGAGGTTGCCGATTTCATTGCACGTTAATCGTGCAGACGCCAGGAGCCATTCAATACCATTGAAAACAACAAAGGCCCCGTAAGGGGCCTTTGTTTAGTCTAGTCCGTTAAGGATTTAGACGACTTCGATTTGCTTGGCGGCAGGTCCTTTTTGACCTTGACCAACGATAAAGGATACGCGCTGGTTTTCTTCCAGGGAGCGATAGCCTTCACCCACGATTTCCGAGAAGTGGGCAAACAGATCTTTGCCTGCACCTTCGGGGGTGATGAAGCCGAAGCCTTTTTCCTGGTTGAACCACTTGACCGTACCGAACTCTTTTTGAGCGCTCATTGAATTACTCCTGTTGATTGCTGGCGATATTGCCTTGGCAGACCTGTCAGGCGTAAGAGTGCTCGAGCCGGCAAAATATGCTGTGCTGTCTGCTTCAAAAAACTAACCTTAATTTCTACCGGGTTCTATAATGACGCATTGGCCCTTTCAGGTCAACGCTTTTGTTGTATGTATAGGTAATAATCCTAGTGCAATGTGTGCAGTCACCTTGCTTGCGGCTATTTTGCTACTTTGTGGCCACTGCCGCCGCGTTTAAGCCCACATTTTTTCAATGACCCGAATAAATTGCGTCGACGTAGCCGAGCTATCCGGCAAGCACCTCGTGGCCGAGTACCGAGAGCTGCCCCGTGTCTTCAATTTGGCGCGAAACGCATGTAAAAAAGGGCCTATACCCAAGTTAGAACAATACGTCCTGGGCCCCGGGCATGTCCGTTTTTTTTACACGCGACTCGGTTATTTGTGCCGGCGGCATCACGAGCTAATCAGAGAGATGCGGCGACGGGGCTATCGACCACAATTTCAGGGAGTCCGGCGAGAATCGTTCCCGGACATTCCAGATGAGTACTGGGCCGACTGGCTGCCCCCGAACGAGGCAATACAACTTAACCGCGAAAGAATTGCGCAGCGCAGTTCAGCAAGCAGCGCAATCAGCACAGCATTCACTGCTTAGACTTTTCCGGTCGTATTACCGCGCCCGTGTCGAATCCGAGCTTTTCGGCCGTTTGCAGAAGCTCGTTGACACGTGCGGAAGAGGCCTCGGTGTCTCGAGACAGTACCCACAGATATTTGCGATCTGGGGTGCCTACAAGCGAATACTCGTAATCGGTGCTGATAATCCAGTAGTCGCCCCACACGGCCGGAAGCCACGAGGTCCAGGCCGGGGCAAAGCGAATCTCCAGAATGGCAGGATCCGGCTCCGACGAACGAGCCACACGGCCCACTCCCACAGCCGCGTCAACATTCCCTTCTTTGTTCTCACACCGATTCACCACCTCAAGGCGATCGTCTCCAATCAGTTCGTAATCGGCGCGTGCTTGGCCAACACAGTGATCCTGGAAACTATTCGGAAGCCGGGCCTGTTCATACCAGGTGCCCGCATAGCGTTTCAGATCTACCCCCGATTGGGTGGGCAAGGGTTGCTCTGATCCCTTGTGCGAGCAAGCGGCCAGGAGCGCCAGAAGCAAGGGCACCGCAATGAATAAGGGCGTGATCTCTTTCTTTTTCATCTGCCATTAACCTGGGGGTTGTCGCTGCTGACTTACGGGCCGCTGGGACTTGTACGCGTTACCCGCCAAACCACGTTGGCCAGGTCGTCCGCCACAATCAGGGCCCCTCGTGGATCGACAGTGACGCCGACCGGGCGTCCGCGGGTTGTGCCGTCGTCATCGCGAAACCCGGCCACAAAGTCTACCGGATCGCCGGCAGGGCGGCCGTCCTGGAAGGGCACGAAGACGACCTTGTAGCCAACCGGTTCCGCCCGATTCCAGGAACCGTGCTCGCCGACGAAAACACCATTAGAGAACGGTTCTCCCATGGCTTCAGTTGAAAAGTCCAGCCCCAGTGCCGCAACGTGCGACCCCAGGCTGTAGTCGGGCGTTATCGCAGCCGCCACCTTATCGGGCGCCTGGGGGCGCACCCGGTCGTCCACGTTCTGACCCCAATAGCTGTACGGCCATCCATAAAACCCGCCTTCTTGAACGGCGGTCAAGTAATCCGGCACCAGGTTGGGTCCGATTTCGTCACGTTCATTGACGACTGCCCAGAGTTGTCCCGTGCCCGGCTGTATAGCCAGTGCAGTGGGATTGCGTAAACCGGTCGCATAGCGCTTGTGGGCGCCCGTCTCGGCATCTACCTGCCAAATGAGGGCGCGTTCCACCTCCGCCGTCATACCGCGTTCGGTGATATTGCTGTTGGATCCGATGCCCACGTACAAGAAGCGGCCGTCCTCACTGGCTGCGAGCGCTTTGGTCCAATGGTGATTGATGGCGGACGGCAGCTCGGTGATGTGCTCCGGAGGACCGCTTGCTTTGGTTTGTCCTTCTGCGTAATCGAAGCGGACCAAGGCGTCCTGATTGGCCACGTAAAGGTTGTTGTTGACCAGAGCCAAGCCGTACGGAGCGTTAAGATTCTCGGCAAATACCGTATTCAGTTCATAAACGCCGTCGCCATCCGCGTCGCGCAGCAAGGTGAGCCGGTTACCTCCTTTTACCGAGCTGGTGCCTTTGGCTTTTATGATTCCCGCAATGACGTCTTTCGGTTTCAGATCGGGAGCGCTACCGCCGCGTCCTTCGGCGATCAATATGTCACCGTTGGGCAAGACCAGGGTCTGGCGTGGGATTGCCAGGTCGGTGGCAATTGCAGTGATGGTATAGCCGTCCGGCACCGTTGGCAGTTTGTCACCCCATTCGGCTGGTTCGGCGATCACCATGTCGGGCAGGATTCCACGTTTGGGCTCGGGCAGGTCGATATTCGAACCAAACTGCATCGGCTCTGTTTCGCCCCCACACCCGCCTAAAAGGGCGAGGAACGCGATGGAAACTATGGTTCTGCGGTGGGTCATGGGCGCTCTCCTCGCGGCGTGCGAAAACCGAGCCACGTTGCCAGGCATACCAGGACTCCAGTGATAATCGAAAGTATGAGTCCGGACGGCATGGTGGCCCAGGCATCACGAGCATGCATCAATGCATTAAAAAAGCCGACTATCCAGGCGGCCAGAAGAATCGCTGTATAGATGAAACCCTCCCGAGACCGACGAGAAGCGCGGGCAATATCCACTATGGCGAAAACCAACGCGATACCGGTGAAAATAAGGCCGAAGACAATCAGCCAGGAGGCAAAGTTGCTCCACTGGATATGGTACGACCGTGTGTAGGCGATGTCGCACAGCACGGCCCCTAAAAATAAGGGAATGCTCCCGGCCAGCAAGATCGAGTGAAAGGGGTGAATGACCTGAGAGTAAGGGCGTTGGATGGTGACGGCCACATTGACCTCCTCGGCGGGCAGGGTGGAGTGGAGCCGATATGGCGGCAAGTCGCATGCCCACTCTATGGCCAGGGTGGCCTTCTTTCCCTGTTGGACGACAAACCTGTGTAAGTGGCAGGGCATCACCCTGTCTTCTACGCACGAGACACCTTAGGAACGACTTCTGCTGACGTGCAATCCGCAGACGGGCCTGGGCCGAAACGAAACACTCGGGTTTGATCTTGCTCAATGTCCGTGAAGGCTTGCAGGGTTAAAAGAAATTTTTGACTTGGGGATTGCTTATGTGGAAAAGGTTGTCAGCACCACTGATTTCAGTGGTATTGGGCTTGCCCGCGCTGGGCGCGGCCGCAGAACTGGACGTCGACCAATTGCGCAAGCAAGCCAATGCGCTTTTCAAACCCATTCCGACGCCGGAACAAGTCATTGCAGAAAGAAAGATCCCGGCGGAGCAGATCGAATTGGGTAAATGGCTGTTCTTCGAACCGCGATTGTCCAGAAGCCACATCATCAGCTGCAACACCTGTCACAGTATCGGAACCGGAGGGGCAGACAATATCAAAACTTCCATCGGTCACGGTTGGCAGCAGGGACCGCGTAACTCACCTACTGTGTTTAACGCAGTATTTAATGTGGCGCAGTTCTGGGACGGGCGAGCCGAAGATTTGGCCGAGCAAGCCAAGGGGCCCATTGAGGCGAGTGTCGAGATGAACGCAACTCCCGAGCGCGTCGAAACGGTTTTACGCAGCATACCGGAATACGTCGATATGTTCGAGAAGGCCTTCCCCGACTCCAAACCTGCGGTCACTTTCGACAACATGACCGAGGCCATCGAAGCGTTTGAGTCCACCTTGGTGACGCCGCACTCCAAGATGGACAAGTTCATGGCCGGAGAAGACTCGTTGGACGACCTTGAAATCAAGGGTCTGTCGCTCTTTATTGGCAAAGGGTGCGTTGCCTGTCATTCAGGGGTTAACTTCGGAGGTCAGGGCTACTTCCCATTTGGCGTGGTGAAAAAGCCGGGCACCGACATCCTTCCCCAGTCGGATAGAGGCCGTTTCATGGTGACGCAGACGGCTAGTGACGATTACGTGTTCCGAGCCAGCCCCTTGCGTAACGTCGCTCTTACGGCGCCTTACTTCCATAGTGGCGAGGTATGGGATCTTGAAGAGGCCGTTGCCATTATGGGTTCCAGTCAGCTAGGTACGGAGATCAACGAGGAAGAGGCGCAAGCCATTGCCGCCTTCCTGCGTACCCTGACGGGCGAGCAGCCGACTGTGGATTACCCCATATTGCCGGCCAGCACGTCGAAAACACCAAAACCCGAACTGGCGGGTCAAGCGCCGCAGATCGAGCAGTCTTCAGCGGGCGCCTCTGCGGGCGTCGCTGCAGTCAAGGCGGGCGGCTAATCGCTTGGGCAATAACTATAAGCGACGACGCTAGTGCAGGTGCAGTGAAGAGGTGGAGCTATCCAGATGAAGCGTGTCTGGCGGCTCCGCCTCTTTGCACTTCCACCTCGCTGTCAGGCCAGTCCTAGCCCCTGAGCCATAACGAGGATAACCAGTAGGGGTGTGACATACTTCAGAAGTGTGAAGATGACGCGAGCAAGTCGTTGATTGCGCAACTGGCCTTCGTTGGATAGAGCTACGCTAAACGCTGGCCAGCCCCATCGCCAACCCACGAACACTGCGATCAAAATGCCCCCTAAGGGCAACATAATGTTTGAAGAAACATAGTCGAACAGCACAAAGGGGGTCATGTCGGCCACCTGCCAATTGATAAGCAAGTTTTGGCTGAAAGCGGCGGCAGTTGCGGGCGCCGCTAATAAGCCAAGGGTAAGCACAGTGGCTCGCGGCCGCGAGATCCGCAGTCGCTCATGGAAGATGGCGATCGGTACTTCCAACAGAGACAATAGCGCTCCGGTGGCCGCCACGGCGGCCAAAATAAAGAATGCGACCATTAACGTTTGCCCGAAAGGTAGCTGCGAGAACACGGCCGGAAGGGTGATGAACACGAGAGAAGGCCCGGCCTCTGGAACAAACCCAAATGTGAATACGGCGGGGAAAATCGCAATGCCGGCTAGGAGGGATACGGCGACGTCGGCGCACATGACTCGAAAAGCTGTCACCGGAATATTCTGATCGGGTTTGAAATAACTGCCATAGGTCATCATGGTGCCCATTCCCACCGATAACTTGAAGAACGCGAGGCCCATGGCAACCAGCACTGTAGAGGTGGTCAACTCGTCCAGGTCGGGCTTGAAAAGAAATTCCAGGCCTGCTTTGGCCTCATCCAGAGTCAGGCTCACAGCGCACAGCACAATCAAGAGCACAAAAAGCAAGGGCATGAGCCGCTTTGTCACCGCTTCAATACCTTTGGTAATGCCGAACATCAGTATGGTGCCGATGAGTACCAACACCACCCATTGCCAAAGGAATGATTGAACGGGGTCGCCTATGAGGGCAGTGAACTCGTCGGCCGTCACCGTGGGATCGCTGCTGATCACCTCGCCCCTTATTGCTTTGAGGATGTAGGCGAAAATCCAGGCAGCCACCTCAGAATAAAAAGCGAGAATAAAGAAGGCCGCGAGCATGCCCAGTACACCTATCAACCACCATGGACCGCGTGTGGGCGCCAGCGTTTGCAGGGTGGTGACCGCGTTAGCACGCGACTTTCTGCCCATACTGATTTCCGCGATCATGACGGGCAGGCCGATCAGTAAAGTAGCAACAAGATAGACCAGCAAAAATGCGGCGCCCCCATGTGTTCCTGTCAGGTACGGGACTTTCCAGAGATTGCCCAGCCCCACGGCCGAGCCCAGAGTGGCGGCAAATACTCCGAAGCGGCTACTGAAGCCGTCCCGGCTGGACGGGCTTGCGGCGGGCGTCTGAGTACTCATTACTCTCCAGTGTTCAACGATTGCATCGCCCGTCGAGCAAGGGCAGTGCCACACTGGAATGGCGGCCTCAGCTAAAAAGCCTAGTCCGCACGGCCATCTTGAACGGCGGCAGGGCGGTATCTACAGTTGCGCTTAACAAGAACAACGAGTCTCCTACGGCCTGTTTGTGTTCAGACCGCATACCACGACCGGCACCGCCGTCACCGGAGATGAGCAAAGGAGGGGCAACAGTGATCGCCAGGACCAGTGTTTCAGCCTTATTGTTAACCGCAGCCTTTGCCATGCTGGCTTGGGTTGACGCTCCCGTGCCCGAACGTGCTTCTTCGCATCAAGCTGTCAATGCGAACATGGCAGAAATAAACGAGGGCGTGCAGTTAGTTCGCGAGGAGTCTAAAGTGCATGGGCGCGTTGGGCCAGACACTGATTCCCTGCGCTTTGGGGCTCGAACGCCAGTCGTTCAGCCGCCAGGGCACGCGCCCGGGCGCGGTGCTTCCCCCGTAGTGCAGCCTCTATAAGAGTCAGGTCGATGACGTCGCGCTGGGCATTGCTCCCGCCGAACCGGTGTGCTTTAAGGCGAAGATCCGTCAGCTGGTCGATGGCCTCGCCGTAATCGCCGCGCTCGAATGCGGTAAAGCCTAGTGCGAGTGGAAGTCCCACCTCCTTCGTCATCATTCCGTTTGTATCGGAGCTAGCTGCCGCTATTTCCATCTCCGCCAGCACCCGGCCGACCATGTCGTAGCGTCCAGCTCCCAGGTAGGCCATCATGGCATGTGAATCGTTGAAGGCGTATCCACCTACAAAACCTCGTTGTTCCCAGGCTTGAGCCAAATCGTTCCATTGGTTTCCCGCTATGTCAACGGCCTTAACAGGCGTCGGCGGGCCGGAACCCTGTGACGGTGAAGCCTACGGGATGAGAGCGGCACGTCGGGCGTCGATTCTTGTTTTGCCGTTTTCCGGCGCAGGGATCAGTTCCGCCAGAGTCGCCGAGTTCTCACGGAGCATGGCTCACAACATTACGGCTCGACTGGTAAGGCAGCGACGTTTGTATGTCGTCGCCAGCGCCGAGGCGTCGCAATCCAGCTGGGCTCTGCAGGACGCCCAAAAGAACAATCGAGTATGCAGGGCGGACTATGTGGTGAGTGGTTCAGTGCTCTGTACGGCCAGGCGGTTCAAGATTGATGTGCAGCTGATACAAGCTAAGACCGCCCGGGTCATATGGGCTGACGTTTTCCGCCGCAGAATGCACAGCGCTTTTCACACGCATTCCCGCATGGTGCGTCGGATAGCGTCAGCCATTGAACTGGAAGTACAAGCTGCCGAAAGCAATAGAACTGGGAACCAGCTCAGCCTGTCAGGGTACCGGGCGTCTCCAGGGAAATTAGCGACTGCAATTCGGGCAAGGCCAGGCGCGCTGCGCGCTCGCCGGCGTCTATCGCCTCAGCAGCCCGGTGATAGTCCATCAACGCGAAGCTTGCCAATCGAGGACGTATCAATGCGTCGGCCGGTTCGCCCGCCAGCCGACTCCGGGTGATACGCACCTGCATGATGTTCAGGCTAATGCTGAGCACGTCGAAAATTGACGGCAGCTCGGTGCTTGATTTCGGTCCGCTTTTTAGTTGTCCCAAGCCTAAGGGAAGCTTGTTCCACATCGACGACAGCTTATTGGGGGCTGGGACCACCTGCGTTTCTCGACTAGTGTGACGATGGCGGCCCATCAGGTCCGAGTTCAAGTCAACCGCGATGACAATATCCGCCCCCATTGCTCTGCACAACGAGACGGGCACAGGGTTCACCAGTGCTCCGTCCACCAATAGCCGACCGTCCAGTTGAGAGGGCGGAAACAATCCTGGAAGCGCTGTGGATGCGCGAACAGCATCGATCATGGAACCTTCCCGCAACCACACCTCTCGGCCTGTAACGAGTTCTGTGGCCACTGCTCCGAAGCGCTGCTCAAGAGAGTCGATGTCCCTGTCTTCGAAGTGATCGCGAATGAACGCGAAGAGCTTGTCTCCGACAACCAGGCCGCCGTTGATGGTGAAATCAAGTAGGCCCACCACCTTGTGCCAGGTGAGCCCCCGCACCCATGTCTCCAGACGGTGCAGCTGCCCGGCCGCATACGCGGCTCCTACGAGTGATCCGATGGAAGTGCCGCAGACGATGTCAGGCACGATGCCGGCCTCTTCGAGGACATTGATTACCCCTATATGTGACCAGCCTCGGGCAGAGCCGCTACCCAATGCGAGGCCGATTTTTAGCGGGGGATGCGGCATCGCCTTGTTCCTTTCGATTTAGCTGAGGTGGCGCTTGAACCAGTCGACAGTTCTGCCCCAGGCCAGCTCGGCCGCTTCTTTATCGTAGCGAGGTGTGGAGTCATTATGGAATCCGTGATTGGTCCCCGGATAGAAATATGCTTCGTAGCTCTTATTGTGCTCTTTTAGAGCGGCCTCATAGGCAGGCCAGCCCTTGTTGATGCCGGGGTCGTTCTCGGCGTAGTGTAATTGTAGGGGTGCCTGAATCTTAGGTACGTCGGCGGGGTCTGCTTGACGGCCATAAAACGGCACGGCTGCACCGAGCTCAGGGTACGCGACGGCCGCCGCGTTGGCGACTCCACCGCCATAGCAAAAGCCGATGATTCCCACCTTGCCTGCGCCGTCGTACGCCATCAGGTACTCAATGGCGGCGAAGAAGTCATTCATGAGCTTTTCAGGGTCTACCTGCTTTTGCAGTTCGCGGCCCTTGTCGTCATCGCCCGGATATCCGCCCACTGAACTGAGCCCATCGGGCGCTAGGGCAATGAAGCCGGCCTTGGCGAAGCGGCGTGCCACATCCTCGATATACGGATTCAAGCCGCGGTTCTCGTGCACCACCACCACTGCAGGCGTCTTCGCAGCCGTATTCGCGGGTTGGACCAGATAGCCACGCACCTCTTTGTGGCCTCGCGGAGAGGGGTAGGTAATATATTCGGCAGAAATGTCCGGATCGCTTGCCGACACCTGCTGCGCAAGAGCATAGTTCGGGCGAAGCGAAGCCAGAATGGCCGTGGCGGTGAGCCCACCGACTGCAAAACGGGTAGCTTGCACGAGGAATTCGCGTTTGCTGATTCTTCCGTGCACGTAGTAATCGTACAGCTCAAGTAATTCCGGCGCGAAATCTTTAGCGGTTAGTCGGCGCATGACGTCCTCCTTGCGTGGCTTTGGATGCTTATTGGGGCTTTAGAAACGACTTGAAGAGCTGCCAGGTGAATTATGCGAGAAAAAGGGCGGCAGATATATAGGCCGGCCTGGAGAATGGAGGTGGGGAAGCGCGATATATTCACTACTTCGTCTAACCGCTGGCTGAATTCCTATGTCCAATAACTGGGTGCTCTCGGCCCTTATTTTGGTTGCTGCATTCTTTTTGCATCGCAGCTTGCACTTGCTTCTGCGAA
Source organism: Alcaligenaceae bacterium (assembly GCA_029268595.1). GTDB lineage: Bacteria > Pseudomonadota > Gammaproteobacteria > Burkholderiales > Burkholderiaceae_B > JAJUGB01. Next base: position 6,756 of record JAJUGB010000023.1, on the reverse strand, counting down.
AGACCCTCCGGGACCGAGACGTCGCCCGCACCGCGCTTTCGGTGACGAGCAATATTGTCTGGATATTTGCGGGCATATTGCTACTCAACACCTGGATGGAGCAGCTGCGCAATCTCTGGCTCTCCCTCGCTGCTCTGGGCGCTGGCCTGGCCATTGTCAACAAAGAGCTCATCATGAACATGGCGGGCCACTTCGTTCGCATGGCGAGCGGAGGCTTGGCAACCGGTGATGTCATACGGATCGCCAATGTGACCGGCAAGGTGCTGTCCTACGACCTGATGAACACCAAAATCCTGGTCATGGGTCCGTCGGGCATGTTTACCGGTCAGGTTGTGCTGGTGCCCAACAATATGCTCATCACTCATCCCGTTCATCATCTTTCGTTTACGGGTTTATATAGCGTGGAAGCGGTGCGGGTGCCGGTATCGCCCGATTCAGATATTGCGGGGCACATCGACGCGCTGCAAGCCGCCGCGACAGTAGTCTCTGCTCCATACTTGAAAGAAGCACAGAAGCACTTCAATCGTGTCGAGCGAGAAATTTTCGTCGGCCTCCCCACGGTCGAGCCTAAGGTGTTTATCGAGCCGGTCAGTGAGAAGCAAGTCGATTTAGTGTTGCGGCTGGCCGTGACTAGCGATTCGCGGGTCGCCCTGACGCAAGAAGTGTTAAGGCGTTACTACGCCAATTTGAAGTCAAAGGGTGACGAGGGGACGCCCGATGCGCGGTCAGACAAGGTTGAGCGTTTATCCGCGCCTTCAGAACATATGTGAGTCTTCTTCGATTCCCGAACGACGGGGTCGTACCTAGGCTAAAAAGCAGGTCATGGGCAAAGTGGCCCATTTCGCGCTGCATCGCACCCAGATATGTTTGGCTTCTGTTACGTATCGTCCGATTTGGTCGAAGCGGGGCTCCAGTTCCAGCATTCTCCCGTGCTACATTGGCGCCTTTTTATCCAGCGTCGATTTCTTCCGCGCACTATCAACTCTCACTATGCTTCATATCTTTCCCGACGCCTCTTCCATCGCCGCCTATGTCAGCCGCAAACTGATCGACAAAATCAGGAGAAACCGCGAAGTGGTGCTTGGCTTGGCGACGGGCGGCACTATGGAGCCCATCTATGCCCGATTTGTGGAACAAGCGCGTGAGTCGAAGCTGGACGTCTCGGGGCTCACTTCTTTCAATCTGGATGAGTACGTGGGGCTTAGCGCTGATCATCCCAAAAGCTATGCGGCTTATATGGATGAGCACTTGTTTCGTCATCTGGAGTTTGATCGTTCTCGCTTGCACGTGCCCGATGGTCTGGCAACGGATCTGACTGAACACTGCCTGGCTTATTCCGCCAAACTGGAGCAGTGCGGCGGCGTGGAGCTTCAGTTGCTCGGAGTAGGCGGTAACGGTCATATCGGCTTCAACGAGCCGGGCACGCCTTTCGATAGTCGTTGCCACGTAGTGCAGCTTTCAGAGCGCACCCGCATCGATAACAGTCGCTTCTTTGAAGGCAATGCCATCGTCCCTGAGCATGCCATCACCATGGGGCTTCACGAGATCATGCAGGCGCGGGAAATTGTGCTCGTGGCGACCGGAGAGACAAAGGCGGAAATCCTGGCCCAATGGTATGAGCGCGAAGTCACGGAAGACGTTCCTTTCACGCTTCTGAAGCGCCACCCACGGGCAAAAATTCTCGTTGACGAGGCAGCGGCAGGTTTATTGCCGGAACACGCGCGTCGGTCGGCTGGGGCCTTGGCTGTTCAGGTTCACGGGCCGGCGGATTGTGCCTCATCCCTTTCAATATAGCCGTCCACCAATGTCAGGGTGCGATCACATTGCTGGGATATGCGCGGGTCGTGAGTGACCAGAAGCACGGCGCAACCAAACTCGCGGTTGAAGTGACGAAATAGTTGGAACACATCGGCGGCGGACTTGCTGTCCAGATTACCTGTTGGTTCATCCGCCAGCAGTAGTGCCGGACGATTTACCAACGCACGGGCTACGGCCACCCGCTGTTGCTGGCCGCCCGAAAGTTGGTCGGGGCGTCGCCCTTCCATTCCTTCCAAACCTACCTGTTTTAGTAACCGGCGTGCCCGGTTAATGTCTCCTGCATCAGGTCTTCCCTTGACAACCATAAGGGGCATCAACACGTTTTCGAGAACGCTGAACGCTTGAATAAGGTGGTGAAACTGGAAGACGAACCCGATGGCATTACCTCTTAGAGCGGTGCGATTCCTGTCGTCCATATCGCGCGTGGGCCTTCCCAGTAAGAAAAGCTCGCCCGATGTGGGTCTGTCGAGCAAGCCAATCACATTGAGCAAAGTACTTTTGCCGGAACCGGAAGCGCCCACGAGGGCTGCAAAATCGTTGCGCTGCAAGCGCAAGTCCAGGCCGTGCAACACCTCGACTTCGGTAGGTTTACCGACGTTATAGCTTTTGCTCAAATTTTGTAGGCGCAAAACTTCCTGGAAAGCGTTGTGCTCAGACATGGCGTATTGCTTCGACTGGATCGAGTTTGGCGGCTCTGCGAGCCGGGACAGCCGCCGCCAGCGTGCCGGTAAGCGCCGCCAACAAGGTTGCGCCCGCCAGCAACCGGGGATCTGTTGGAACGTAAAACAATTGTGGGCCGAACGTGTTGAAGGCAGTGATCAACCCATAACCGGCAAGCCCGCCTGGTATCGCCCCTGCGACACCGAACAGCGCGCCCTGGAGTAGGAAGACGGCCAGTACCTGGCGCCGCGTCGTCCCCATTGCACGCAAGATACCGATCTCGCGTGTGCGTTGCACGACCGTCACGGACAGGACGCTTGCTATGCCAAGGGCCACACTCAAAGCAACAAAAACACTAATGGTTCTTGTGCTGATGCTTTGTGAACGCAAGGCGTTCATCAGCTGTAAATTGGTCTCCATCCAGCTTTCCGCCTTCAGACCAGTCAATCTGGCGATCTTCCTTGCCACTGCCTCTGCTTCAAAAATGTTTCCCACGGTCAGATCAATGACGGTGGCGGCGCCCGGCAGGTCCAGCAGGGACTGAGCTTGCTTCATATCCAGATAGACATACCGCGCGTCTAACTCGCGTACTCCCAATTCAAAGATGCCGGCGACGTTGACTATGCTCTCACGTCCTTGACCTCCGTCCAGGCGCAGCTTATCGCCGGTACGCAGGCCCAGCTCTATCGCAAGTTGCTTTCCTACGATGGCGTCTCCTGCGCCGACACGAAACACGCCTGAGACGATATGGCTTTGAATCGGAATGATGCGCTGATATCGGGACGGATCGATACCTACCAAAGCCACAGATTGAAGCGCATTACCGCGTCGCGCAAAGGCGGGGCCGGAAATGACGGGGGACACAGCGGTGATAGCAGGCAAAGTGTCGAGGAAGTCACGCACTTGCTGCCAGTTGTTGATGGAGCGCAGTCGCTGCGCGCGTTTGTCCTCCAGCAGGAGTTGGACGGCGTCCTCGGGGGGAGGCAGAACATGGTTGCGTTCTTCGGCAGCTTCTACACGGATATGAGACTGCGTGCCCAAAGTGCGTTCAATAATATTGCTTTGTAAACCGTTGATAAGTGCGGTGATGAAAACGATCACCGAAACTCCCACGCCGATGCCCAGTAAAATTAGTGCACTTTGAGCTTTGCCCTGGCGCAGGAAACGAAGGGCGATCGTCCACTCGATCCACATGGGCCTCAGTCCAGGTTCAGCGGCGTTTCGCTGCGGGTTGCCGATTCTACGCCGCTACGCGATTGCCATTGTGCGTCGGCCCGCACCCGGACACGATAGCCTTCTGACATAGCGGCGTCCCCATTGGCCAACACCCAATCTCCGGCCTTCAATCCTCTTGTGACTTCAGTCTGAGTCAAGCCGCGCAAGCCAAGCTGGACAGGGCGGCGAACTGCTCGTCCGTCGATGACCATCCAGACGCGGGCTTGCTTGCCCTGTATGGACGTCAACGCGTCGTTAGGCACGACGATGGCTCGGTCTCGCCGGCCGGTTTCGATGTTTACCGAGACAGTCATGTCTTGTCGCAGAAAGTCCGGTTCGGGCTTCACCGCCAGGCGGACATCGATAGTGCCGCGCTGAGCATCAATGCTGGGCGCTATAAAGCTGACTGTTGCCGGAAAGGGGCGGGCGGGGTAGGAGTCGGCAACGCATAAGGCTTGTTGACCGATCGCTAGTACTTCCAGGTTTTTCTCGTCCAATGGCACGAGCACTTCCGTGTCGCCGCTGCGAGCGATTTCAAATAACACCTTGTTGGGCTGTACCAAATCACCCGGTTCCGCATTGCGAGTAAGCACGGTTCCCGCCACTTCTGACCGGATGGTGGTTTTCGCCAATAGTGCCTGCGCACTGGCCAGACGGGCGCGTGCAACAGCTTCATTGGGATGGCCCACCACTAACGATCGCGCAGTCAATCGGGCCTGCTCCAGCGCGGCTGCGGCCGAAGCCTCCGCTTCATTCGCACGTTCGAGCTCTTCTCGGGATATGGCTTGGCGTCTGAACAGATCGCGTCGACGCCTCGCCTCTCGGGAGGCTTGCGCCAGTCTCACTTCAGCCTCTCGCAGAGCCGCTTGCGCTTGGGGGCGAGTGGATTGTTGTAGCTGATCCAGCTCGGCCTGTGCCTCGAGGACGGCCGCTTCGAGGTCGTCGGCGCGCAGTATCGCTAGTACGTCGCCCGGTTGGACAACGTCTCCTTCTCGTACCCGACGTTCAATGACCACGCCGGTCACAGGACTGCCTACTTGCGCCCGGGATACAGCGGTCACGCGCCCGGTGGCTACGACGGTTTGCACCAAGGCTTGCTCAGTGATCTGATAACCCGGCATAACGGGACCGCGAATGTGTAGCACGAGGGCCCATGTCACTCCCGCCAGGGCAAGGCATACAATACCGATGAAAAAGGTCCGACGTTTCATATTGGAGGGATGGAGCAGGCCGAGACGGAACCGCCGGGATCAATGGTCTATTGCCTTGTCCTTGGTTTCCTTTCCCAAGATCAGGGCCACCAGAGTAACCAAGCCAGCTACCGCCAGGTAGATGCCCACGAGCCAGGGGCTGCCATTTCCGACATTCCAGAGCCATACCGCTACAAAAGGCGCGGCCGCAGCACCGATAATGGAGGACACGTTATACGAGATACCAGAGCCCGTGTAGCGCACGTGTGTGGGAAATAGCTCGGGAAGCAGGGCGCCCATAGGACCGAACGTAGCACCCATCAAGCTAAACCCCACAATAAGCCATAGCATCACTCCGATAAACCCACCTTGCAGCATCGGCACCCAAAGCAAGCCGAAGAGGATGATAAGCAGCGTTACGACTATAAGCGTTTTGCGCCGTCCAAAACGGTCGGCCCAGGGGCCGGATAGCAAGGTGAACACACCAAAAAAAACCACGCCGGCAATCAACATGAGCACGAAACTGTTGTAGCTATAGCCCAGCCCCCGCAGTTGGCCGGCAGCCGGTTCCAGTGGCGCGCGCCCGTAACTGAGCGAGAACGTGGTCATGAGATAAAAGAGCACATACGTGGCCAACATATAAAAAGTGCCTAGTATCAATTCCCGCCAGTAGCTGCGGCACACTTCACCCAGCGGCAGCTTTACCACCTTGCCTTTATCCACTGCCTTGGTGAATGCGGCACTTTCGACCAAGGTCAGCCGCACCCACAAGCCCACTATCACCATGACGGCGGAGAACAGAAACGGAATGCGCCAGCCCCAACTCAAGAAGGCGTCCGACGGTCGGCTGGGGTCGCTGGAGGGCAACAGGGCCGCGACTATCAGGAACAGGCCGTTGGCGATGATGAAACCAATGGGCGCACCCAATTGCGGGAACGTGCCATAAAGAGCCCTCTTGCCTTGAGGCGCGTTTTCCGTAGCAACAAGGGCTGCGCCAGACCATTCACCACCCAGGGCGAAGCCTTGTCCCAGGCGCAGTATGACCAACAGCAGCGGCGCCCACCAGCCGGCCACGGCGTAAGTGGGCAGCAAGCCGATAAGCACCGTGGCTATCCCCATGGTCAGCAGAGCGGCAACCAGTGTCTTTTTTCGACCCACTTTATCGCCCAGGTGGCCAAAGTAGATCGCCCCTAAAGGACGAGCGATCATCGCCGCGCCAAAAATGGCAAAAGACGATAACAAAGCAGTAGTTTCGTTGCCGGCTGGAAAAAACAGATGAGGGAAGACCAGCACCGCCGCAGTGGCATAGACATAGAAGTCATAGAACTCGATCGTGGTGCCGATCAGACTCGCCATGATTACGCGCGAAGGCTTGTTCACAGGGATTTGCGTATCCCCTGACGGCGGCGGCGTTGCGCTGGTTTTGGACGCTGGCGTAGCAACAGTATTGGGCATGGCGGCTTCAAAGGCATGTCGATTCGTCGGCGCGCGCGCCCATTCGGGCTGATAAGGGCGGGCTTATGGTCCATATAGCGCTTACCGCCGCCATAGATATCAAGGATCCGAGGCTATCGACTGTGTCTACGAGGGTGTGAAGTGAGGGTAGGCAATTGTAATGCCGGGTCTGCAAGACAGGCAGCGCACAACCCAGCGCGTCGGCTGACGTTCCATTCAGACCAAAGGTAGTGCTGGCCCTGTGCGACTGGGACGGTGTGATGCACCGTTTTTGATGAGTGCCCGTCCCCCGATTATGGAGAAGAGCCGCCCATGATGCTTGAATTAAAAAGGCCCACTGGAAAACCAGTGGGCCTTGCAATCTTGGTGGAGACGAGGAGGATCGAACTCCCGACCTTCGCATTGCGAACGCGACGCT
>JAJUGB010000022.1 GCA_029268595.1 Alcaligenaceae bacterium | reverse complement strand
GGCGCAGCTTTCTGCGAACACGCCAATGGCGGTGCAAGTTTGGTAGGCGTCTTCCAGACCGTACAATGCCATGTGGTCGTAAACGGTGGAATGTCCTTAGAGATAGCACTGACGCCCTCGCAGAAGCAAATAGGGCGCATTGCTCATGCTTTCCTGGCCTCCCGCGACGATCACTTCGGCGCTACCGGCGACCAACAGATCGTGACCCAGCATGGCGGCTTTCAGGCCGGATCCGCAGACTTTGTGTATGGTGGTGCAGCCCACGCTTTTGGGTAGACCTGCATTCAACGCCGCTTGTCGGGCAGGGGCCTGGCCCTGGCCGGCCTGCAGGACGTTGCCCATGATGACCTCGTCCACGGCATCGACAGGGATGCCCGCGCGCTGCACGGCAGCCTTGATGGCTACTGAACCCAGCTGATGGGCCGCCAAGCTCGAAAGGCTGCCCATCATGCCACCCATGGGCGTACGCGCTACTGAGACGAGAACGATGGGGTCAGACATGTTTTGCTCCTTAGTTTGAGGGTATCAATGAATTAATTGAAATGGCCGGGGGCGGCGTTTAGCCGCCGATGCGATTCGTAGGGGAAAATATCTTCCACCCGGCCTTGAGCCGCGCGTTTTTGACAGTCCTGCCACCACTCGGCTTCAAGCAAGTCGGCGTGATGCCTGAGAAAGGCGGCGGAGACTCTGGGATCGCCCAACAAAAAGGGGCGGAATTCTTCGGGGAAGACGTCGTTGGCTGCGACGGGATACCAAGGTTCGGCAGACATTTCGGCTTCTTCGTAAGGAGCCGGCGGAATGCGCCGAAACCGCATTTCCGTCATGTGCTGGATTTCATCGTAGTCATAGAATACAACACGACCGAGCCGTGTAAGGCCGAAATTCTTGAACAGCATGTCGCCCGGAAAAATATTCGCCGAGGCGAGTTCACGTATGGCGTCGCCATATCCTTTGATGGCTCGCTCTACAGCCTGATCCGTAGCTTTGGACAAAAACATGTTCAGCGGCGTCATGCGCCGCTCGATATAGACGTGTCGTAGCACGATGACGTCGTCATGCTCTTCGAGCAGGCTAGGTACTTGGTCCCGTAATTCGTCCAGGAGTTCCCCGGAAAAGCGGTGTCGCGGCAGGGCGACTTGCGAGTACTCCCAAGTGTCCGCCATGCGGCCAACCCTGTCGTGCCGTTTCACAAGTTGGTACTTGCGTCGCACGGTGGCCCGGTCCATGTCCGGTTTCGCGATCCGGTCCCTGATCAACTTGAAGACATAGGGATACGAGGGCAGTGTAAACACTGTCATGACCAGGCCTTTTATGCCGGGGGCCAGCTCAAAGCGGTCGTGCGAATGGGACAGATGGTGCAGGAAGTCGCGGTAAAACAGCGTCTTGCCCTGCTTCTGCAAGCCGATAGCGGTATAGATTTCGGCTTGCGGCTTGCGGGGCAGGAGGCTGCCTAGAAAGTGAACGAACGCCGAAGGCACTTCCATGTCGACCAGAAAGTACGCCCGCGTGAAACTGAATAAGGTGCTTAAATCGTCGGTGCCGTGCAGCAGCGCATCAATGTACACCTGGCCCGAAGGGCTGCGCAGCAGGGCCACGGCAAACGGAATAATGGCGCCGTGATTGACCACCCGGCCCACCACATAGGCGCCCTTATTGCGAAAGAACAGGGCGTTGAGTACCTGGATTTGAAAATCAGGCGCCAGACGGGGCCCGCCCTGGTGACTCAAGGTCTCGCGCAGAGCCGCCGCACCACGCCGTGCAACCTCGCGCATGTCGGCAGGAAGGTCGCGGAACGGGGCTGCCAGGCCGAAGTCGGCCATCATTTGTATAAGTGACTTTCGCAGGCCTTGCCTGCATGGGTAATAAGTGCGGTAAGAGGGCCGCTGGCTGTCGATATAGTCCACAGACACCGCGGGACGCACGAACAGGAAGGCGTTGTGAAAGTAATTTCGATGCAGCACCCGGCAAGACACCGAATTGAAAAACGTTTCCGCACACTCGGGTTGCTTGTGGTCGGCCAGCAGATTTACATAGGCCGTGCGTACTTCCCGCCAATAGCGCTTTTGTTCTTCCGTCAAGTCTACAAGGTCGGGCAGGCCAGGCCCCGGCACGCCGGCATCGCCCGTTTTGGCGGCCCTGTCCATGCCGAATCGACTGCCTCGCAAGGCAGCGGCCAAGGCGGCCGAGCAGTCCCGCACCCGCATGTCGTAGTACTCGATCCTCTCGCGTGAAAGCTGCTGAATACCCCGCCAGTCGCCGGACTCGAATAAGGCTTTGGCTCGTTGAGCTCCGTAGCGAAACAGCGCGTAATGACGGTTGAACCCGTCCAGTATGGTGGCGGCGACTTCGTCGGCTGAAGGGCCGGTCCGAGCGAGCGGTTGTATATGCTGATGGTCGCCCGTATGAATCATCGCGCTTTGTCAGGAAAGGTGGCGGGTTGGAAGGGAACGGAATTATGCTGCCTGCCCTATTTGAGCGGCTCCTATATTACGTTACTGGACGTGCTAACGTAAACTAGGCAACCTTTGAAGGCTAAACGATTTCAAAACGAGCCTGCTGATGTCATTGCACGGAGACATGAATGAACCCGAATGAAGAGAAACTGACGTACCCCTGGGACAAGACGCAACCGGAACCGGGCCGCGCCATGGTGGTAGGCGACGGAGTGCGTTGGATTCAAATGCCGCTGCCTTTCGCCTTGAACCATATCAATCTCTGGTTGTTGCGGGACGAAATCGACGGACAGCAGGGTTGGACCGTCGTCGACACAGGGGTCGACCGTGCAGAGTTGCGGGCCCAGTGGGAACAAGTGTTTGAGCACAGTTTGGAGGGACTGCCCATCCTGCGGGTACTGTGCACACATATGCACCCGGACCACCTAGGCTTGGCGCACTGGATTTGCGAGCGGTGGAACGCTCCCTTGTGGATCAGCATGACGGAGTTCATGACGGGGCGCTTGTGGTCGCGTCCGCCTGAAGGTGATGTGGCAGAAGGGGGTGTAAACGGGCAGTCGGCCGTGGATCACTTCGTTCGCCATGGCTTGCAAGACCAGGAGGCCATCGAAAAAATACGAAGCCGCAAAAACTATTATCCGGACCTGGTTCCCAAGGTGCCCGCGCGCTTTCGCCGCATCATGGACGGAGACTCCATAGCTATCGGTGGACGCGATTGGCGGGTCATCGTGGGCTACGGGCATTCACCCGAGCATGTATCGCTGTATAGCGACACGCTGCGCATCCTGATTTCCGGCGACATGGTGCTGCCGCGCATTTCGACCAATATCAGCGTGTTCGATTTCGAGCCGGAGGCAAACCCCCTGCCACTGTACTTGAAGTCGCTGCGCGATTACGACGACCTGCCCGAAGACACGCTGGTGTTGCCATCCCACGGGCGTCCCTTCAAAGGGTTGCACGAGCGCATTGCTCAACAATATGCCCATCACACGGAAAGGCTGGAAGAAGTCATGGTGGCGTGTCAGGCTCCCTGTTCAGCCGCTGACATCGTGCCCATTATGTTCCAGCGCGAACTCGATGCCCATCAGCTGACATTCGCCATGGGGGAAGCGCTCTCGCATTTGCATGCCTTGTACTACCAAGGCAAGCTTACCCGTCGAATGGGCGAAGATGGGGTTTACCGTTTTCAAGTCAGCAAGACCTGATTACCCTATCCGGGTCGACTAGCCAGGCGTTTATTGGCTGGCGAAGGCCAGCCGCAAGGCAAGCCCGATAAAGACGGCGCCCGCAATCCAGTTCAGCGCGCGTTGAGCGGTGGGCGACCGCTGAAATAACTGGCCAAAAGCCCCAGAAAAAACGGCAATCGCGCCAAAGACGAGCAGTGTGGCAGCAATAAATAGAGCGCCCAGGCTGATGGTCTGGAGCGCGACTGAGCCTCGTGCAGCCGAAGTGAACTGGGGTAGAAATGCCAGGAAAAAGAGGGATACCTTGGGATTGGTCAGGTTCATCACCACGCCGCGACGAAAAAGCGCGCCACGGCTAAGCTGAGCCGGGCGGGCCGCCTTATCGGCGCCGACCGGTGCTCGGAAAGCGCCCCAGGCCAAGTAGACAAGGTAGGCCGCGCCAAGCAGTTTCAACACGGTGAAGGCGGTGGGCGACGCAGCAACCAGGGCGGCCAAGCCTACCGCCACAGCAGCAGTATGCCCCATAAGCCCGGTGCACAGGCCCAGCACGACATACAGGCCCGCACTGCGCCCCCACAAAGCCGCCTGCGTCATGACAAATACATTGTCAGGCCCGGGCGCGAGCGCGAGCAATACGGCAATGCCAAAAAAGGACAACGCAATTTGTAAGGTCAACATGACTTGGTGGTTGCAATGGCGGCTATACGGGCGTCTTTGCGCGAGGGCAGGTGCATTACTATGTAGTGGTTTTCAGCTATGGCACTGCTCCACACCATGACCCAAAACCCCTCCCCGCACATGGACACCATGCTGCTGCATTCGGGTATCGCGCAGTTTAATCCCAAAACCGGGGCAGCCCCCGTGGCCTTGCCCGCCGTTCGAACAAGCACCGTGCGCTTCGAGGACTTGTCCGCCCTGGACCGCGCCATACAGCAAAAGGCAGCAGGCGAGCGCGTGGTGACCTATGGTCGCATGGGCATGGATACCCACGCGGCTCTCGAAGAGGTTTTCTGCACGCTGGAGGGTGCCCGGCGCGCCTTTCTTGCACCGTCCGGTTTATCCGCCATCACGCTGGCTTTCCTTGGCCTGCTGGACGCAGGAGAGCATGTACTTGTGGCAGACTGTTCGTACGGCCCTGTGCGCTACCTGGACAAGACCGTGTTGCGGCGCATGGGTATACAGGTGACTTACAGCCGTGCAACACCAGAGGCGCTTTCCCAACACCTGCAGTCGAATACTCGAGTGCTGTATGTAGAGTCGCCGGGCTCGCTCCTCTTTGAAATGTTGGACCTGCGCGCGTTGGCTGAATTTGCTCAAGAGCACGGTCTGGTTCTTGTCACCGATAACACCTGGGGGTCTGGCTATATATATCGGCCTTTGGATTTGGGCGCGCATGTGTCGGTGGTGGCCGGCACCAAGTATGTCGGTGGCCATTCCGACCTCATGTTGGGAGCGGTTATGGCAAGCGAAGATCGACTCATTCAGCGGCTTAGCGACACGCACTATGCCATGGGGTACTCGGTCAGTGCCGACGACGCATGGTTGGCTTTACGCGGTGTACGCACCCTTCCGATTCGTCTGCAGCAACACGCCCGCAATGCTTTGCAGGTATGCGAGTTCTTGACTGGCCGCACAGAGGTCACACGCATCTACCATCCGGCCTTCCCGGGCGACCCCGGCCATGCATTATGGCAGCGTGATTGCTCCGGATCCAATGGCATGCTCTCGGTCGCATTGAAACTCAACCCCGAGCAGGCTCGTTGCTTTGTGGACGGCTTGCAGTTGTTCGGGATAGGGTATTCGTGGGGAGGTTTTGAAAGCCTGGTGCAGTTGGTCGAGCCGTCCGCCCTGGCTGTACACAGCTATTGGGACGGCGGGCCGGAAGCCGTAGTCAGGCTGCATATCGGCTTGGAATCCACGGCCGATCTTATTGCGGATCTGTCTCAGGCCCTGGACGCCGCAACGCGTTGACCAGGGCCTGTCGGCAAGCCTGTCGGCAAGCCTGTCGGCAAGCCTGTCGGCAAGCCTGTCGGCCAGCCTATGGCAAGCCTGTCGGCGAGTTTATTGGGCTGTTTTTCGCTCTTGCTCGACGAGCTTTTTGGCTTCGTCGATGGTGCCCTGATAACTGCCCGTCATGGAAGGCGACACTACGTATTTGCCTGCTACGGCCAAGCTGGGTGTGCCTTCAATGTTGTAGCTATTGGTTAGTTCGTCAGCCCGCGACACTTTGGCTTTAATGCCAAAAGAGTTAAACACGGACTCGAACTGAGCTTGGTCGACGCCTTGGTCCGTGACCCAATCCGTAATGGCATCGGCCGTGAATAGCCGCTTGCGTTGCTTGTGAATGGCATCAAACACCTTGGGGTGCAGATCCATGCGATCCATGCTTTCCAGCGTGTAATAAAGCTTTTGCATGTCGGCCATGCTGGCGTTGAAAGCCACCGGCACGCGCTTTAGCACGACATCTTCCGGCAGCGATTTTGACCATGACTCAACCAGCGGTTCCATGGTGGCGCAGTGTGGACAGCTGTAGGAAAAGAACTCGAGCACTTCGACTTTTCCGGGAGAGTCTGATGGCTGGGGTGGGGTCACGACAGCATGCGACGAGCCGCTTTGAGCCTGAGCCACGGGCGCCAGCATGGTGGCGGCGGCAAGAGCTAGTGCGGTGAAGGACCGCATGAAGAATTGGGTAAACGACATAAGGGCTTCCTGTCTAAATCCGGTCCAGTCTAGGACCCTTTAAATTCCTGGTGAGTTCAATATGAAATCAGGGACGAACGACAGACGACTCAATACTGGCTTCGCCCAATCGGGAGCGTGAGCGGTTCATTTCGTCGATGCCGTTGAATGGGCCCACACGCACCCGATATAGCGTCGAGCCATTAACTTGCGCTTTTTGCACCTGGACGGGCAAGCCCATCATCAGGACCTGTGCTTTTACTGCTTCTGCATCGTTCTCGGAACGGAACGCGCCGGCCTGCAGGAAATAGGTCGTCTGGTTGCTGGCGACTACGGCAGGAGATGATGGTTGCTGTGACGCCGAAGGTGCCGACGGGGCTGATGGCTGGCTGGGCCTTGAAGGTTCCGACCCGCGAGCTGCCGGGGCCGTCGAGGTGCCGGCTTTGGGGTCGGGAGCGCCCAGCGTGGCCAGCAATTGGCCGATTTCATCGGACATGGAGGGATTCGTGCCCCCTTGATTGGGTAAGGGAGACGGAGGTGTGGCCGTGGGCCCGCGCGCCGCGGAGCCGCCGGGCCGATTCTCGCCATACAAGCCCAGGTTGGGATCGGGCGCATCACGCACATCGGGTAACAACACCTGTGCGGGATCGCGGCTGGCCTTGTCGACGAAGGGCATCGGCACTTGCGTGACAAAGATGGCCACGGCAGCGGCGGCCGCCAAGCCCAAGATAAGGCCGGCCAGTAGACCGAACAAGGTGCTGCCGCCCTTGGCATCAGAAGATTTGCGACGGGCTTTCGCCATACGGCTTACATCCTTTCGGGAGCTGAAACCCCCAATAAAGCCAGGCCATTGGCAAGTACCTGGCGAGTAGCTTGCGCGAGCTGAAGTCGAGCAAGCTTCAGTTCTTTATCATCAACAAGGACCCGTTCAGCGTTGTACCACGCGTGGAAGTCAGCCGCGCAATCGCGCAGCCAGAATGCAACATGGTGCGGTGCCAATTCGGTAGCCGCACGGGCGAGCGTTTCCGGGTACTCGGCCAGCCGCTGCATCAGGGCAAACTCTGTTGGCGCCAAGAGCGGTGCGGCGTTGGCCGCAGCGACTTCCTCGGCGCTGTGTCCGGACTGCGCCAACATGGAGCAAATGCGCGCGTGGGCATACTGGACATAATAAACCGGGTTGTCTTCACTTTTCGATAAAGCCAGGTCAATATCGAAGACAAATTCTGAATCGGCCCGACGTTGAATCAGGAAGAATCGGACCGCATCCTGGCCGACCCAGTCGATGAGGTCGCGCATGGTGACGTAGCTACCAGCGCGCTTGGATATCTTGACCTCGGCCCCGTTACGCACGACCTTGACCATCTTATGCAAGATGTAGTCGGGAAACTCTTTGGGAATGCCTAGCTCCAGTCCCTGCAGGCCGGCGCGTACTCGTGCAATCGTGCCGTGGTGGTCGCTGCCCTGAATGTTGATGGCCCTGTGAAACCCGCGCTCCCATTTGGCGACGTGGTAGGCCACATCAGGCACAAAGTAGGTATAGCCGCCTTCGGATTTGCGCATGACCCGGTCTTTATCGTCCCCGGTGCCCAACTCAGTAGTGCGCAGCCACAACGCACCCTCGTGCTCGTACGTATGACCGTTGGCAATAAGAGCTTGAACGGTCTGTTCCACCCGGCCGCTGGTATACAGCGAGCTCTCAAGGTAGAAGTTGTCGAACTTCAAGCCGAAAGCCTGTAGATCGAGGTCCTGCTCGCGGCGCAGATAAGCCACTGCAAAGCGTCGGATATCTTCCAGGCTGTCGATATCGCCGGATGCGGTCACCGAGTTGCCATCGGCCGCTTGTACTGTGGCCTTATTCTGAAAGTCGCGCGCGATGTCCAGTATGTAATCGCCCTTATAGCCGTCAGCCGGGAAATCGGGGGAATCCGGCTCTATGCCTCTTGCCCGCGCCTGCACGCTGATTGCCAGGTTCTCGATCTGGTTGCCCGCGTCGTTGTAATAGAACTCGCGTGTAACGTCGTAGCCCTGCGCGGAAAACAAACGGCACAGGGAATCGCCCAATGCCGCTTGTCGGGCATGACCCACGTGCAGCGGGCCGGTGGGATTGGCCGAGACGAACTCGACCAATACTTTTTCGTTATTGGAGGGCAAGATGCCGTATTGCTCGCCCTCGTCCTGAATTACCCGTAACACGTGTTGATGCGCGGAAGGGGTAAGACGAAGATTGATAAAGCCGGGACCGGCCACTTCAGCCGAAGCAATAAAGTCGGCTGCTTTGTTCTCGGCCATCAAGGCATGAACGATCTCTTGCGCAAGCTCGCGCGGATTTCGCCTAGCGGGCTTAGCCAATTGCATGGCCACATTGGTGGCGATGTCGCCATGGCTGGCGACCTTGGGGCGCTCCAGCAGGATCTGGGGGGAGGCCTCGGGGACGATGCGCGCTACGACGGCGCTTATCAGCGAGATAAGGGTTTTTTGTTGCCCGGAAAGCATAGGGTGGTCAAGGAAATGAGCGGCTGCCCAGCAGGGTGCAAGGGTGCACCAGGGCGCAAGCCAAAGACGTAAATGATAGCCTATGCCGGCGCCCCGAACCATCCTAGTTCATCTTCCAGCCACCGCTGGTAGCCCTGCATATCGACTTCTCCAACGGCATTGCCTTCGCGTCGGCGCCAATCTTCGTACCGACGGATCAGTGCTTCGGTGGCCTCTCGAGCTTCCCTGCCCAGGCGGGCGTCATGGTCTTGATACGGATATTTAAGGGAGCCATCGGCACGGTCGATGCGCCGGTCGCCTTCCTGCAGCGAGCGTTGCAGGGGAAGCCGCTCGTCGTGAAGTAGCGGATGAGTGACTTGCCGTTGCGATACGGGCCCGTCGCCAAATTGGACTGACGCCGCGCGCGCCTGCCATAGCATCCAGTTCAAGGCGACGTCCGAGAGGTCGCCCCAGGTGTCTGATTGGCCACGCTCGAGATAAGGGACCCCGCCACCAATGTCGGCGTGGGCCCCAATGAAAGGCGCTTCAACCACATTGCCCGCGCCGGTGTCCGCGGCGGTGTTGAGGGGGAACAGCCACCGGCGCTCGTGTAAGGCCACGGCGTGTGCGACCCAACCCCAGCTGGAGGCAATGCTGAGGTCGTAGAGGTGATTCTCTTGTCCACCCAAGCCGAATTGGGCGACGGTATCGAATAGTCCGATAAAGCGTAGGTCGACACAGGCGCTCACGGCCCCGAGCCGTGGATCTTGATACGAAAACAGGCCTTGGTCTACATGCTTTTCTATTTGATTTGCGAAATGCCTCGCCAAGGCCGCCCCACGAGAGAACCCCAGAATGTCTATGGGCACCATATTGTTGCCGGCCGGAGGATGGCGTTGCAGTTCTACCAGCAGCGACAGCCACTGCGTGTCCAGAATCTGGCCGGCGTCGCGAGCGGTCAGCGCATCCCAATCGATAAAATACGGATTGCCCGGACCGCTGTGGTAAAAGACGGCGCCATCTTTGTACCTTTGCCCCAGCTTCCAAACATTGGTCTGGGTGACAGGGTTATTGCGAGTTCCGTCGAAGGCGAACAGCACGAGCCCCAGAGGGTCGACATATCGCCGAGGTTGTTGTGCGGCATAGCCTAAAGCCTGGTTGCCCGGAATGGGCCCCAAGGGATCAGGCTCAAGATAATGACCCGACTCCGGGTCATAGGTTCGCAGCAGATTGTCATGCCAACCTGTTTCTGCGCTTTCTATCTGGCCGGGTAGCCGTATCTGAAAATCCATCGTCTCCGTTATCTGGGAGGCCTTTCCCGTGGCCGAGTAGGAGGCAACCCAGAGCAGCCGCTGTTGTTCGTCCGTCACTACCCGGGGCGTGGCAAGCAAGTCGCTATGGACAAAATATAAGCGGCCCTCAGGCGCCTGGCTGGAGTATTCAATGAAGCCGACGGGCACCTGGTGAGCATAGAGGTAGCGGCGATATATCTCAGGCGCAGCGGAAGGCCCCGACCCATGGTTCGCGTCCAGGTCTCGTACGGACTTGCCCCGAGCCTCGGCCACCAAGCGGCTGCCGTGATACAAATATTGGGTATGGGCGCCATTGGTTGTCTTGCTGATCCGATAGCCATAGGCATTATGTTTGTAATTGGCTACCGTGTGGCCGTTGCGGTTCACCTGGGCCAGACGCCGACCGGCGTTGTACATCAGCGAATAAGGGCCTACCTGTGTCGGCAGGCCGCTGGCATCCCGTCGTACCGCCGCCTCCGCCCGCGATTGGGCAGGGGGCCGTTGTGCAGCTAAAGAGCCGTCAGCTCGCCACGCAAGCCATTGGACGGACGGGTGCTGGACGTTATGCGCCTCCAGTTGCGCGTTTTCGGACGTCGGCGGGTGCAGCCGCGCTACACCCACCAGCCGTTGATGTGAGTCGTAGGCGTACCGGTCTTGATACCACGAGGCTATTGGCGGTATGTCGTGTTGCTCGACCTTTATACGACGGTGATTGTCGTAGTCCAGGAACTGCTGCCACACCAGGCCCCGGGGACCGTTGACCTGCAAAGCGGCGGCTTGTCCGCCTACGTTCAGGCCCGTCATATGCAGACCATTGCCATACCAGTAGCCGTGCACTGACCGCTGGCTGCGTATGACGGTATGTCGCTCTCCTTGTCGGTTCTCCCAGACAATATCCAGTAATTGGTCTCCGGCGCCCCAGCGATATAGCAGCTTTCCGCCTTCTGGCAGCCGGTGGTTCAAGAGTCTGTCGTGGTCGTCGTAGCTGAAACCTTCGGTATAACGCCAAGGATCACCCGCTCCGTTTACCGGGCGCTGTACGTTGCGAAGAATCAGGCGACCTTGGCGGTCGTACTGCAAGGTCTCGGTTTCGTTGGGATGCTGCACCGTATTCAAGAGGCGGCCTTGCCACGTAAGCGCTATGCGCGTTGGCGCAGCACCGCCGACCTGGCTTTGTTCTACCTGTATGGGACGGTGCAAGTCGTCATAGTGAAACCGCCATTGATCGCCATTGGCGAACTGCCTGAGCACGGGTCGACCTAGCTTATCGAACCGGATGTCTTCTTGCCCCGTCAGTTCGGATTGCCAGGCGTGGCGCTGGCCGGACCGGTTAAAAAATAGACGCAAGCCCGGCCACCCATGGCGGGAAGCGAGGGCGCCGAGCCGGCCCTGGGGAAGGTAGTTTAGCGACAGGCCGTTGACTGATTTCAAGCGGCCCCCGGCGTCGTACTGGGCACGCAAGCCGGTGGGCAGGCAAGATGGACAGCCGGCGCCCTTGACCGAGGTGACGACATAGCGACCGGCCTTCAAGCCAAATTCGTAATGCGTTAGCTGCCCTTGCGAGGTGGTGACGGTGGTCAGGCCTTTGCTTGTAGACGACGCATGCGCCCGATACTCGATTTCCATATCGGGGCTACGCGCCCCGCCCTTGCCGGAAACATACACGACGCGGCCCCAGCGGTCATAGTGCCAGGTACTGATCCGGTCCCGTGTACGGCCGTCGGCCGAGACAATCACGACTCCGGTAAGTGCGCGAGCGTTGCCGCCCTGGTGCTGCGGCTCGTACAGATATTGGCGGGTCATGCCGTCGGGCCGAGTTACTGCCTGCAGCCGGGGAGCAGAGTAGGGCTGCGCGCTTCCGGCGTCGTATCTATAAGTGAATTTGCCAACCCGCGTGTCGAGTTCGGCCAGATAAGCGCGGCCGCCAATTATTTCGTAGTGAAAGCGCATAAGGTCTGGCGCGGACGCGGTGGCGCTTTGCAGGGCGGTTGCGGCGACGTCCCGCCCGAGATTGTTATCAGCGGCCTGCATGACGATTTCAGAGATGTGCCCCTTTAATGCACCCTCTTCTTGATGCCGCCGTATCAACAAGCTTGGTGTGCGGCCATGCACGTGACGTACGTGCATCAGCAATCCTTGTTCGTCAAACCCTAGAAGGTGTCCTGTGGGCCAGCGCCAATGCCACTGCTTGCCTTGCTTCTGCAAGCGTCCATGCGGGCCGCTAAAGGGGGGCGTGCCGGCAAAATGTATGCGGCCGCCGTCCGCCTGCAACACCACGACACCGCCGGGCACTTGGTATAGACGGGTGTCGTAGTCTGTGTTCCAGCCCGGCCCCAGGATGGTCGTTCGGGGACTCATGGCGTTGTAGTAGCGCGCGAGTCCCAAACCCGAGTTGTCCCAGGGGCGAGGAATATCGATGTCGTACTGGTGCTTGTTGCCGGTGGCAAGGTTGACCGGGTTACCTATGCCCAGGTTAACGGCCGGTTCGACGTGGCCTTGCGATGCAAGGCCCCCTGGGGAACACGGATGGCCCAACACTGCCGGCGTGCAGCTGGTTTGGGCTTGGGCACCGCCTACGCAAAGGGCAAGAACAAATGCAATCAGCAGGCGTACCATTGGGCTTTACCGGGTGGTAACAAAGCCCTCATGGTGCCGCTTGGCAGTCATTTGAAGTTAGAGTAGTGTAGAAGTTCGTCCATTGAGGGAAACCGAATATGCTAGTTGTCTTTCACTCTAAGCCGGCGGCGGAAGTTCTAATGTTCGCGCATCATGCATTGCCCATTTTGAAGGCGGCAGGCAAGGATTACACCGACACCTTGCCCGAGCGCGGGGTTATCACCTACGAGCAGCTGCCACAGGCCATTGCCGGCATTGAGCGCGCCATGGGCATGGATACCGATCCGGAGTATCTCGAGACCGACGACGACAACGACGACAAGGAACACCCCATAGCTCAGCCGGTCAGCTTTCGCCAGCGGGCTTTTCCCTTGCTGGCCATGTTGCGTCTCTCGCTCAAGGACAAGTCGGACGTCACGTGGGAACCTGCCAGCACCTGGTATTAAATAAAAAAGGGGCGTTTCCACGCCCCTTTTGTACAACTGCTATTGATGCGACGGCCGCTTAAACCGTGGCTGCCTCTACGTTCTGTGCGGCGAAGTGGCGGTTCACTGCGCTTAATATGGCTTTGAACGATGCGGTCACTATGTCGCCATGTATGCCCACTCCAAACCCTGTGGGTGAATCGCCCAGACGCAGCTCAATATAGCAAGCAGCTCGGGTATCGGCCCCGGTGCCTATAGCATGTTCATGGTAATCCATGATGCGAATATCTAAGTCCAGGGCGTCGACGAAGGCATCGATGGCGCCGTCCCCTTGGCCGCTCAGGCGTCGAATTTCCCCTTGGTAGTCCAGCTCGACATCAATGGAAAACTGTTTGCCATCGCTGGCTTCGGCGTCACCATTGATGCGATGGCGCAGCAGTTTCCAGGGCTGTTCCAACTTGAGATATTCTTGACTGAACAAGCCGTAGACGTCGTCGGCGGTCACTTCGCGGCCAGTTTCGTCCGTGACGCGCTGAATGGCGCGCGAAAACTCGATCTGGAGTCGGCGCGGCAGCACGAGCCCGTGTTCCTGCTCAAGCAAGTAAGACACCCCGCCTTTGCCCGACTGGCTATTGACGCGAATCACTGCATCATAGCTGCGGCCAAGGTCGGCCGGATCAATAGGCAGGTACGGCACTTCCCACAAGGCGTCGGGCTTTTGCAAAGCAAAGCCCTTTTTGATGGCATCCTGATGCGAGCCCGAAAATGCGGTGAACACGAGGTCGCCAGCATAGGGATGACGTGGGTGGACGGGCAGCTGGTTGCAGTACTCCACGCAGCGGCGCACTTCGTCTATGTCAGAGAAATCGAGGCCCGGGTGTATGCCTTGGGTGTACAGATTAAGCGCCAGTGTGACCAGATCAACGTTGCCTGTGCGTTCACCGTTGCCGAATAGGCAGCCCTCGACCCGGTCCGCTCCGGCCATCACTGCGAACTCGGCAGCCGCCACAGCCGTGCCGCGGTCGTTATGCGGGTGCACACTAAGAACAATGCTGTCGCGCTGGTGCAGGTTGTTATGCATCCACTCGATCTGGTCGGCGTATAAATTGGGCGTCGTGGCTTCGATCGTTGCCGGCAAGTTAAAGATAATTTTCGATTCGGGTGTGGGCTGCCATTCGGCGAGCACGGCGTTGCATACGTCCAAAGCCACTTCAGGTTCGGTCGTGCTGAACACTTCGGGCGAGTACTCGTAACGCCAGTTGGTTTCAGGGTGCTTGGAGGTGTACTGCTTGACCAGTCGGGTTCCCGTTACCGCCAGTTCTCGTACTTCGTCTTTGCTCATGTTGAAGACGATTTTGCGGAAAGCGGGGGCGCAGGCGTTGTACAAGTGCACGATAGCCTTATGTGCCCCCGCGGCGGCTTCCACCGTACGAGCGATGAGATCTTCGCGAGACTGAGTCAGTACGATGATGCTGACATCGTCCGGTATACGCTTTTCGTCGACCAGTTTGCGTACAAAGTCGAAGTCGGTTTGCGATGCCGACGGAAAGCCCACCTCGATTTCCTTAAACCCAATCTTGATAAGTTGCTCGAAGAAGCGCAGCTTGCGCTCCACGCTCATGGGTTCAATAAGTGACTGGTTGCCGTCGCGTAGATCGGTGCTCATCCAGATGGGCGGCTGCGTGATGCGCTTGCTGGGCCAGGTGCGTTCAGAGAAGTCGCGCGCAAAAGGCACGAACGGACGATACTTGTCGGACGGATTGGAGAGCATAAAGCACCTATTATTGCGGTATCTGTTGCTTTGAAACGATATATCAGCAATGGTTCATACAACGGGGTATGAAGGCGAAGGCCTGTTTACTGATAAAAAAGGGGAGAATTCTGACGTGGCAAAAAGGCTGCCGAACTGCCACATGACGCTAGGCCCGGCAACCGCGCGGTAGCAGGAGTAGACCTAGGGTAAGAAGGGGGCGAGCCAAGACAATACCGCGCGCAGCGGCTGGGCGGCTGCTGGACGTGTTTGCGGAGGATTTGTTCGCGGGGCTCATAGTCATAGTCAAACATATTTTAGCTGTTCTGACAAGACAAGAGATGCGCGCCACCCCGGCCTGGAATTTGTGCGGATTCAAGAAATCGTTGACGGAGCGTCCTGCCCGGAAGCTATGGGCCCACCATTCAGTAGCTGAACGTGTTGTCGGGATAGTTCGATTTTGTCGAATCTGCCTTGGCGCAGCTCGTGCGCGGCACGTTGCAAATCGCCTACAGTGACTGGGTGACGCGTGTCGGCCCAGGCCCATCGCAACACTTCTTTGGCCGGTTCGCTAAGTTGGCTGACCAGCTCGGCGAAAGTGTCGGCCTTGACGATTTTGCGTTGGACGTGGCGGCGCGTGCTGTTTACAAAGCCCACCAGCAGATAAAGAATAAGCAGCGAGCACAGAGCAACAATGCCCCACCAGAAAAACGCGTTGTAGCGTTGCAGGAAGTCGATGACCTGAGCGCCCAGCGCATTCAAGCCGGCGTAATTCATTCGGCCGCCAAAGTCGATGAGACGATTGAGCAAGTCGTACCAAATGATGACCACTACGGCGACAACCACGATGCAAAGTATTTTCTGGCTTGCTGTAAGCTTGAGCAAGGTGTTTCGCAACGCCGCATGATCGTGAGCGGTGGGCCGGGCACTTGTAGTTTGTTCCATGCAATTATTTTACCTATGCAATCGCGCCAAACTCTTGAGCTTCGACAGCGGCTGCAGCTGGCATTGACACCCCAGCTGCAGCAATCGATACGGCTGCTGCAATATTCGGCGCACGAGTTGCAGCAGGAAGTCGCGCAAGCGTTGTTAGATAACCCCTTGCTCGAGCCCGACGAAGAGTATGGCACTGAAGCGGCTTCGGCGGAAGCAGGGCAAACGCACATTTCCATCCACGAATTCAGTCCGAAGTCATCGCGCTCCGGCCAGCCGTCGGACGACGGCGAGGGACCGCAAGATGCCGCTTTGCCCGCCACATTGCAGGACCATCTTCTGGAGCAGCTGCGTCTTACTCGGGCAAGCCATACGGATCGCCTCCTCGTCATGTTGCTCATAGACGACCTGGACGAAAATGGCTATCTGATGTCGACGCTGGAAGATATCGCCGCTCAGCTTCCTGCCGAACAGGGTGCCGGCCTGGAGGAGTTGCGCGGCGCTCTGGCCTTACTCCAGTCCTTCGACCCGCCCGGCGTTGGTGCACGATCGTTGTCCGAGTGCCTCCTTTTGCAGCTAAGGTCTCACTCAGGAAAGGCAGCGAGTGAAGTCATAGGATGCGCTTGCGAGTTGGCTACAAACCATCTGGCCGTGTTGGCATCGGGCAACCTCACGCGGTTGCGCAATGTCTTGGGTTGCAGTCCGTCGCAGCTCGCGGCCGCTCACCGCCTGCTATTACAGCTGGACCCGAAACCGGGCCGCGCCTGGGCGCGAAGTGTTGCGGATTCGGTCACGCCTGAAATTCTTGTACGCAAGGTTGGCGACCGGTGGACGGCGTTTGTTAATCCGGACGTTAAGCCTCGAATTCGAGTGAATACCGATTACGAGGCGGCGATACGCCAGATGCGCTCCACCGCCACACCGGAGAACCCCAGCGGCGGGGCGGATCAAGAAGCGCTCGCGGAGCTTCACCAACATGTGCAGCAAGCGTATGGCTTTATTCGTAGCATAGGTCAGCGCTTCGACACCATGCTGCGGGTGGCTCAGGCCGTCGTAGACTCACAGCGCGAATTCTTCGAGCGCGGCGTGCAGGCGATGAGGCCCCTGGTTTTGCGTGATATCGCCCAAGAATTGCAGATGCACGAATCGACCGTGTCGAGAGCGACCCAACACAAGTACGCCCAGACGCCATGGGGTGTCTTTGAGCTGCGCTACTTCTTTGGCGCGGCCTTAGCCGGTACAGACGGAGAAGAAGCTTCGGCCACCGCGGTCAAGGCATTGATCAAGCAACTCGTCGCCGAAGAGTCGGCCGCCAAGCCGCTTTCCGACAGCCAACTGGCGGCGTGCTTGGCCGAGCGTGGTGGAGTGGTTGCGCGACGCACTGTGGCCAAGTACCGGGAAGCGGCGGGCATACTTCCTAAGTCTCAGCGCAAAGCGCGGGCCCTGCTGCGAGCGAGTGAATCGTAGCTGTTACGATTTTTTTGCAAAAAAGGTATTGCGCACGCAGTGCATCTACATAATAATCATTCTCATGTTCATCTGTATCTGCAATGCAATCTCCGAGCGCCAAGTGCAGGCCGCAGTAGCCGAAGGCGCGCTCTCCCTTACCGATCTGCAAGGTCGGTTGGGTGTGGCGACCGTGTGCGGTTGTTGTGCTGAAACGGCCACCGAGTATCTACCGGGTGGTCGCTACGCCAACAACGTACCGGCCCCGTCCTTGGGCGCGGTGGTGGACGATGCGGCAAACGACCCCTCAGTGGGTGGGGGCATGCACGTTCATCAGGTGCGGCGAGCCTAAGGCTATATCGGCGCGCGTTCTTGTCGGTGCGACCCTCACAGGGCCGCTGTCATGCCTTTTACAAAAAATTACGAAAACGGCGGCCCTTCAACTGTGTGCGAGCGTTAGCCATTTGACCCCCGTTTTTCTCACCGCTTATAAATAGCGTCAACTGATTCCCGGGTTGCTCCGGTCTCGTTTTGGCTACGCGTGGCAAGGGTTTACCAAGGGGGCAGTATGCTTTTAGCTGCGCCTGTCCTTCCGCGTAGTAACACGCAAACTCATTCCCATTCCTCTCTGGAGGGCGGCCGCTACAGTTGCCTTACAGCTTGTCGTATCCGAGCCTGCTGAAAACCCCCCGTGGCCGTGGTAGCCTAAGACCATCTTCAAACGGATCGCTTCAAGCGGTCTGGGCGTCTTACTGATTGAAAAGGAGTATTCCATGAAAGGCGATCCGGTGGTCATCCAGCACCTGAATAAGCAACTCAAAAACGAGCTGACGGCGATCAACCAGTATTTCCTGCACGCCCGCATGTTCAACCATTGGGGTCTGAACCGGCTGGGCAAGAAGGAATACGACGAGTCCATTGGCGAAATGAAGCACGCTGACCTGCTCATGCAGCGTATTTTCATGCTCGACGGCTTACCCAATCTGCAGGATCTGCACAAGCTGCTGATCGGTGAGAACGTCCCCGAAATTCTAGGGTGCGACCTTCGTCTGGAAAGTGGCGCGCAAGAGACGATCAAAGAGGGAATCGCCTACTGTGAATCAGTGCGAGATTATGTGTCGCGCGATCTTTTGCAAGAAATTCTGGACGACACCGAAGAACACATCGATTGGCTCGAAACTCAGCTAGAACTCATTGACCAGGTCGGATTGCAAAACTACTTGCAGTCGCAGATGGACGAATAAAAGAGCCGCAGCTTTAAAAGTTTCGCGCCGGGCAGTCTTCGACTTTGCCCCAGGCGTTATTGGGTGTGCAGTATTTGTTGCGGGCCGCCCAAGCGCAACTGGGACGGTCGAAAAAGCTTTCGGCGCTGCACGCTTGAAGATCTTGCCGCAAACTGGCTTGCCATGTGCCGCGGTTTCCGACCGGAGCGGGGGCCGTGACGGCCACTGAGGCCGTGGGGGGCTCAATGGGTTGGATGGGCTGCTGTTGCCCGGCTTTTCGTTGCGCCTCTGCCATTAAATTGCCAACGTCGGCAATTCCTGCCAGCCGAACCTGGTTATCGTTTGCAATCTGCTCGGCCTCCACCATGGTGATGGTATCGGTGGCCACTGCTATGACTTGGTTCGACTTGGTCTCATCGAGGGATTTTTCAGGAATCTGCCACGCTATCTGCGGCGGCGGCTCGGGGATCGCGAGGCGTCCGTCCACCAAAGGCTGTGGTGGCTGCGCCAGATAGGGACGGCCATCGGCATCCAGCACCGGCACCTGGGAGACCTCGACTTTTTCGTTTACGGCGGGCGCAACCGGGCCGTGCGCGACCAGCCAGTTACCCAGTTGCAGGCCGCCCCATACCGACAAGCCGGCAGCAACGACCAATATTGCAAAAATCAAACGCCAAGACATTCTGGTCCTTCTATAGGATATCGGGGCTAGTATAGAACGAGCGTCTCAGGGTGTAGGTGAGCGTTTCTTGGATGTTAAGGCCAGTTGTTACGGTAGCATGGCGGCAAATGCTTCAATTTTTTCGACCGAATACCTTGCCGCCGTGTTCACGCATTGCATGGAATTCTATGCCCGGGTAAAGCTCCTGAGCGACCCTTAGCTGGGCCGGCGAACTCGCCAGAAATGCCGCCGCGTCGACCACGTCGTGGGCAATATGTGCCGCGTTGGCATCCATAAACTTGCGCAACACGGCCGGGTCCTCTGAGGTGAACCAGCGCGCCATGGTGTAGCGCGAAGGCATCATACGGGCATCGACACCGTATTCAGTTTTTAGCCGATGGGCCACGACTTCAAACTGAAGTTGGCCCACAGCACCGAGTAATAAGGCGCCGCCGGCGGCTTGAGGGCGAAACACTTGAATGGCGCCCTCTTCACCCAGCTGCGTGAGGCCAGTTCGAAGCTGCTTGGTCCTTAACGGGTCTTTCACTTCAACCGCCTGGAAAAGCTCCGGTGCAAAGAAAGGCAGACCCGTAAACTGCAGGTTCTCCCCTTCGGTCAATACGTCCCCCAAGTGCAGGATGCCGTGGTTTGGAATGCCGATCACATCGCCTGCATAGGCTTCTTCGACCAATTCGCGGCGCTGAGACAAAAACGAGACCACGTTGTTAGGCCGAATCTCTTTTCCTGTACGCGACACCTTAAGGCGCATGCCGCGAGAGAAGCGGCCCGAGCTGACCCGGACAAATGCCACTCGGTCTCGGTGTGCCGGATCCATATTGGCCTGCACTTTAAACACCACACCGCTAAAGCGGGGTTCGTCTGGCTGCACCTCGCGCTCCAGAGCATGGCGGGCGCCCGGAGCGGGAGCAAAATCGACGAGAGCATCCAGGACTTCCTGCACACCGAAATTATTGATCGCGGAACCGAAGAAGACAGGGGTCTGGCGACCTGCCAGAAACTCCTCGTGATCAAATTCAGGAGCCGCTTCCCGAATCAGGTCAATTTCTTCGCGAGCCTTGATAAAGCTATCACCAAAGCGCTGCGCAATGACCGGGTTGTCCAGCCCCTGAATAATCTCGTCGTCGTGTGCGCGGCGCTCTTCGCCCGCCTTGAACACCCGCATCTGATTTTGACGAAGGTCGAACACGCCGCCAAAGCGACGGCCCATGCCCACCGGCCAAGACAGCGGTACCGCATCCATGCCCAGATGGGATTCGATCTCGGACAATAGATCCAGCGGCTCCTGGACTTCGCGGTCCAGCTTATTGATGAAGGTGATTATGGGCGTATTACGCGCCCGGCACACTTGCAGCAAACGAATCGTCTGCGGCTCGACGCCATTGGCCGCGTCCAGAACCATCAAGGCCGCATCTACTGCCGTCAACACACGATAGGTATCTTCCGAGAAGTCCTGGTGGCCCGGGGTGTCGAGCAGGTTGATCACGCAATCCCGGTATTCCATCTGCATGACCGAAGAAGCCACCGAGATTCCGCGTTGCTTTTCAATCTCCATCCAGTCAGACGAGGCGTGTCTGCTGGCCTTGCGCGATTTAACGCTGCCTGCGATCTGGATTGCGCCGGCGAACAACAACAGTTTTTCGGTAAGCGTCGTTTTACCAGCGTCAGGGTGAGAAATAATGGCAAAAGTGCGTCGGCGGGCGACTTCGTTGCTTATGCTCATGAATCGTTATTAGCGGGTGGACAGAATCAGGTGCGCAATGCGCTATCGGTGGTTGAGCGGGCAGGCCGGCCCTCATTGCTTCGCCGCGATCCGCTACGGCGCGGCCGGCTATCGCGGTTATCGCGACTGTGGGAGCCAGCTTCGCCTTTGGGCTTGGCGCGTGGGGCCGCGCGGCGCGCAGCAGGGGCCTGACGGCTGGGCTGGCGCTCTCGCGGCGCTTCAGCCTGCACCATGGAGGGCGTCCAGCCTTCCACAGTCGTACGCTCAATGGGTTTCTTGATGAGCTTTTCGATGGCGTTCAAATACTTGATTTCGCTCTGGTCGACCAAGGACAGGGCCGAGCCCGGGGAGCCCGCACGACCGGTGCGGCCAATGCGGTGCACATAATCTTCCGGCACATTGGGTAGCTCGAAATTCACCACATTGGGCAATTGATCGATATCGAGGCCGCGGGCAGCAATATCGGTGGCCACCAGCACGGTTATCTTGCCGTCCTTGAAGCCCGCCAGAGCGCGCGTGCGGGCCGCCTGACTTTTGTTGCCGTGGATGGCCGCGGCCGACAGGCCGTCTTTGGTCAATTTTTCTGCCAGACGGTTGGCGCCATGCTTGGTTCGGGTAAAGACCAATACCTGGTACCAGCCGCTTTCACGGATGATGAAGCTGAGCAGGTCACGTTTATGGGCTTGTTCGGTCATGACCACAGACTGCGAGACCAATTCTGAAGCGGTATTGCGCCGCGCAACCGACACCTCAACGGGATTGTTCAGAACGCCCCGGGACAATTCGCGAATTTCGTCTGAAAACGTCGCTGAGAACAGCAGGTTCTGGCGGCGCTTGGGCAAGAGAGCCAAGATGCGGCGGATGTCCCGAATGAAACCCATGTCCAGCATACGGTCGGCCTCGTCCAGGACAAGGATCTCCACGCCGCTCAGATCCAGCGTCTTTTGCTGCACATGGTCAAGCAAGCGGCCGGGTGTCGCAACAAGAATGTCCAGGGGCTTGCGCAGCGCCGTAATTTGCGGGTTGATGTTGACCCCGCCGAACATGACCATAGAGCGCAGGGGCGTATGTTTGCCGTATACCCTGACCGATTCCTCTACCTGGGCGGTAAGCTCGCGAGTGGGAGTCAAAATCAGGCAACGAGGCCGGCCTGGCCGGACTGATTCGGCCGGCTGAGTCAGAAGACGGTGCAGGATGGGCAGGGTGAAGCCGGCCGTCTTGCCGGTGCCGGTTTGAGCGGCCGCAAGCAAATCGCCGCCCTGGAGGACTTGAGGAATCGCCTGCGCTTGTATGGGCGTAGGAGCGCTGTAGCCCGTTTCTTGGACAGCGCGCAACAAGGGTTCAGCCAGCCCGAGGGCGGCGAAGGAATTAGGGGTAGTCAATGTTTACTCCAGCGACAGCCTGTCGCTCGAGTAGAGGACACCAATCCAGGCAGACGAGAAAAATAAAAAGCCGTTAAGGCGAAGATGGCTTGCACGGGTTTAAGCGGCAACCAGAAGGGGAAAAAGCCCCGGGGATTGAACCCCATTCGCGCCCAAGGATTGGGTAAGCGCGTTAAACGTTCCATTGTATCAGTACGGATAAGGGAAAAGAAGAAAAACCGGAGGGCGCCTACTTGGGCGCTTTTTTATGTTCCAAGATAGATACAAATCGACGCGCCGCGCGTCTGTCGTCCGTTGCAAGCCGACTGTATGCTGCTTAAAGTTTTGTCCTGTGCGTCCTTCTATTTGTGGTGAGATATGAAACGACTCTTGTTGCTGCTGCTTCTGCCCATGCTCAGTCTGATGTTGACCGGCTGTGGCTATAACGAAATCCAGCGCCTGGACGAGCAGGTGAAGGCCGCGTGGTCACAGACGTTGAACCAATACGAACGGCGGGCCGAGCTGGTTCCGAAACTGGTCGCTGCAGTCAACGCTTATATGGTTAACGAGCGGGCTGTGCTGACGGAAGTGACCGAAGCACGGTCGCGGGTGGGCAGCATACAGATTTCAGCCGAAGATCTCGACAATCCGGAGGCCATGGCTCGGTTCAACGAGGCGCAAAGCCAGCTGAGTTCGGCATTGTCTCGCTTGATTGCTGTGTCCGAGAACTACCCCCAACTTAAAGCCGATGCCTTGTTTCGCGACTTGATGACCCAACTGGAGGGCACGGAGAACCGCATCGCTACAGAGCGTGGGCGGTATGTCGAGGCTGTGCAGCAGTACAACCTGTATATCCGTCGATTTCCCACAGTGATTACGGCCAAAATCTTCGGATACGACACCCTGCCGAACTATGGCATGGACCGGCAAGCGGAAATCATGAGAGATCCGGAAGTCCGATTTGACCTGCCCACGCAGAATCAAGGTGCGCGCCCGCCAGCGGCGGACAACGTCAACCCATCGGCGCCCCAGTCTACGGCTCCCGGAGTCAGCTCTGGCCTGGCCCCGGCTCAGTAAGATTGATTGGCACGGCTGCTTGGCTGAAAATCGGCTGGCCTCGACCGGCAAGGCCGGGAAAAGGCCGGCGACGCCGAATACTAAGGACGTGTAATGTCGCGACTTCAGAATTTCTTGAGCACTATGACAAGGCCCTACCCAAGGCCTGGCCTTGGCCTTTTGCGGCCCCCGGCGCGGCGCCGGAAAGCTGCCGAGCGCGGGATGCTGGTTCTGAATGCTGCGATTAGCGCCAGCATGGCCATGCTGGCCATGCTGGCAATATTCCTTGCCTCGCCGGTGCTCGCGCAGGTTCAGCCCGTGCCGGAG
Source organism: Alcaligenaceae bacterium (assembly GCA_029268595.1). Classification (GTDB taxonomy): domain Bacteria; phylum Pseudomonadota; class Gammaproteobacteria; order Burkholderiales; family Burkholderiaceae_B; genus JAJUGB01. The sequence continues at coordinate 2,282 of JAJUGB010000022.1, read as the reverse complement.
CTTACGGCCCGCATTACTGACACGACCGGTACGCTCGATGCGCCTACGCGCGAACACCTCACTCAGATACTGGCCGATCTTGAGCAACGCAAAGGAGCTCAGATTGCGGTCCTGATGATACCGACCACTGGTGATGAGGCTATTGAACAATACGCGGTACGCGCCTTCGAGCAATGGAGGCTGGGGCGTAAAGAGGTAGATGACGGTATTTTGTTTCTCGTCGCCAAGGATGACAGGCGGATGCGTATAGAAGTGGGATATGGCCTGGAAGGCGCTGTGCCGGATCTATTGGCGGGCCGAATCATCCGCGAGCAGGTGGCTCCGCGCTTTCAGCAGGGCGACTTTGCCGGTGGTGTCACCGCCGGAGTCAATAGTCTGGTAGCGCTTGTCGAGGGCGAAGACCTCCCACCGCCGCAAGCAGCATCCGTCGACGACACCGGGAACGGCGTCGGCTTGGCAGCGTTGTTCTTGCCCCTACTTATCATGGTTCTCGTGTTGCCCCCTGGCGTGGCAGTTCTTGCCTCTGGGGTGCTCATCATTTTGTTTACCGGCAGCATTGTGTTGGCGGTATTGGGCGCCATGCTGGCTTTTGTGCTCAGCCATGCAGGACGCGCCATGGGCGCCGGAGGCCGAGGCAGTACGGCTGCTGCCTCCCGGCGCGGCAGTGTGCTGCCCGGTGTCATACTGGGCGGCGGCCTGGGCCGAGGCGGCTTCGGCGGCGGTTTCGGGGGCGGTGGTGGCTTTGGCGGTTTCGGGGGATCCAGCGGGGGCGGGGGCGCCTCGGGAAGCTGGTAGTGTTCCATTCCTAAGGAGATAGCCATGCCAAGAGAGTCTTGGAAGGAAATTACCGGTTGGTCCACCATCGAAGGCCATTTGTTGCGTCGCAAACACTTTACCCCTCAGGTGCTCGAGCAGATTGCGCAACGCATCAAGCAAAGCGAACAATCGCATACCGGCGAGCTCGTGGTGTCTATCGAAGCCGTGTCTCCTTCACGAGAACCGGACAGCCGCATGCGGGCACTGGAAGTGTTCGGTCGGCTAAGGGTCTGGGATACGCCTCAAAATACCGGGGTATTGTTGTATCTTGCCCTGGACCGGCACCGCATTGAGCTGATTGCCGATCGTGGGGTAGCGGCTCCGAATGGTTGCTGGGAAGCCATTTGTTCTCAGTTGCAGGCTTGCTTGCGGCGTGGCGCATTTGTAGAAGGGATACTTCAGGCCGTCGATTCCATTGAGCACGTTTGTCGCGAGTATTGCCCACCCCTGTCTCCAGACAAGGTCGATCCCAACAGCTTGTCGGACGCACCCATCATGTTGTAATGCCCTCTGCTAAAACAACCAGGAAAGTGTTGCGATGAATTGGAAGACTGAACAGGGCGTTTTCGAGCTTGGTGATTTTGAATTGCAGTCTGGACAGGTGTTACGCGACGCCCGTCTTAGCTGGAAGTCGTATGGGCAGCTTTCCCCCGCACGTGACAATGTCATCATCTACCCGACCAGCTTTGCCGCCCAGCACAGCAACATCGAGTGGCTTATCGGACCTGACGGCGTATTGGACCCGACGAGATGGTTCATTGTCGTGCCCGACATGTTCGGCAACGGTTTGTCGTCAAGCCCCTCCAATACGCCCGACTATCCGGAACTGGTCACTGCCTACGATAACGTGCGGGCGCAGCACCGCCTGATGTCGCATTTTGGGGTCGAACGTCTGGCTTGCGTCTATGGGTGGTCCATGGGGGCGCAACAGGCCTACCACTGGGCGGCCCTCTTCCCCGACGCAGTGGAAAGGGTGATTATCAATTGCGGAAGCGCCCGTACCGCTCCCCATAACCGTGTTTTTCTTTCGAGCTTGATGGCGGTGTTGGAAGCGGCCCCCGAGTATCTGGGCCAAGGTCGCTTTGCAGCGCATCCGGCCAAGGCGTTACGGGCGTTTGGGCGCGTCTATGCGGGTTGGGCGTTAAGTCAGCGCTTCTATCGGGAAGGGCTGTACTTGAACTCGCCGGAGACGCCCGATCTGGAGACTTATCTGTCGCAGGTCTGGGACGGGAGATTTGCGGTGCGAGAGGCGGCAAACCTATATGCCCACCTCAAGACCTGGTACGCCAGCGACATCAGCGATAACCCCCTGTACAAGGGCGAACTGGCTTTGGCTCTTGCTTCCATAAAGGCGCGGGTATTGCTATTGCCTGGTTCTACCGACCTTTATTTTCGAGTGGCGGACAACGAGGCCGAGCTCCCGCACCTGCGGCGCGCCGAGCTGACACCTATTCCGAGCGTCTGGG
>JAJUGB010000021.1 GCA_029268595.1 Alcaligenaceae bacterium | reverse complement strand
TTGAAGGCTTGGCTCTGTAAGGCAATCAACGCATATAGCCCCGAGAAAACCTGAGACATGAACGCCATCCCCCAATCTGAGGCCGTCCGTCGAGCGCCCGAAGCTATGCTGGCAGCGCTGAGAGATCGCTTCGGCGATCGCTTTTCAGTGGCCGAGGCCGTGCGGCTTCAGCATGGGCGGGACGAGTCCCCGTACCCGCCCATGCCCCCGGAAGCGGTTGTGCATGTGTTGGATACGCCCGAGATTGCATGGGTGGCCCAGCTGTGCAATCAGTACCACGTGCCGTTAATTCCTTATGGCGCGGGTTCTTCGCTGGAAGGGCACGTGTTGGCGGTTCATGGCGGTATCTGCTTGAACGTGTCGAAAATGAACCACGTGTTGGCGGTAAATACGGACGACATGACCGCCACAGTTCAAGCGGGTGTAACGCGCAAACAGCTCAACGAAGAGCTGAAAAGCACCGGCCTGTTTTTTCCGGTAGACCCCGGGGCCGACGCGACCTTGGGCGGTATGTCTGCAACTCGTGCTTCAGGGACTAACGCAGTACGTTACGGCACCATGCGCGAGAATGTGCTGGAGCTGAAGGTGGTCACCGCCGACGGACGTATCGTCCACACTGGGACAAGGGCAAGCAAGTCGTCGGCAGGCTACGATCTGACGCGCCTATTTGTAGGCAGCGAAGGCACTTTGGGCATCATTGCCGAAGTCACTGTGCGCCTATACCCCCAACCAGAGGCGGTGTCCGCTGCGGTCTGCAACTTTCCCACCCTGGAAGACGCGGTTCAAAGCGTTATAGAGGTCATCCAGATGGGCATACCTGTAGCCAGGGTAGAGTTCATGGACCTGGCGGCAGTCAGGGCAACCAACGCCTATAGCAAGCTGCAGCTGAGAGAATCGCCCCTATTGCTGTTTGAGTTTCATGGCAGCCCTCAAGGTGTTCAAGAGCAGGCTCAAGCGATGCAGCAAATTACCGCTCAGCACGGCGGTATGGATTTCGAATGGGCCGAACGCCCGGAAGATCGAAGCCGGCTATGGACCGCCCGGCACCATGCCTTGTTCGCCGGCTTGCAGCTTCGGCCGGGTTGCCGTGCAAGCACCACAGATGTCTGCGTACCCATATCGCAGCTGGCTCATTGCGTCAGTGAAACCGCTCGAGATCTGGATCGGGCAAGTTTCCCGTACACCATAGTGGGTCATGTAGGCGACGGCAACTTCCATGTCTTGATGCTGCTGGATCCAGATAGCGCTTCCGAGTGGGATGAGTCGCAGCAGCTTAATCGCCGACTGGTGGCTCGTGCCCTTGAGCACGGCGGCACTTGTACGGGGGAGCACGGCATAGGCCTGCACAAAATGGAATTTATGCAGGCGGAGCACGGGCCGGAAGCCCTTGCCCTTATGCGCACCCTTAAACACGCGTTCGATCCCCACAATATTCTCAATCCAGGCAAGGTCATTCCAGCTGCCTGACACCACTTTGCTGCCGCATAGTTTGCCCGTGGGGTGCAAGCGGCTCGCTTGGCCAGCGCCATAGGCGCCAACTAGAAGCCCACTACGGCATAGTTAAAATTCAAGTATGAATAGTTCCTCACCATCTAAAGGGCGCGTAGTCGTCGGCATGTCCGGCGGTGTCGATTCTTCTGTCACGGCGTGGTTGCTCAAGCAGCAAGGTTACGACGTCGTCGGCCTTTTCATGAAGAACTGGGAGGATGACGACGATTCCGAATACTGCTCGTCACGTCAGGACTGGCTCGATGCGGCCAGTGTGGCTGATCTGGTGGGCGTCGAGATCGAAGCGGTCAATTTCGCGGCCGAATACAAGGACCGGGTCTTTGCCGACTTCTTGCGAGAATACTCGGCGGGACGTACGCCAAATCCTGACGTCTTGTGCAATGCGGAAATCAAGTTCAAGGCCTTTCTCGACCACGCCATGTCGCTGGGGGCGGAACACATCGCCACGGGCCACTATGCACGTGTGCGAGCCGTGCCCGATAACGGTGGCACCCGCTATGAGTTGCTGAAGGGGCTGGACCACACTAAAGATCAGAGCTATTTTCTGCACAGGTTGAACCAGCAGCAGCTAAGCAAGACACTATTTCCTTTGGGCGAGCTGGCTAAAACCGAAGTCCGTCGTATCGCTCATGAGCTGAAACTGCCCAATGCAGCCAAGAAAGACTCCACCGGAATCTGCTTCATAGGCGAGCGCCCATTTCGAGAGTTCCTGAATCGCTATCTACCTACACAGGCCGGGCCCATTTGTACCCCGGAGGGACACTGCGTCGGAGAGCACCAGGGACTCGCCTTCTATACCTTGGGTCAACGTAAAGGCCTCGGTATAGGCGGCATTAAAGGGCGACAGCGCGAAGACGGTACAGGTGATGCCTGGTATACCGCCCGCAAGGATCTGAGCACGAACACCCTGTACGTGGTGCAAGGCCACGACCATCCATGGCTGCTAGCCAACGAATTGAAAGCCGTCGATGTAAGTTGGGTAGCCGGTCATCCCCCGAGTACGTCTCAGTTGGCGGCCAAGACACGTTATCGGCAGCCGGATGCCGGTTGCCAGCTGCTTGAATCTCGCGGTGATGAATTCCGCTTGCGTTTTGAGTTGCCTCAATGGGCGGTGACACCTGGTCAGTCAGCCGTTGTCTACGATGGCGAAGTTTGTCTGGGCGGCGGCATTATCGTATGACGCTGCCCTGGAAGAGGACTATGGGTTGACTGCGATGTCAGTCTCGGGCTGGCTGCGAGGCTGGGGCGGAGCGCTGCCAATAAAAGAGGGGCGGGCTTGGAGTTTTTCGTTTAGTTGGGCAAGCTTATTGTGCTTACTGCGCCAGTCGAGCTCCGGAAAACGAAAATCCAGATACCCCAGGGCACAACCTACAGCTACATCGGCAAGGCTGAAATTTACGCCCATGCAATGAGCGTGGTCGTCCAGCCCTTCTTCCATGAATTCCAGCGCCGCGTTGATTTTGCTGTATTGGCGGCTGATCCAGTCCGGACTACGAAGTTCGGGCGGCCTCTGGTTGTTTTCCACCGTGATGGCGACCGCAGCGTCGAGTACGCCGTCGGCAATGGCTTCCCAACACTTCGTGGCCGTTCGGTCGCGATTTGCCTGAGGGATCAGGCGCCCCACAGGGGAGAGCGTGTCTAAGTACTCGACAATGACGCGCGAGTCGAAAAGACATCCGCCGTCGTCCATGACCAGACAGGGAACTTTACCCAAGGGGTTGAATTGCTGTATCTGGGTGTCCGCCGACCACACATTCTCTAGTACGAGTTCGTATTCGAGTTTTTTTTCCGCCATTACAACGCGTACTTTACGAACGTAAGGACTCGTCGGCGAGCCAATCAGTTTCATGTCATAGCGGAGAAGTTTTGCACTCAAAAAGTATAGCAGGGAAGCCAGGCAGGGGGGCCGGTTTGCGCCGTTTGCGCCGTTGTGCGCGGGTTTCCCCGCTTATCTGTAGTTTCTACGCGCCATCTGGCAAGGCAAAGTATGAGCTGCCGGCTGAAGGGGAGGCGGACGCGGATGATAAAATGCCTGGTTTGTCTTCTTTGTTTATTTCGCCATGCAAATCGACTCTACGCTTAGCCCTTTGAACGCACTGTCCCCTCTGGATGGTCGCTACGCCGGCAGAAGCGATGTACTCAGGCCGTTTTTGTCCGAAGCGGGGTTTATGGCGCACCGGGTCGAAGTGGAGGTAGCCTGGCTCATCGGGTTGTGTGATCTGGGACTTCCGGAACTGCCAAGCTTTTCTTCGGAATCGCGCCAACAGCTGCGTCGTGTTGTAGAGGATTTTTCCGAGGCCGATGCGGCGCGAATCAAAGAGATCGAGAAGACGACGAATCACGATGTGAAGGCAGTCGAATACTGGCTCAAAGAACGGGTGGCTGGCAATGAGGAGTTAGCCCAGGCGGCAGAATTCATTCATTTCGCCTGCACCTCCGAAGACATCAACAACACATCGCATGCGCTCATGCTCGGTCGGGTGCGCACGCACTTCGTACTTCCTCAGCTGACGCGTTTATGCTCTGAACTAAGGCAGCGGGCACACTTATACGCCGACCAACCCCTGCTTTCTCGTACACACGGACAACCGGCTAGTCCGACCACCGTCGGCAAAGAGTTCGCTAATGTGGCGGCCCGACTCCAGCGGGCCATTGCCGACATAGAAGCCGTCGTTCCCCTCGCCAAAATGAACGGCGCCACGGGAAATTACAACGCCCACATTTCCGCCTATCCCGAGGTGGACTGGCCGGCGTTCAGTGCACAGGTCATTCAGGGGCTCGGCTTGACCCAGAACGAGTACTCCATTCAGATTGAACCGCACGACTGGATGTCTGCGCTTTTTGATGCGATTGCTCGCGCGAACACGATTTTGCTGGACCTGAACCGAGATATCTGGGGCTATATAGCCCTTGGTTACTTCAAGCAGCGGCTCAAGGAGGGTGAGGTGGGTTCGTCCACTATGCCGCACAAGGTCAATCCCATTGATTTCGAGAATTCCGAAGGCAATATCGGCTTGGCTAACGCCTTATTGCGCCACCTTTCCGAGAAGCTCCCCGTATCGCGTTGGCAGCGCGACCTGACTGATTCCACCGTCCTGCGCAACCTTGGTGTCGCACTGGGTTATTGCGCGGTGGCGTGGGATTCGTGTTTGCGGGGCCTCGGTAAGCTCGAGCTTAACGCAGCAGCAATCGACCACGACATCGACAATTGCTGGGAAGTTCTGGCTGAGCCCGTTCAGACGGTAATGCGCCGTTATGGCTTGCCTCAACCTTACGAACAACTCAAGGCATTGACGCGCGGACGAGGCATCGACCGAGAAGGGCTCACGGAATTCATCTCAAAGCTCGACCTGCCGGCTGAACCAAAAGCACGTTTGCTGGCGTTGACGCCCCGCGAGTATCTCGGCCTTGCTCCGGAACTGGCGCGAAAAGTTTAAAGACTGGCTGTCTTTAACTCAGGAAAAAAGGGGCCGTTGAATAGCCCCTCGTTCTCGCGCCCTAGTGCTTTGCTTCCGTGTTTGGTGCGGCGTCCCTCGCCAGGAACTGCTGAGTAACGATGGGAAGCTGCTCTGCCAACCAGTTGGCCATGGCTTCCTCTTGAGGAAGGATCATTTCACAAACGCGCTGGGTTTCCATGTCGCCAGCAGCCTGCGCTGCAGCAATGAGGGATCGGTAGGAAGCGATCTCCATATGCTCGAAGGTATAGGCCGCCATCGTTGCTTTCACCACCTCGTCAGTGACGAACATGCCGCTCATTGCTTGCATCGTCGCCATGAACTTGGCTGTCGCGTCCTTTAAGCTGGACGGATCATCGCCCAGGCGCTCCAGGCAACCCCGGATCAATCGAGCCTGTTCTCGGGTCTGCTCACAGTGCAGCTCAAGCTTAGTTCTAAGTTCCGGATAGTTTTCAAGCCGGTCGGCCGTTTTGGAAAGCATCGTGATGGCCTGCTCTTCCATGGCATGGGCATCACGTAACCAATCGCGAAGGTTTTCTTGTACATCGGTCATTCTGGACTCTCCCTGAAAATAGGTTGGATTGAGCTAGTAGAACGACCCAAGCAAGCGGTATGCCCTGGGGGCTTGGTGCTTAGTTGATGCTGTTTGAAGACTGTTGCATCTGGCTTTGCATTTGCAAAAGTAAAGACTCCAGATGAGGGGTGGTTTCGAGCGCCAGCACAGGCACGCCCTTATCGTTGCTTTCGTCCGGTTCGAGGCGCAGGGTAATGCTCTGGCCCTCGAAGGCGTCGGGGTTGGCCTGTATTTGGACGTATTGCTTAAGCAAGCGGTCAACGGCTTTTTGTGCGTGCTCCAGCTGTTCGGCGACGGGCGCTGAATAGTGCTGCTTGAATTGCTCTTCAATAGTTCGAGCTAAATCCCAGCTAAAAAATAAAAGGGCATTGGGCCCGTGGCAGTCGGGATGTAAAAATCCCCAGGTTTTGTCGTCAGTAGAAGTCAAGGTAGTGGGCCAGGACTAGCCTGGCTTTATGGTGTTTCGCTTAAGGGTTTTTCCATCATACACGTGAATATCGATGTCGTTTGGGTTTAACTGGCTGGGTGTATGTAATTGAAGCACTCTACCTGATGCTTGTACTTTGATCTGCTCCGAGCAAGATCCGAACACGGGCGACACCCGGTAACCGGTATTGTCCAGCACCACCCAGCGGTAAGAGATTGGGCAAGCCTCGTTACCGTCACTGATAGAGATGAGGGCTACCTGTGCACCTGGTAGATTAAAGGCGTAGGGGATGTTCAGCAGACCCTCTATGGCGGGCTGCACCTCGGTGTCGTTGAAATGGAGCCGCGACTCGTATAGATAGCCGCCTGTACTGATAGACAACACGCCATAGGGCGTGGGCAGCTCTAATCGGGAGGGTGGCCTGGGCCATACCTTATGCGGCTCAGGCTGTGCCGCGCTTGCCTTGAATGAGCCGAGAAAAATGCCGCTTACCACGATGCTGAGGCACGCGAATTGGAAACGCTTCATATGACTACCTGAGATCTGGAGATGCGGTCGCTAGCTGCGGCCGCGCACAGAAAGGCGGAGGCAACCATTAAAAAATGCCTACTGTGGATGTAACGCTTTCACACCCTAATTTTAAGCAACATCGCGTCGTAAGTGGTAACAGAAGCATTAAGGGGGCGCGTCGAGGCCGGCCTGGCTGTTGCCCTGAAGGATAGAAGGTGCGGCATGCACCCGTTTTACTTGAATTGTTGTTGTCGCGCAGGCGCTCGCGCTCTCGGCAAAGCGACGGCGCGGTTTGCGGACAATTCAAGACTGCCAGTTCAGATAGCCGAGGGCAACGAATAGCAGCGCGAAATAGACGACGGCCCCCGCCACGACACTGTGTCCGGCCAGCTTCATTTTGCCCGACAGGCCCCGTGGATAGCGTGCAGGATGACGGCGCACTGCCCAGTGCCAGATGCCGGCACCGGACAGTATGCTGATGGTCAAGATCCAGATTTTCATGCGGCTATTCTAAGCTGGTGGCGCCGCCTGCGTGCACTGGATCAGTAGATTGGGATGCGGTTCAGTGCCACCAGAATTTCACTCATCGCTTCACGGCATGGCAGTGATTGGCCTTCGCTATTCATGGCTGTGGTCAATCGTGATTCCAAATCTTTGCTGCACGCGGAACGCATCGATGGCGATAAGCCACCGATCTCTTCAAAAAAAGCAGCAGAAAATTCGTCGATGAGACCGGTTAAATCGGCGAATTCGACTTGTCCGCTTTCATATTGACGCGCAAGTTTGAGGGCGCGGCCCCAGTATTGCTCGCTGATATTTTCCATAAATGTCTCCTGCATCCTGGGTCGGTCAGACCGTGGTGCTCCCCACATGGCGTGGGCTGCGGGATTCTTGCTGCGACGGCAAGCCCCTTGATTGTTATGCGATTAGTGGGGGCTGCGCTGTGATGACGTCGCTATGCAAGGCGAGAGTGGGGCAATAATTACTTTTGTATGCGCCCCTAATTGAGAAAGGCAAGCGTACCAAAAAGCACCGGCCGATGTGTGACAAATTGTCGGTCGAAGCGGATGAATTCTTCCGTGCGTATAAGTCAGTCTAGCGTTGTCGCAGGAAGGAAAGGAAGATGGCGCCATCACGAACTTGTGCGCGATTGAGGCTTTCGTCCGACTTATGAAACGGTATTGTATGGGTGCGCTGGTCCTTATGACGGCCGGTTGCACCGCGCTTCCCGACTGGTCGTTATTTTCCACTGCTAAAGGTCCGGCAGGCTTGGCGGCGCCGTCGCAATTCCATTTCGACTGGCGTATTTCGGGCGATCAAGACACTGCTCCGCTCCAGGTTTTTGATGACGGCAAAGACGTTTGGCTGCAGTTCGCATCCCAGGAATATACGCCGGCTTTGTTTGCACGAACGAGGCAAGGCCTCATTCCATTGGCCTTCCGGCGGCAAGGGCCTTATGTCGTGGTCGAAGGTATGTGGCCTGTGTTAGTCGCCCGCGGAGGGTCGCTGCAAACGGTGCTTGAGCGAGTCAGCCCCTTTCGGCCCGTAACCGAAGAGAACCCTGCGACAGACCGCAGCAGCGCTGCCGATGATTTGCAAGAGGAAGCCCATTCCATCCGAAACATAGGTTCTTCAGGTGTAGTCGCTGCTGCAAAAGACGTCGCCGATTCAGTACCAGGTGCCAGTATCACGCCAAAACCCAGGGGCGATCACGCTGATTCTGCTATTGCCACTACTGAACATAGGGCGGACCACACTGATTCTGCCATCGAATCCCAGGTTGTAGAAGCCTCGCCTATGGCTGCGGCGGTACAAGCGTTCACCCTGGAGCAGGAGCCAGCTGTCTACCGGGTGGGCCCGCAAGACCAGAACATGAGACTGACCCTCGAGCGATGGGCCCGTGCGGCGGGCTGGACCTTCCGCACTGAACACTGGGTGGTCGAAGTTGACATCCCCATAGTGGGTGAGGCCAGTTTTGCCCCTCCTTTCCAAAGTGCTGTTCAGCAGATGCTTTCCTCCACGGAAATGGCGGACCGTCCGCTGCAGCCCTGCTTTTACTCCAACAAGGTGCTTCGTGTCGTTCCTTACGCTCAAGTGTGCGACAGACGTTCTGTGCCGGGGGCCACGTGAGCACATTAAGGCAGGCGCTCGCCCTTTCCCTAGTCGTGGCCTTGCTATCCGGTTGCGCCTTGAGCGACAAATTGCGTGAAGTGGCCGAATCGGTCCGATCCAACCGGCAGCGCATCACGACCGCTCAAGAAGGCTTTGTGGCGGCCACTACCGACATTGAAGTGCGCAGGGCGGCGCAGCAGGTTGACCGTCCCTGGCTGGCTGGTCGCGCTCAGCCCCTCGCTCGCGAGGCCACATTGCCGCCTGCTTTGCGGGCCGACGTTAACACAACCCTTATTTTCTCCGGCGAGGCGCTAAGTTTGCCGGCCATTGCGCAAAGGCTGACATTAGCGACGGGAATTCCAGTCCACGTGCGCCCGGAAGCCTTGCTTCCTCTGGAGCGTTTTGCTCCAAAGCTGGCCGGTGGTCGTCAAACGTCCGACACCACTACGGCGCCCGCCGCAATGCATCTACGTGGCGGCCCAGCTCCTTTGGTGCAGACCCTCGACCGTATTGGGGCGCGCCTAGGCGTTTCATGGCGGTACGTAGCAGATCGCATCGAGTTTTACCGTACGGAAACTCGTGTGTTCAATGTCAGGGCCTTGACGTTAAACGCTTCGGCAGAAGCCTCGCTGGGATCAAAGCGTACAGGACACGCAGACGGATTTGCGAGCACCTCTCGCACCAGTTTGGAGGCCAATGGGCTGGATGTAATGGATATTGTTCGAGCCCGTATTGAGCCTTTTCTAAGTCAAGCCGGCAATATGGTGGCGCAGGCCGGCGCCAGTTCCTCCATTGTGGTGACTGATACCCCTGATGTTCTTCAAGGTATTGCCTCTTACCTGGATAAAGAGAACCAGGCGCTCACCCGTCGCGTTCGCCTCGTATTCGAAGAGCTGACCCTTTCGACTCACGACACGGCCGAGGCCGCGGTGGATTGGAATGTGGTGTTCGCGAGTGCACGAATCGCCGCGTCTGCGGTCATGCCCGTCAATGGCCTGGAGCAGGCCGCCAGCGTGGGTATCGGCATACAGGACGGCCCGTTTCGCGGAAGCGAAGCAATGATCAAAGCCCTGGGTCAAGTAGGGCAGGTCGTTCGCCGCAGCACCTTGCCTGTGTTGACCTTGAACCGCCGGCCTGTGTCGCATGCCGTGCGCACTACGTTTTCCTATATTGACCGCGTAGAGACAACGTCGATTCCTGATGGAGTGGGAACAGCGCTGCCGACGGTCTCCATCAGCCAAAAGGAAGAGACGGTGGGTTCTTTGCTGACCGTCGTTCCCGATGCCCAGGAGGACGGACAAATTCTTCTCTCCGTCGCATACGACAACACGGTGGCGCAACCCCTTAAGTCCATTACATTTGGTGATAGGGCAAACCCCTTGCAGCTGCAGCAAATCACCATTGATGGAAACGGGACCGTCCAGCAGGTGGCCCTTTATCCGGGGCAGCCGTTGGTGATTTCCGGATTCGACCGCATACAGGACGAATCCGATCAGCGCCGGTTGAATCCCGGCTTTCCGGTCGCTTTGGGCGGAAGCGATAGGGCTGGTTCACAGCACTTGACGACCATCATGCTTGTGACGGCCCACGTCGAAGAAGGCTTTTAGTAAGTGATGAACCACGTTTCCGTCCGCCTGGTTGAGTCGGTCGGCCTGGGGTTTGGGCTGGAGTGGTTGCCGCTGGTTACCGGCCGCCCCGACCGTAGCGCGCGGCGATTGGCTAGACAGCACAAAGCCAGTCATATGGTCTTTGCAGGTGATGCGGCGGCGTCGGTAGGGCTGGTCCTCGGCAATAGTGTGACCGATTCCGGCGCAACAGAGGTGCACTCGGCGGCACAGATTGTGGCTGGCATATTTGCTTCTGGCACAGTAGCGGTGGTCTTGCCATTGACCGATGCTCTCCGTTGGATGGTCGCCGTCCATGAAGGGGCGGTACTTGCTCGTACAGACGTCTTGTTTGAACAGGTGGACGAAATCCGGCCAATATTGGACGATTTGCGCCGCGCGCATCCGTCCTTGAGGCTCCTTGATGCGGAATCGGATATTGCGCCGCCCTCGCTGCCCGAGATCGCGGGGGCGGCAAACACCTTCACGCGACTTGTGCCATTACGAGGTTGGCAGCGCCTGCCCAAGCCGTATGTGGCTGCCGCGCTATGTGTGCTTCTAGCCCTTGCTGGCTGGTCCGCCTGGGCGCCAGAGCCGGCTCAGTCACCTTTGGTGGAAACGGACTTGGACGTTAACGAGATCTGGCGCCAAGCTATTCATGAAGCAGCGAATGGCATCCATCTTCAGGGCGTGCACGGGTCCAGGCTGCTACTGAAGTCTTTGCTTGCGTTACCCACTGCCGTTCGAGGTTGGGAACTGGCGCGTGCCGATTGCCAGCCGGTAGCCGCGAATTGGTCGTGTTCTGCGGTCTATATACGACAGGCTTCACACGCCACCAATGCAGAATTCTTTGAAGGAGCGCCGCCACACTGGGAAATTGCCTTCCCTACTATGGAGCACGCCGATATCCGTTGGCAAACGCCCGGCCATATCACATCGTTGTCTTCCCGGCCGGTGCACAGCCGCGCTCATAACAATAAGCAGTTTCAGAGCAGCTTGCAGCGGATTAAGCCGGCCTTTAGCCGCCTGTACCTCGGCGAATCAAAGCCGTTAGAGGTGGGCTTAGCACGCGGGGCGCCAGCTATTGCAAGGCCGGCGTCACTGCCTTTGCTAGCGTCTCGCCAGTTCGAAGCGTCTGGGCCGTTGCGTTCAGCGTTTCTACTTCTTCCGCTGGTCGAGGATGTGGCATGGAACAAAGTCACCTTAACCCTCGGTAAAGAGGTTTCTGCCAATCTTCGGGTCAGCCGCCTCAATATTTCGCTGTCGGGAGATCTCTATGAAACCCAATAAGAGTCGGTGGCAGCACCGGCCATTACACCTAAATCACCGATTCCGCTCAGCACTCGGATGCGCTGCATGTATTGGGGCGGTGCTCTTTGCCGCCAAAGGTTTCTCGTATCAGAGCGACGTCGCTAACGCGGCGCCGCCCGGTACTTCGGTGCGCAGCGCTCCGGCGGCCGGCGCTCCGGCGGCCGGCGTTCCGGCGGCCGGCGTTCCGGCGAACAGCGAATCGATGGCCAACGACGTTCGGGCCGGAGACCATTCCCCGGCCGTTAATATGGTTTCTGCCGGAGCGCCTGACGCCGAACAGGTGATCAATCCGGGCGGCGGCGATCCTGGACGAGAGGGTCATCAGATTGATGGCGCAGGGACGATTGGTCCGGCGATGAAACGCGAGGGCATAGCAAGCGAAAGTGCCTCTGGTGATTCGAGGTCGGCGCAGGCTCCTCCCCCTGTGGCGGTGGCATCGGACGAGCTCGCCCACATTCAGTCCTCAGTGAGGCAGCTCATGCTATTGGAGACTCATCACGCTCTGATGCGAAGTAGGGGCGGCGCAAGCAGCGGCCCTATCAGCAGTCTGCGGCCAGAGTCGCTATCAGGCGCTGTTCGTGAGGGTCCGCAGCTGCGAGCGATATACGGGGTGGGTCAGCGACTCCTTGCGGAAGTGGCCATGGGAGCAGACACGCTGGTTTTCATGAAGGGTCACCCCGTACCAATGGGGTATAAGCCGGGTGCGGCTCCCTACCGTCTGGCGGGGTGGGACAAGCATTGCATCCGGCTAGAACCAGTAATGCGGCCACAGCTCAAATCGCGCGTCCCAGGCAGTTTACGTGCTGAGCGCGTCGACCTCGAACTCACTCAGGATAGTCGCGCCGCTCTACCGCGCGATGATGCTCCAAGCCAAATACTTTCCTTGTGCCTGCGGGCGCAGGCGGGGGAGGGCTGAGCCATGCGCAAGTCGTGGCGTCGTCCCACCTTGCTGCGCTCGCCCGAGCCGCTTGAACGATATGACGTGTCTCAGGCGATTCATGTAGATAGCGCAGACCAACTGTTGGCGATTCGGCCTGCCTTATTGCGTTCATTAAGTACCGAGCTGGACGTGCAGGCACTCTCCACACGCGTATGTCCTGTATTAATGGCCGACCACTCGGTGGCCATTCTTGCCTTGGCTGAGTACGTCGGCGGTGACCAGGCCGACGAACTGGCCAGGTGCATCATGTTCAGCGGCTATGCGCTGGCCAAGCCGCAGCGCTACATCGTTTCGGCTCCTTTGCTGCTGGCCATCTCTCGCGGCCAGGTAATAGGACAGGGGCTGTCGGGTCACGAGCGGACTCCTCGAGACCGTTCGCGCACAGCACTGGTGAACGCTTTCGATGACATGGTCGAATGGGGCGTCCGACACGGGGCCAGCGATATCCACATAAATATACGTACTCAGGAGAACGAATCGGAGGTGCGGTTCACGCTGGGGGGACGCTATATCGCGCCCGAGCGATTTCGCCGCATTCCCACGAGCACGCTTGTAGACATGTTGGCCGTTGCGTGGATGGAGGTCCGCGGAGGGAACGGAGCCGTATTCGACCCGCTCGTCGAACAGCAGGGAAGCATCGTCAAACAAGTGGACGGCCGGGAGGTCTTGCTACGCTGGGCCTCCCTGGCGGCTGATGCCGGCCCGAGCGTGTGCTTGCGCATTCTTCAGCGGGACGCCGCCAGGCAGTCTCTGACCCTTCAGAACCTTGGCTACCTGCCGCACCAAGACGCAATTATCGAGCGGGCAGTAAGAACGCCCGGCGGAGCCGTGGTGTTTGCCGGAACGGTCGGCTCAGGCAAATCCACCACGCTAGCTGCTTTGGTGGCTCAAATTCCCTCTCATCGCAAAGTCATCACCTTAGAAGACCCCGTCGAATACCGTATCCCCAATGCGATTCAAAATTCTATTGCACGCGACTTGCGCCATACCGCGCATGATGACTATGCGTCGAAACTCCGGACGTTGAAGCGTTCAGCCATGGATGATGTTTTGCTGGGCGAGGTGCGCGACAGGGAAACAGGGCGCGCCTTTATGGATTTGGCCGGTTCTGGCGTAGGCGTTTATACGAGTACGCACGCGCCGTCCGCGGCTCTAATTCCTCAACGACTGGCCTCCGAGTTCATTGGTGTGTCGCGCGATTTTCTCGCCTTGCCGGGCGTGTTGAAGCTGCTTGTCTATCAAGTGCTTCTGCCCGCGTTATGTCCCCATTGCCGGTTGAGCGCTACTTCGCTAATGCTTCGATCCTCGAACCTGGATAAATCCACTCCGGCGTCCCGATATGCCTGGCTCGATACTTTGCAGCGCTTCTACGGCTGCGACAAGGAGAAGTTCCATTTCCGCAATCCGCAAGGTTGCGACTCATGTAGACAAGAGCAAGCCTCCGAGCTGTATGGGTATGCCGGTCGAACTGTGGCGGCCGAGTGCCTGGAACCGGCCCGTATGCCCACTTTTCTGCGGGCGATTCGCGAGTTCGATCTACCTCCCGAGCTGCAAGGCCCTGCCGCCGGATCCTTTCGCGGCGTTATCGACGCCGCGCTTTGCAGCTCCGCACTGCAGGCAGCGATGTATAAGGTCGTGCAAGGCCAGATCGATCCTCGAGATGTCGAGCTGCGATTCGGTCCCCACGAGTTGCAGGCAGGGCGAGCGCTCGAGCCAGAAACTCGGCTTGCGCGCCGTGGCGCCAGGCTCGTTCGAGCAGGGGGTTGATAGTGCTGATTCTTGGTGGTTGGCTGGCATTGCAACGCGAGTCTTTGCGTGGCTGGTCGGATCGATTACGGTTCCGAACTCGTCGCGCTGACTACTACGAATACCTTTCTTCATTGATTGCAGGCATGCAAGGTCGCCGCAGCCTGCACGACATCTTTGCCCATGACGCGGCCCGATTCGTCGGCTCCCCGCGCGGCAGGCTATCCGGCCGATGGAGCCGTATTTACGCGGCGGCAGGGGGCGATCTGTACTCAACCTGGTTTGAGTGCTTCCCAGTTGCCGAATTGGCGGTGATCAGGGTGGCTCAGCAGTCGGGTAACGACCCCTTGGTTCGAACACTGGCTGATTTAGCCGATGCCTTGCGCCTGCTGGAGCAAACCCGTCGCATTCTCGTCTCTGTCCTTTGGTCCCCATTGGTGGCTCTGGCATTGGGCTGGGCGATGGTGTTGTCGGTGCCGCTGTTCACTGTGCCGCGGCTTCAGGACGTGTTCAGTACTTTGCCCGCCATCTATTACGGCGGTTACACCCGAGCTTTGTTCGATTTTTCTGAGTTCGTCCGTGCGCTATGGCTGCCTTTGCTTGCCGCCTCTGCCGGGCTCTTTGCAGTCTCGTTATGGTCCCTGCCCAACTTGACCGGTCTGCTTCGAAGGCGACTTGACCGCCACCTGTTCTGGCGTGTCTATCGCTACCTTGCTGCCTTGCGGTTCCTTGCAGTACTCACCGTGGTGCTTGCAAGGGATGACGTTACTTCAACACGGTTGCGAGCGGCCCTTGTCATGCAACGCGTGGGCAGTTCGAGATGGCAAGGCGAACATATTGATGCCATGGTGACCCGCATAGATGCTGGGTTGGTGGGCCCGCATACCTTTGATACGGGGCTGCTCGATCGCGAGCTGTATTGGTTTTTTTGCGATATGGCCTACGCGAGAGGTATGGTCGCCGGGCTGGTACTGCTGCGTGAACGACTCAAGCGTCAAATACTTGTGCACGTGGTTCGTCAAGCCCAGGGAATTCGCTGGGTTCTGCTTCTGGCCTGCGTTGGGGGTCTATTGGGACTTGGACTCTGGCACTACGCCGTGATTGACGAACTTAGGCGCTCTCTCATGTTGTTCTATGCCAGCCAGTAGCGTGGCACTTTTTCCAAAGGAGGGTATATGGCTACTTGCGGTTTGGCCCACGGCCAGCTAAAGCAGAAAAAAGTAAATGGTCAGCGGGGGTTCTCGCTGGTAGAGGTGTCCATAGTGACGGCCATCGTATTGCTGATAGCCATCATAGGCATCCCCGCGATTGGGACCTACGTCATTGAAAATAAAGTACCGAAGGTCGGCGAGTCGCTCTCTCGCTTCATATTGCAAACCAGGGTCAATGCGCCGAATAGTTCGGCAGAGCCGTACGCCCAAATTGAGACCGCACATTTGGCGAACCAGTTGCGCGATTCCAGCATTTTTTCGGTTCGGGGCACGGCGGCGGCTCCTGCCATACTGCATGGACTTGGAAAGGAGGGTGAGATCACCGTTGCGCCCGTCGACTCCGGTGCCTCATTCGCGTTGACGCTTTCCCGGGTCCACCATGCCGCCTGCCCATCCCTGGCGTCGGTCATGCAGAGGGTCTCTGATGTCATCACCATTGAAGCCGACGGGCAAGGCGAGGTCACAGTGAAGGATGATTCCACTCCATATAGTGCGCTGGCGGTCGAGTCCTATTGTCAACATGGCGATGCAAACACCTTTGTCTTTACCGCCAGCTGACGCCGCCCGGCCACAGCGGGGTTTTGCGCTGCTCGAGCTGCTCGTCGCCATGCTGCTGGCGACCTTGCTGGCGGTGTGGGCAGCCAGCGCCATTGTGGATCGCATTAACGATGCTGCTGCCGAAGGAACCGCAGTATGGATGCTTGCCGCCAAGCAGGGTGTAAGGGACTATCTGCTTAAGTACGCAGCCCAGCTCCGCACTGCCCAGAGCGCAAATGAACTGGCGATGCACGGGTATGCCAATTGGAAATCGCCGTCCCTCCAGGAGCTGCGGGAAGATGGCCTATTGTCCGCAGGATTCCCTGAAGCACAGGGGCGAGGCCCGGACCTGGTCATACAAGTGCTACGCGACCCTGCTTGTACAGAGTCGTCCTGCCGTATCGAGGCTTTGATACACACAGACCGCCCTTTGATGCGGCATGGCAGCGGCCTCCCAGATGAGCAGATGGTTGCCCACTGGCTCTTGGCAACTAGAGGTCAAGGAGGGACTGTCCACACGAGCAAGCCACATCGGGTTGAGGGAGCGTCATTCGGGTTCGCGAACCCGCCCGACATCGACGGGGCGCGCTTGTCGCCCGGCTCGGTGGCCTTGGCAGTTACGTCCGAAGAACTGTCCACGGCGCAATTTCTTCGGGTGGGAGATGCGCGAGATCCACTTTTCCAGGGATCCCTTTCGGTAAAGGGCGATATACAGGGCGAAGGCTCGCTTGCAGTGCATCAACATTTATCCATCGGCGCCCAAGGGCAGTTCGGCCGCAGCTGCGAACCGGACGGGAAAATCGCACGTGAACAAGGTGGCGGGTTGGTTGTATGTGATGCTGGTGTATGGAAGTGGGCCTCCGGACGAGGAGGGGGAGGATATTCGACAAACAGTATGAGGGGCTGCGGTCTCGATACGCGCAACCCCATCACCAACGCTTGTACTTGTCCGCCGTATTTTCAGGCTGTTCGGATTTCCGAAAGCGGATCCATGATGGACCCGGCTGGCGTAACGCGCGGCTACCTCTGTGTGCCATAGCGTAAAGCTGACGCTGACCGCGCCTGTCTCATGAGGTTATGGGTTCCAGCGGGCGATAAGCTCCCGTTCGGCCTCGGTCATATTAGTGATATTGCCCAACGGCATATATTTATTGGCGACCACCTGTTTGATGAGTTGGGGGTTCTGCAAAGTTTGTTGCTCTGTTTCAAGCAATACGCCCGCCGGTGCCGCAGGAAAGCCGGCCTGTTCAGGGTGCTGTGCGTGGCATTGGACGCAACGGGCCTGCATGATTTCCATAACCTGAGCCAGCTGGACAGCATCAGCCCTGTTCGCCGAACTGGTTTCGGTAGCAGGCATCGAAGACTCGGGCGCAGTATTGGTGCCCTGCACAGAAGCAGGGCGGGGCGCCGCCATAAATGCTATGACTATCAACAGCGCCACGCCTACGATGGGATAGACCAGCTTGTTCTGACCGAGATGGCGCAGAACAAAATACTGGCGTATGGCTGCGCCGGAAAAGATAAAAAGTGAAAGAATGATCCAGGCGTAGGGGCCGGTGTAAATAAACGAATAATGGTTGCTTAACATAAGCAACACGACCGGTAGCGTGAAATACGTGTTGTGTACCGAGCGCTGCTTGCCCCGTTTTCCGTCCAGGGGGTTGGGCTTTTCACCATTCTTCAAGGCCGTGACCATGCGTCGTTGGCCGGGGATTATCCAGAAGAACACGTTGGCCGACATTGCCGTTGCCATGACTGCGCCCGTAATGAGAAAGGCGGCGCGTCCCGCAAAGATCTGGCAGCTGAGGTAGGCCACGACGACCATCATTATGGCCACAGCCACACTGAGCAAGCCGTCGCGTTCCATATTGGGGCTGATGCGGCGGCATAGCTGGTCGTAGATGACCCAACCCAGCACCAAGAAGACCACCGCTAATATGCTGGCTTGCCAACCGGTTAGCGAGGCGGCCCACGCCCAGCTGCTTGCAGGGTTGACCAGATAAAAAGAGGGCTTCCATAGATACATCACTGCAAACAGGGCAAAGCCGGATAACCAGGTGGTATAGGCTTTGATAAACGACCAGTGCAAGTCGTCAGGCAATTCGGCAGGGTTCGTGAGGTATTTTTGATTGTGGTAGAAGCCGCCGCCGTGTACCGCCCACATCTCTCCGAAGACGCCCCGCTTGCGCCCCTCTGCAGAGGTGGGCGGCTTCAAGCTGTTGTCCAGCATCACGAAGTAAATGGATTCACCTATCCAGGCGATGGCTGCGACGACGTGTAACCACCGCAGCAGCATATTTCCGAATTCAACCAAATAGGCGTCCATGAGATGTCCAGGTGCAAGTGGAGAGGTAAGCGCAAGAAGGTGCCGCTACTAGGTTTAACTGCCGCGGTAGGTAGAGTAGGTCCAGGGCGTGACAACGAGCGGTACGTGATAGTTTTGCTGAGGGTCTGCTATGCCGAACCGCACGACGATGACGTCTAAAAAGCGGGGCTGTGGCAGATCGACTCCTTGGGCGGAAAAATAGTCCCCTGCATCGAACTGAAGCTCATAGACGCCGGGTTTCATTTGCTCGTCTTGCAGTAGTGGCTGGTCGCAACGCCCGTCCGAATTGGTTACGGTGTCGACCAGAGGTTGGCGACCTTGCTCCTCCAGCCTGAACAGCTGGAGACGCATGCCCTTGCCAGGCTTGCCGTGCATGGTGTCAAGCACGTGTGTAGAAAGCTTGCCCATCTTGTCTCCTTGTGTGATGCCTTCGCCCGTCGCCTTGCGGTTTACCCGGATTGTCGACAATTTATGTTGACGATTCTGTTTTAGCTCCTAATAATTGTCAATAGTCAATTTCCAGCAGTCCGGCGTTCATGCTCCGTATCGATCGACATTCTGAACCACCTTCTGAAAGCCATGCGCCCCGCGCGTCCTCTTGGCTGGAGGGCACCGGGCTGTCGGGAGAGGTAGAGCGAGTCCACTCGGCCATATTCGATGCAGTCATGGATCGCCGTCTCCTCCCTGGGGCTAAGCTTACCGAGTCGACGTTGTGCAGCATATTCCAGTGCTCTCGGGCCACCGTACGAGCGGCTCTGGCTCAGTTGGCGCACGACAAGCTCGTGGTGCTGCACCCTCATCGTGGGGCGTTTGTCTGGGAGCCCAGCAGTAAGGAGACGCGCGACGTTTTTGAAATGCGCCGCGATCTCGAGTGTCTGGTGATTGATAAATTGGCATCACGTTCTAAGGTTGCCGAGCATCTGCTTGGCTTGCGCGAGATGGTCCGTCAGGAACGCCAGGCGTTTGAGATGGGTGACCGAATCAGTTGGCTGCGGCTGTCGAATGCTTTTCATGTGAAGCTTGCCGCCCTGCTCGACAATCACGTTCTGACTGAGCTCATGCATAGCTTATGTTCTCGCACGACCTTGGTCATTGCGTATTACGACACGCCTCAAGACAGCACGTGTTCGTACATAGAGCACGAGCAGATACTCGACCTCATTGCCGCGGGCGACGCGGCAGCCGCACGTGCAGCCATGTGTCACCACCTTGGCGACGTGGAGGACCGCATGGGCGAATCACCCAATAAAGGCTCAGATCCTTGGGCCGCTTTCACCGTTAAGCGTTAACAGGAGACAAGACCATGGCAAGCGAATATCCCCGTGATCTTGTGGGTTACGGGCGCAACCCTCCCCACGCTAATTGGCCGGGGAAAGCGCGTGTGGCGGTGCAGTTCGTACTGAACTATGAAGAGGGCGGCGAGAACTGCGTCTTGCACGGCGACCAGACCTCGGAGCAGTTCCTGTCAGAGATCATAGGAGCCGAGGCCTATTCCGCCCGGCATTTGTCCATGGAGTCCATCTACGAGTACGGGTCTCGAGCCGGAGTGTGGCGAATACTGAACGAGTTCGAGCGGCGCCGGTTGCCCTTGACTGTCTTTGGCGTGGGAATGGCCCTGGAACGCAATCACGAGGTGGCCAGCGCCTTCGTTGAACTAGGGCACGAGATAGCCGGTCATGGCTATAGGTGGATTCACTATCAGTCGGTGCCGGAGGACATCGAACGCCAGCACATGCAGCACTGCATCGAGGTCATCAAGTCGATAACGGGCCGTTGTCCGGATGGCTGGTATACCGGGCGAGACAGCCCCAACACTCGCCGACTCGTGGCCGATGCAGGGAGTTTTTTATACGACTCCGACTACTATGGCGATGACCTTCCGTTTTGGACTCAAGTGCAGCGAAGTGACGGTGCTGTCCGTCCGCATCTCATCGTGCCGTACACGCTCGACACTAACGATATGCGATTTGCGACCGCCCAAGGTTTCAATACGGGCGACCATTTTTTCAGTTATCTCAAAGACGCCTTCGATGTGCTCTATGCAGAAGGCGAGAGCTGTCCCAAGATGATGTCGGTGGGGCTGCATTGTCGGTTAATCGGGCGCCCCGGACGCTTTGCCAGCCTGCAGCGTTTCCTCGACTATATCGAGAAGCATCAGAACGTGTGGGTCTGCCGTCGCGTAGATGTCGCACGCCATTGGATCGAGAATCATCCCTTTCAGGAGCAGCCATGAACTCATTGACACTGTCAGAACTTAATACGCTGTCGGCTGACGAGTTCACAAGAGTATTGGGCGGGGTATTCGAGCATTCGCCTTGGGTTGCTGAACAGGTGCAGGCGCAAAGGCCGTTTTCCAGTATTGAGGAATTGCACGCCGCCATGGTGAGGGTCATTGAGGACGCAGGCACGGAGGCCCAGCTGCGACTCATACGCAGCCATCCCGAGCTGGCTGGCAAGGCGGCAATTCGGGGCGAACTGACCCCGGAGTCGAACGCCGAACAGGCAGGAGCCGGACTTGATCGATGCTCCCCTGAAGAATACGCAACCCTGACGGCTCTTAACCAGGCTTACCGCGAGAAATTCGGATTTCCCTTTATTTTGGCCGTCAAAGGGTATGACCGCCGCGGCATTATTGACGAGTTCCGACGGCGGGCGGCGCTCACACCAGAAGAAGAAATGGCCGAAAGCTTGAAGCAAATATACAAAATCGGACGCTTTCGCCTCGAAGATCTGGTTCAGCTTGGCTAGCAGTGGCGCTTCGAGCACGCGTGCGCTTTGTTTAATTGGCGGTTCATCGCCTGATTTTTCCTAGGAGTGACTTGTTTATGGCAGCCCCCAATTTACCTGTAGGTACCGCCGTCAATGCACCAGTTGTAGAGCTTCCGTGGTTCGCAACCCGTCACGCGAACTTGGCGTCGGCCGATTTTGGCGCCGAGGTGATCGACTGTTCGGACGAATGGTTCGCTGCCGCCAACCGTATGCTCGCCGCTTCAGAGCCGGTTTTCATCGTAGGCAAGTTCGATGACAACGGAAAATGGATGGATGGTTGGGAAACCCGGCGCCGGCGTGACGGGGGCTACGACTACGCGGTGGTCAAACTGGGTCTGCCAGGCGTCATCAAAGGGCTGGACATAGATACCACGCATTTTTCCGGTAACTATCCTCCTGCAGCTTCGGTTCAAGCCTGCTACAGCCCCGAAAATGCGCCCGGTCAAGACGCGCAATGGACGGAACTTATCCCTGCGACCGGTCTTTCACCTAGTTCGCATCACTTTATCGAGGTCGATGACGAACGCTCGTGGACCCATCTGCGACTGAATATTTTTCCGGACGGTGGTGTGGCCCGGTTCCGCGTCTATGGGCAGCCCACGGCCGACTGGAGCTCCCGGAATCCAGACGATCTTTATGAAGTGTCGGCCCTTGCCAATGGTGGGCGTATTGTCGGATACAACGACGCTCACTTCGGCACGCCGTTTCGCCTGATTATGCCGGGCCGCGGCGTTAATATGGGAGACGGCTGGGAAACCCGCCGGCGCCGGGAGCCCGGGTACGACTGGTGCATTGTCGAATTGGGGCACCGCGCGGTCATCGAGACGATCGAGGTCGACACCGCCCATTTCAAGGGCAACTATCCCGACCGAGTATCGCTGCAAGCCGCCGACGTTGGGCAAGGTACCGATCAGTCGATCATTACGCAAGCCATGTTCTGGCCGGTACTGCTTGCCGAGCAAAAAATGCAGATGCACCACCAGCATTTTTTCGAAGG
The DNA here is from genome assembly GCA_029268595.1 of Alcaligenaceae bacterium. Taxonomy (GTDB): domain Bacteria; phylum Pseudomonadota; class Gammaproteobacteria; order Burkholderiales; family Burkholderiaceae_B; genus JAJUGB01. The sequence goes on along the minus strand of JAJUGB010000021.1, from coordinate 4,368 downwards.
TGCTCAACTCAGCGCCCTGGGTCCGGTCACCCATGTCAAATTGAATATGCACCCTGACGGCGGGGTGAGTCGCCTGCGCATATGGGGGCGCCTGGCTCGCGACTAGACCTTGGCGGGCGCAAGATTAGAATAAGAGGAAAAACCACATGAGCGGCATCAAGTCCGCAAGGAGACAAGACGATGGCCCTGCAACTGGAGCGACTGGATAAGCAGGCGTTCGCGCCGTTTGGCGATGTGATTGAGATGCGCGAAGACGAGTGGTATCCCATCAATAAGGGCACCACTCGGCGTTACCACGACCTTGGCGCCATACAGGTGCTGGGGGAGGACGGTCGGGCCGCCATCAGTCTGGCAAGGGGCGATGCTGTCGACTTCCCCTTGAGCATACGCATGCTAGAGCGGCATCCCTTGGGCAGTCAGGCATGGATTCCCTTCAATGGGGTGCCCTTTATCGTTGTCGTTGCCCCCAACGGACCCGACGACCGGCCTCTTGAGACCGAGTTGCGAGCGTTCTTTGCTGATGGCCGTCAAGGGGTCAACTACCACGCGGGCACTTGGCACCATCCCTTGATGTCGTTCAAGCAGCAAGGCGATTTTGTTGTTATTGACCGCATTGGAACGCAACCCAATTGCGACGTTTGCGACCTGAATCAAGTTCATACCATAGACGGCTCGGCTGTCACGTGCGCATAAATTCGCCGGCACCCGACGGGCTGTCCACTGTCTAATAAAGAAGCCGCCTCACTAGGGGTGGCCACGGAGGAAACATGGAAGCAAGACAAGCCGTACGGTTCTACTTGAACGGCGCGCTCCAGGAGGTCGTGCCAAGTTCGCCTACGCAAACCATTCTTCAGTATCTCCGGCAGGAAAAAGGGCTCACAGGCACAAAAGAGGGCTGTTCCGAGGGAGATTGCGGAGCATGTACTGTATCGGAAGCCAGCTTGGATGCTAATGACCAACTGGCGTTCCGATCGGTCAATGCCTGTATACGCTTTCTACCCACTTTGGATGGACGGGCCATCTGGACCGTCGAAGCTGTCTCCGATCAAAAGGGGGCATTACACCCGGTACAACAGTCCATGGTGGACCACCACGGTTCACAATGCGGCTTCTGCACTCCGGGTTTCGTGATGTCGCTCTACACCATGTACCAGAACGGCCTGGTGCAACCGCAAAGAGAAGATGTTCTTGATTATTTGTCGGGCAACCTCTGTCGGTGTACCGGCTATCGGCCCATTATCGATGCTGCCTTGCACCTGAACGAGTATCCGGAAACCCGGCTCGATCTTCAGCAAGTGCGCCAGCAACTGCTCGATCTGCGCAGCACTCGGGCCGGCGGCCTGAGCCTTAGCAACGGGATGCAGTCTTATTTTGCGCCGACCACGATCGACGAGCTGGCTTCGCTTTACCTGCAATACCCGGAAGCGGTCCTTTTGGCGGGGGGGACCGACGTGGGGCTCTGGGTTACCAAACAACTGCGTAGCCTGGATACGGTCATCTATCTGGGCGACGTTGCAGAGCTGGCCGCCATAACGCACGATAAAGACGGCCTGCGTATAGGGGCCAATGTGTTGCTCAACGACGGGTATGAGGCTATTGTCCAGGAATATCCCGAGGCGACAGAATTGTGGAAGCGCTTTGCTTCCATGCCCATACGTAATTCCGGTACCCTGGTCGGGAACTTGGCCAATGGTTCGCCCATAGGCGACAGCGCTCCTCTGCTTATTGCTATTCAGAGTCGGGTCGTCTTGCGCAAGGGCAACGAGCGCCGCGAGCTACCTCTTGAAGACCTGTACCTGGATTATCGAAAGCAGGATCGCCAACCTGGCGAGCTCATCGAGGCAGTGGTGGTGCCACGTCGCAGCCCCAATACGCACATAGCGACTTACAAGCTGTCCAAGCGTATGGATCAGGACATTTCGGCTGTGTGTAGCGCTTACGCGGTTCAGCTCGAAGACGAACGGGTGGTCAGCGCACGCATCGCACACGGCGGCATGGCCGCAACTTCTCGGCGCGCCCCGCAAGCGGAGCAAGCGCTGATTGGCAAAAAGTGGGATGAAACCACTATCGCGGAGGCCATGGATGTGCTCAGCCGCGATTACGCGCCCTTGACCGATATGCGAGCCAGCAATGCTTATCGACTCAAAGGTGCACGCAATTTGCTTTATCGCTTCTACCTCCAGACGACCGGCATGGCCGAGACTCGCATCTAAATAAGGGGGCACTATGTCAGGCAACCCATATCAGACGGTAGGTAAATCGCTACCACACGAAAGCGCCCATTTGCACGTTCTTGGCACCGCTCAATACACAGATGACCTGCCAGAGCTGCAAGGCACTTTGCATGCGGCCTTCGGTTTGGCCAGTCGCGCGAACGCTCGAATAATCTCCCTGGACTTGTCGGCCGTGAGCTCTGCGCCCGGAGTCGTCGCGGTTGTGTCGCTCGATGATGTGCCCGGTGAGAAATACGTTGGCGCCTATGTTGAGGACGAGCCCGTATTCGCCGACGGAGTGACGCAATATATTGGTCAGCCCCTGTTTGCGGTGGCGGCGTTGTCCCACGACCTGGCTCGCAAGGCCGCGATGCTGGCCAAGGTGCAGTACGAAGATCTGAAGCCTGTATTGGATCTTGACCAGGCTGCGAAGAAAGAATCCTACGTGCTGCCGCCTGTTCGGATTGGGCGCGGTGACGTACCGGCTGCTTTGCGCTCCGCCCCGCACAGGCACCAAGGCGAGTTTTATTGCGGCGGACAAGAGCAGTTTTACCTTGAGGGCCAGATAGCGTATGCCATTCCCGGAGAAGACGGCGATATGGTGGTGCAGTGCTCCACGCAGCACCCCTCGGAAATGCAGTTCATGGTGTCGCATGTTTTAGGGCAGCCGGCACATACCGTCAAAGTGCAGTGCCGGCGCATGGGGGGCGGTTTTGGTGGCAAGGAGAGCCAGTCCTGGCCCTTTGCTACGGCGGCCGCACTACTGGCGCGTGTGACAGGGCGTCCTGTCAAGATGCGGGCCGACCGCGACGACGATTTTCTCATCACTGGGAAGCGTCACGATTTTCGAGTCCTGTACGACGTCGCCTATACAGACGACGGCCTTATCAAAGCCGTGGCTTTCGAACAGCAATTGCGTTGCGGATATTCCGCCGACTTGTCCGGCGCTGTTGCCGACCGCCAGGTATTTCACAGCGACAATACTTACTATCTCGAAACCTTGGACATCCTCTCCTTGAGGCTCAAGACGCATACTCAGTCCAACACCGCTTTCCGTGGCTTTGGGGGGCCTCAAGGCATACTGTGCATCGAGTACGTCATTGATGACATAGCGCGGCGTCTCGGTAAAGATCCGCTCGATGTACGAAAGCTGAATTTTTATGGGCAGGGTGAACGCAACATCACTCCCTATCAGATGAGGGTTGAGGACAACGTCATCCACGAATTGGTGGACCAGCTGGAATCGTCCTGCAACTACAGACAGCGTCGGGCGGAGATTGCAAAATACAACGCATCTAGTCCTGTACTTAAAAAGGGTCTGGCCCTCGTGCCGGTGAAGTTTGGTATCTCTTTTACCGCCACGCATCTGAATCAGGCCGGCGCTCTTATTCATATCTATATTGATGGCTCGGTCCTGGTCAATCATGGCGGCACCGAAATGGGGCAGGGGCTTAACACCAAGATTGCGCAAATCGTTGCTGAAGAACTGGGCATTGGCATCGAGCGAGTGCGGGTTTCCGCCACGGATACATCCAAAGTGTCAAATACTTCGGCAACGGCGGCGTCATCCGGAACTGATCTGAACGGTAAGGCCGCGCAAGACGCCGCCCGCAAGATCAAGTCGGTGCTGGTGGAGTTTGCAGCTGATCGCTACGGCGTCGACGCCAATGAAGTGGTGTTCCGTGACAATCACGTGCACTGTGCGGACAAGGTTGCGGTCCCCTTCGATGCATTTGTGAAACAGGCATATAACGGGCGGGTTCCACTCTGGTCCTCGGGCTTCTATCGAACGCCGAAGATTCACTACGACACCAAGACCCTTACGGGCCGACCCTTTTATTACTTCGTTTATGGCGCCGCTTGTTCTGAAGTGGTTGTCGACACCCTTACTGGCGAGAATCGCCTGATTCGTGCCGACATCCTTTACGACGCGGGCCGCCCCATCAACCCGGCGGTGGATATCGGACAAATAGAAGGGGGGTTCCTGCAAGGGGTCGGGTGGCTCACGACGGAAGAGCTGTGGTGGGACGACAAGGGACGACTCATGACCCATGCGCCCTCCACGTATAAGATTCCGTCAGTTTCCGACTGCCCACCCATATTCAATGTGCAGTTCTTTGACAACGGTAACGCCGAGAACAGCGTCTATCAATCA
>JAJUGB010000020.1 GCA_029268595.1 Alcaligenaceae bacterium | reverse complement strand
CTGCCCCTCGGGGGCCGTTAAATATTGTGCGCACATGATAATCACCTCGCTACTCGACACGGATCTGTACAAGTTCACCATGATGCAGGTCGTCCTGCACCATTTCCCGGCGGCGCAGGTCGAGTACCGTTACAAATGCCGGACCCCTAACGTCAATCTCGCAGCCCACCTCGACGAAATTCGAGACGAAATCCAGGCGCTGTGTCAGCTGAAGTTCACCGAAGACGAGCTTGCCTACCTTCGCGGTCTGCGCTTCATCAAGAGCGATTTCGTGGATTTTCTCGGGCTTTTTCATCTGCCCGAGAAGTGCATACGGGTGTCGCAAGGCGCGTTACCTGGCGAAATCGATATAACCGTCAAAGGGCCCTGGCTGCACACCATACTCTTCGAGATCCCGGTTCTCGCCATAGTCAACGAGGTGTATTTCCGCAACGAGTGCCAGGATCCGGGTTGGGAAGAGGGCAGACACCGTCTACAGTCAAAAATGCAGCTGGTTTTGGACGACCCCGAGCTTGAAGATTTTCGAGTGGCCGAATACGGTACACGGCGGCGATTTTCCAAGCAATGGCATGAAGAAGTTGTCACGACCATGAAGGCCCAGATGGGCAAGCATTTTGCGGGCACCAGCAACGTCAAGCTGGCCATGAAGCACGATGTGACGCCTTTGGGCACCATGGGGCACGAGTATCTGCAGGCCTGTCAGGCTCTCGGACCTCGCTTACGCGACTCCCAGGTTTTTGCGCTAGAGACCTGGGCTAAGGAATACCGGGGCGATCTGGGCATTGCCTTGTCCGACGTCTACGGCATGGACGCTTTCCTGCGCGACTTCGACATGTATTTTTGTAAACTGTTTGATGGCGCGCGACACGATTCCGGCGATCCATTTGTCTGGGGCGAGCGGCTATTGGCTCATTATCTGGCCAATCGCACCGACCCACGCACCAAAACCCTGGTGTTTTCGGACGGCCTCACCATCCCACGCGCCATTGAACTGGCCAAACGGTTTGCAGGACGTTGCAAGGTGTCCTTTGGAATAGGCACCAACCTTACCAACGATTTGGGGCACGAACCCCTGCAAATCGTCATGAAGATGGTTCGTTGCAACGGCCAACCCGTCGCCAAGGTGTCGGATTCGCCGGAAAAAACCATGTGTGACGATCCGGCCTATCTGGCCTATTTGCGGCAAGTATTCGAGCTTCCCCCAGCCTGAAGCGCCTCTTATACCTGTCAGGACCGCGAAACTTCAGTTGATTATGCGCTTGCGCCACGCTCCGGCACGGCTTACAGGACCAGGGCTGCCAGTGTGCCGCCCAGTGTGTAGCAGGCTTGCCTGTCGTCCTCGGATATAACCTTGGGTGCCAGGATGTCTTCGGGCGTCTGTGCATTGGTGTGAACTATCAAGGCCGGAGCAATGGCGTTCAGCCGCCAGCCCGTGCAGATTCGCTCGACCTGCCTTACTGCGCCCGAGCCGTCACTGCCCGCAGCAACCATCAAACCGTACGGCCGTCCATTCAATTGATCCAGCGCCGGATAGTAGCAGCGGTCAAAGAATTCCTTCATTGAGCCGCTAACCGTGCCTAGATTTTCCGGTGCGCAAAACAAGTAACCCTGGGCCGCGAGTACGTGCTGGGGTTGGGCCTCTGATGCTTCGAGGACGCTAAGGCGGAGTCGATCTTGCGCCTGTAATTCGCAGGCAATCGCCTCAATTCCTTCAGCCGCTGCTGCCGCCATTTGACGAGCAGCGCCCGTGCGGGAATGCCAGACAAGCAATAACTGTTGGTGCATTTTGTGTACCGCGTGCGTTGGAAGATTCTTCCCCGCCATCAGGTAAGATTAGAACTCTAAAAACTCAGTATAGGCCGGGCCACGGACGAAGGCGGTCCGGTTGAATGCGCCCTTGTTTGACGCTTATGGCCCATAGCGCGCCCAATACCAATTATTTCGACGCCCAATGGCTCGATCGTGTCTCCGTCGGACTGGACGACGACGGACGTCACTTGTTAATGAAGGCGGTTGATTGGGCACAAGAACGTCTTGAAGGAGCCGCCGCCACCACTGGCGAGCCGTTGAACAGGCACTGCGCCGGGGCTGCCGTCATACTGGCCGGGCTTGGCTCCGATGCGGCCACTCGTGCAAGCGCCTTGCTTTCTGTCACCCCGGAACAGGGCGAAGCGTCGGGCGAGAAGCAAGACGTCGTGTTGAAGGCTTTTGGCCCTGAAATCGCTACTCTGGTACAGGGGACTCGCGCCTTGTTGCGCCTTGCGCGAGTGACGGCACAAGCGCGTGATACCCGTGTTGGTGGGGTGGATCAAAAAGAGATGCAGCGCAAAATGCTGCTTGCCATGGCGGCAGACCTGCGCATTGTGCTGTTACGGCTGGCCTCTCGTCTGCAATCCCTTCGCTGGTATGCCGAGTCGCGCCTGCCATGCCCGGAGGCGTTTGCGAAAGAAACCATGGAGCTCTACACCCCGCTTGCCAATCGCCTTGGCATCTGGCAATTGAAGTGGGAAATGGAAGACCTGGCTTTTCGATTTCTGGAGCCCGCCACCTACAAAGCCATTGCAATGCAGCTTGAAGAGCGGCGCGTAGAGCGCGAAGCCTTCATTGAGCAAACAATAGCGCGCGTGAAAGCGGCGCTTTCCGATGCGGGTATCCCCGCGGAGGTGAGCGGACGGCCCAAGCACATCTACAGCATCTGGAACAAGATGCGCATTAAAAACCTGAGTTTTGACCGGCTGTACGATTTGCGGGCCTTACGCATCATTGTCGAAGACGAGCGCGCCTGTTATGCGGCTCTGGCCCTGGTGCACGCAATGTGGACGCCCGTGCCCGACGAGTTTGACGATTACATATCGCGCCCAAAGCCCAACGGCTATCGGTCTTTGCACACGGTCGTCGTGGACGAGCAGGGAAGGACCTTCGAGGTCCAGATTCGCACGCAGCAGATGCATATCTTCGCGGAATACGGTATGGCCGCGCACTGGCGTTATAAAGAGGCGGGTGCGCGCGGCGGTACTGAGCAGGCCAGCTCCGGCTACGACCGCCGTATAGCCTGGATGCGCCAATTGCTCGCCTGGGAATCCGAACACGTCTCTGCGGCTCGGGCTGACTCGCCAGATGACAACGCCGGCCCGGCCGCCGCGCCGGTCGATACGGACGAGCGCATCTACGTCATGACGCCTCAGGCGCGCGTTATTGAATTGCCTCAAGGCGCCACACCTATCGACTTCGCTTATTACCTGCATACTGATTTAGGCCATCGCTGTCGGGGAGCGCGCGTCGACGGACAGATGGTCCCACTGCTGACCCGACTTAAAACCGGCCAGACCGTGGAGATCATCGCAGCCAAATCCGGCGGTCCCTCCCGAGACTGGTTGAATCCTCAGCTGGGGTATCTGGCAAGCCCGCGGTCGCGGGCGAAAGTGCGCGCCTGGTTCAACGCCATCGAGCTGCAAGAACGCATATCTCAGGGTCAGGCCCTGGTCGAGAAAGAGCTGCAGCGCCTGGGCAAGACCGCGATCAACCTGGAACAGTTGGCTCAGGAACTGGGCTTTGCGCGCGCAGATGATTTATATGTCGCGGTGGCCAAGGATGAATTCAGCTTGCGTCAAATTGACCAGGTCTTGAAAGAACCAGAGCCAGTCGACGAAACTCAATCGGTGCCCCCAGACATCATCGTGCACGAACCGGGGCGTTCCAGCGTTTCCAAGACCGGCAAAAGTGGCGTTCTGGTTGTGGGCGTGGATTCGTTAATGACTCAGCTGGCAGGTTGCTGCAAACCAGCGCCACCAGATGCAATCGTCGGCTTTGTCACCCGGGGGCGAGGCGTGTCGATTCATCGGGCCGGTTGCCCTTCCTTCAACACCTTGTCCTTGCGGCATCCGGAACGGGTGATCGATGTCGCGTGGGGTGGCACCGGCGAGGCGGTGTATCCGGTGGACATCAGTATTCGTGCTCAGCAAAGCCCGAATCTTTTGCGCGATCTCTCGGATGTCTTCGGCAGACAACGACTTAATGTGGTCAGCATCAACACGCAAAGCCGCCAGTCCCTTGCGCACATGATCTTCACCGTAGAAGTCCGTGACGGAGACCAAATAAACCGTGCACTGGCAGCATTGAACGAGCTGCCAGGCGTCACCGCCACACGTCGTCACCAGGGCTGAGCTAAAATGAAGGATTAGCCTTTCACGGCACCTGGCCGTGTTTCGCCCAACAGAGAGCATTCCATTGAAATCCTACAACCTGCCCGACGAGCAGGGGCATTTTGGCCAGTATGGCGGATCGTTCGTCGCCGAGACTCTGGTGCATGCCCTGGACGAACTTCGCGAAGCCTACGATAAGTACCGCAGCGATCCCGAGTTTCTTCACGAGTTCCACTACGAACTCAAGCATTTCGTGGGTCGGCCAAGTCCGGTGTACCATGCTCGCCGTTGGTCCGAGCAGCTGGGCGGCGCTCAAATCTGGTTCAAGCGCGAAGATCTCAACCACACGGGCGCCCATAAAATCAACAATTGCATTGGCCAGGTATTGTTGGCTCGGCGCATGGGCAAGCCTCGCATCATCGCCGAAACCGGGGCTGGTCAGCACGGTGTCGCAACGGCGACGGTAGCGGCCCGATACGGCCTCGAGTGTGTGGTGTACATGGGCAGCGAGGACATGCGTCGTCAAGCTTCGAACGTGTATCGCATGAAGTTGCTTGGCGCGACTGTAGTGGGTGTCGATTCTGGTTCGCGCACGCTGAAGGATGCGCTGAATGAAGCCATGCGAGACTGGGTCACCAATGTAGAGAATACGTTCTATATCATCGGCACGGTGGCGGGGCCTCATCCGTATCCGGCCATGGTGCGCGATTTTCAATCGGTTATCGGCAAAGAGTGCATCGAGCAGATGCCGGTCAACGCCGGACGCCAGCCCGATTATGTGCTTGCTGCGGTAGGCGGCGGGTCAAACGCCATGGGCATTTTCCATCCCTATCTCGACTACGAAGACGTTCAACTAATTGGGGTTGAAGCTGCTGGCGAGGGGTTGAATACCAGCCGCCATGCCGCCTCGCTGAACGCCGGCATGGTGGGTGTGCTGCACGGCAATCGTACCTACATCATGCAGGACGAGAACGGCCAAATCATGGAGACTCATTCCATTTCTGCCGGTCTCGACTATCCGGGCGTTGGTCCCGAGCATGCCTGGCTTAAAGACTCGGGACGGGCGCAATATGTCGGCGTGACCGACGACGAGGCCTTGCAAGCATTCCATATGTGTTGCCGCACCGAAGGCATCATGCCTGCCCTTGAATCGTCGCACGCCATTGCCCATGCCGCGCGGCTTGCTCCTACCCTGCCCAAGGACAAGATTATTCTTGTCAGCTTGTCGGGTCGCGGCGACAAGGATATGCACACCGTTGCGGAATGCAGCGGCATCAGCTTGTAGACCAGGTGAATTTTTAATGAATAGCCATAACGACCGCCTTGCCGCGGCTTTCAGTAATGCGGCGCCTCGCGCCGCACTCATCCCGTACGTCACGGCTGGCGAACCTTCACCACGCTCCACGGTTGCCCTGATGCACCAGTTGGTCAAGGCCGGCGCCGACGTCATCGAGTTGGGCGTACCGTTCTCCGACCCCATGGCGGATGGTCCCGCAGTACAACGTGCTGCACAACGGGCCATCGATCGCGGAGTGGGCACCCGGCAGGTGCTTGAAATGGTCGCAGAATTTCGGCGCCAGGATACTGACACCCCAGTCGTGCTCATGGGATACGCCAATCCTATCGAACGCATGGGGCAGCAGGCTTTTGTAAACGCGGCAAAGCAGGCAGGTGTCGATGGCGTTCTCGTCGTGGATTATCCGCCCGAAGAGGTCGCCGATTTCGCCGCCATGCTCGAGGGGGCACAGATTGCGCCCATCTTTTTGCTCGCGCCCACTTCCACCGAAGAACGCATGAGTAAGCTGGCTGGAATTGCACGAGGTTATGTTTACTACGTGTCCCTGAAAGGCGTAACAGGAGCAGCCAACCTCGACGTCGATTCCGTGGCAGAGCGTCTGCAGGTTATCCGCCAGCACGTGTCCATACCCGTGGGCGTGGGTTTTGGTATTCGCGATGCTGATAGCGCTCGGCGAATTGCGCAAGTGGCTGATGCTGTCGTTATCGGAAGCAAGTTGCTTGAAACGATGGAGCAGACCCTGCAAGCGGTTGGGCAAGACTCCGAGGCAGCCGATGAAGCCGCCATACACGCTGCCTGCACCTGGCTGGCCGGTGTGCGCGATGCGTTGGAAACAAGAACTGAAATTGGGAATACGCCACAATGAGCTGGATAGAGAAAATACTGCCTCCACGCATTAACCGGTCCGCCGATAGTGGATCGCGCCGCGTGCCCGAAGGGTTGTGGGTGAAGTGCCCCGATTGCGAGTCGGTACTCTATAAAGAAGATCTTCAGGCCACTCTCAATGTGTGCCCGAACTGTTCTTACCATATGCGGATAGGCGCCCGCGAGCGTATCGATTCCTTGTTGGATCCGGAAGGCCGCCTGGAAATTGGCGCCGAAACGCGAAGCATGGATCCGCTTAAGTTCAAAGACAGTCGCAAGTACCCTGACCGGGTCACTGAAGCCATCAAGCAAACGGGCGAGACCGATGCCCTGGTGGTAATGAGCGGGTCAGTACTCAGTTTGCCTGTGGTGTTGGCTTGTTTCGAGTTCGAGTTCATGGGCGGATCCATGGGTTCGGTGGTCGGTGAGCGCTTCGTGCGAGGCGCCCAAGAGGCCATACGCCAGCGCAGCCCATTTGTCTGCGTGGCGGCCTCGGGGGGCGCACGGATGCAAGAAAGCCTGTTCTCGCTGATGCAGATGGCCAAGACCAATGCCATTCTGACGCGCCTTTCCGAAAAAGGCCTGCCGTTTATCAGCATTCTGACAGACCCCACCATGGGTGGAGTTTCAGCCAGTTTCGCTTTTATGGGTGACGTCGTTATTGCGGAACCTAAGGCGCTGATAGGATTTGCCGGGCCACGCGTCATCGAGCAGACGGTGCGAGAGAAACTGCCCGAGGGCTTCCAACGTGCAGAATTTCTGTTGCAGAAGGGCGCCATTGATATGGTGGTAGACCGGCGCCAGATGCGCGCCGAGCTGGCACAGTTGCTGGCATTGCTGACCCGTCAACCCGAGGGCTCCATAGCGAAGCCCGAATAGGTCAGGGCGCATAACGCCACGCTACACCACAAAACACAAAGGCCACTACATGCATGTAGTGGCCTTTTTTTTACACCAAGTTTGAGTGGGCCGCCCTGAGGCGGCCACTATACGGTTAAGACTGACTGGTTTCCACCTGCTCCAAGGGCTCGGACTGGATGGTGGTTCGAGGCTTACGCGCCCGACCCAACCGGACCGGCGGAGTGGAAGGAGCCTGTTCAACAGCGGCGTCCGGACGGGTCTCGACAAGCTGTAAGCCAGCGTCTTCCAGCACGGGCTTCAAGCTGGCGGACTGGTCGCCAGATGCGCTTGGATCGATGCCATTACCCTGTGTTGACGAATCCGAAGCCGGTACCGGATGGGAGGCGCGATTGTCGGTCTTGACCTCGGCGGTGGCTTCTTGCTGGCTAAGTGCTTCCTCGGGCGTGGGCGAGGCGGAGCCTACTGCTTCCTCCGTTGGCCCGTGCTTCTCCTGAGCGGAGGGTGCCTGCGTATCGTCGCCGAAAGTCGGCGAGACCCTGGCCGCTGCCTTGGCTGCTTCGTCCTCGGAAGCCGCTTCACTGGCGCGCGGAGCGGATTCGGGTTCCGCTAAGGGTTCCGTCACTGCCGGTTCCGCTACAGTCTGCGCTACTGGCGGGGTCGCCGGTTCCGCTACGGGGCTCTGAGAGGCCGCATGGGCGCCAGATGCTTCAGTCGATTTGACCGCTGCTGTTTGGGTCTCGGCCACGCGCTTGTCCGCTTCAGCTGCAGTGGCAGGCGGCGTCTCGGTGCTTACCTCAGTGTCTGGCGTACGTGCAGCTTGTGCCGGTTCCGCGCTTTCGGTAGCGACTGCGCCGGCTTTGCCGGACTGAGCCTCGTTCACGCTCGAGCTGGGCTCCATGGCTTCCTTAGGGGAAGCGGTCGAACTTGAAGCGCTGGTTTCGTGCTTCGGCATTGATGCTTCCGACGTCATTTCCGCAATAGCTGCGCTACCTGATGCGATGGTGGGGCTGGCTTGAGTCTGGACTGCGGCTGGTGTGTCGGTTGTCGTCTCACGAGCCAGGTCTGCCTCGGGCGTTACTTCAGCGTCGGTAGAGGTGCTGTCTGCAGATTGGGCTGCCTCTTGACCATCGCTGCCCCGACGTCCACGGCGGCTGCGCCGACGACGACGTTTGCGCTCGGGATCGATCTGTTCGTTCGCGGTATTGATTTCGTCCGATGCAAGTGAAGAGTCTTCAGTGTCAGGTGCACTGGTCTCGGTTGCGAAGGTGCCGCTATCGCTGGCGATTTCCATGACGGCGTCCGTCGTCTGTTCGACGTTGTCCGCCTGTGTTTCGTCGCGCCGATTCCTGCCGCGGCCACGACGGCTCCGGCTTCGCGGTGCCGGCGTTGCAGCCTGGTCTGAATCCATGGCGGGCGCGGCAATGCTGCTGGTTGCAGTGACCGCAGTGGCTGCCGCATTCGCAGCGCTGCTTGCCTCAGCCACTGGAGTGGCCTCGGCCGCCGCAGGAGCATTGCGACGCGAGGAGCGTGAAGCACGTGTTGTATCGGTGCGAGACTCTTCTGCTACGGATTCGTCATCCGGCCGTCGTCCTTGGCGGCGATTGCGATTGCGGTCGCCGGGTGCGCGCTCGCGTTTCTCGCCCGAGCGATTGGGGCGGGTGCGGGCCGGAGCAGGGGTCTCGACGACCGGCTCTGGCTCGGGAGCCGAAGTTGCGCCGGTAATCCAGTTCATGAGTCGAGTGAAGAGGCCGGGCTGTGTCGGTTTGGCCGGCGCCGTAGCGGGAGTGGGCGCTGGCGCCGAGCGGGGTGCCGGTTGGGCGGGCGTAATGCCTTTCACCAGGGCCTCCGGACGTGCTTTTGCCTCGTCCTCTTTATTGGCCGTCCAGGTCAGGCTTTCGCTGGGCTTTTGAACTCGTTCAAAACTGGTCTTGGATTCCTCAAGACGGGGATCGTCGTGACGCAGACGCTCGATGTGGTGATGGGGCGTCTCAAGGTTCTTGTTGGGTATGAGAACCAGGTTCACCTTGAGTCGGGATTCAATCTTGGTAATGTCGTTGCGCTTTTCGTTGAGCAGGAAGGTGGCCACTTCAACCGGCACTTGCGCATGCAGAGCTGCCGTGTTCTCTTTCATGGCCTCTTCTTGCAACAAGCGCAGAACGTGCAGGGCGCTGGATTCCGCATCACGTATCACGCCGGTGCCGTTGCATCGTGGGCAGGTGATGTGCGACCCTTCGTTTAGGGCCGGGCGCAGTCGTTGCCGTGAAAGCTCCATTAGACCAAAGCGGGAGATCTTTCCCATTTGCACCCGCGCACGGTCGAAGTGCAGGGCGTCGCGCACACGTTGTTCTACTGCGCGCTGGTTCTTGCTGTCCTCCATATCGATGAAGTCGATGACGATCAACCCGCCCAGGTCGCGCAAACGCAGCTGACGAGCCGCTTCGTCAGCGGCTTCCAGATTGGTGCGCATGGCGGTTTCTTCGATGTCGGAACCGCGAGTGGACCGAGCCGAGTTCACATCAATGGCCACCAAGGCTTCGGTATGGTCGATGACTATAGAGCCACCCGACGGCAGTTGAACCGTGCGTGCATACGCTGTTTCAATCTGGTGCTCGATCTGAAACCGGGAAAAGAGCGGCACATCGTCGCGGTACACCTTCACCCGATTGACGTTGTCCGGCATGACCACGCTCATGAAGGCGATGGCCTGCTCGGCGATTTCGTCGGTATCGATGAGGATTTCGCCGATTTCAGGCGAAAAGTAATCGCGTATGGCGCGAATGACGAGACTGGATTCTAGGTAGATAAGGATGGGGGCGGCGTTATCGCGCGCCGCTGCATCGATGGCGTTCCATAATTGCAACAGGTAGGAAAGGTCCCATTGCAGTTCTTCGACGCTCCGGCCTATGCCGGCCGTGCGGGCAATGATGCTCATGCCCTGGGGCACGTCGAGCTGGTCCATCGCCTCGCGAAGTTCTTGACGGTCTTCGCCTTCTACCCGCCGTGATACGCCGCCGCCGCGAGGGTTGTTGGGCATCAGCACCAGGTAACGACCGGCGAGTGACACAAAGGTCGTCAGGGCCGCGCCCTTATTGCCGCGCTCTTCTTTTTCAACCTGGACGATAATTTCCTGGCCTTCGCTTACGGCATCTTGTATACGCGCAGTGCGTACATCGACGCCTTCCTTGAAGTAGCTGCGGGCGATTTCCTTGAAAGGCAGGAACCCGTGACGCTCTTCGCCATAACTGACGAAGCAGGCCTCTAGACCGGGTTCTATGCGGGTAATGACGCCTTTGTAGATATTGCCTTTGCGCTGTTCGCGCCCGGCCGATTCAATGTCTAGGTCGATGAGTTTTTGACCGTCGACAATCGCAACGCGTAATTCTTCTTGGTGCGTTGCATTGAACAACATTCTTTTCATGAGTGTGATTCTCCGTAGTCATGGCGCGCCGATAATCGGCGCACGACCGCGGGCCACTCGGTGTGTAGCGATGAGTCTTGCAGGGGGCTGGGCTGACGAAGTCAGTACCCGCCTTAGTCGTCAGGCAGGCACGGCGTGCCATTGGGCACGCAGTTCGGTCAGCAGAATGGTCAGGTGCACGATAGTGGTTGACGAAGTAATTTGCTGGAGAACGGCAGACGCGGAGTTGTGCTCGCGGCTGGTGCATAATAGAAGACTTATCTTGCAAGAAATTCAGCGCCGCACGCGGTTGGCAACCAGTTTGCACCCTGCGGGCTGTGTGCTTAACCGCAGTTGCGCAATACCGGTGCCCCGGCGACCTAATGGCCCAGAAGCTGGAACTCGGGCGAGTACAATGACGCCTTGATAGCCGACGGAGACGCATCCCATGCATCTCTACGTCAGGTGGTTTTCAGCTTCCACAGGCTGACGTGATTATATGCCGCTTTTCCCTATGCGCAAAGCCGATTCTCCCTCTGCTCCAGCCCCTGCCGTACAGATGTTTCAAGTCGATACGAACTTGGCAGGACAACGGCTCGACAACTTCCTTATTCGCATATGCAAAGGGGTGCCCAAGAGCCACTTGTACAAGGCCATCCGCAGCGGCGAGGTAAGGGTGAATAAGGGGCGCACCTCGGCCGATTACCGTCTGGCAGAAGGCGATATGGTGCGCATTCCCCCCTTGCGCCTGCCAGCACCGGGACGAGCCGCTCCGGTACCGCCTGCGACTTTTCCAGTAGTGTACGAGGACGACGCCATCTTGGTCATTAATAAGCCGGCCGGGGTCGCGGTTCACGGAGGCAGTGGAGTGTCGTTTGGCGTCATAGAGCAGCTTCGGGCAGCACAGCCGCAGCCACGATTTCTCGAGCTGGCGCACCGCCTCGATCGGGAAACGTCGGGATTGCTTATCATTGCCCGGAAACGGTCGGCCTTGGTCGCTCTGCACGACATGATGCGCCAGGCACAGGGGCGGAAGTACTACCAGGCCTTGGTCGTGGGAGATTGGGTCAATGACAAGCAGCATTTGCGGCAACCACTGCTCAAGTGGTTGACGGCCAGCGGCGAGCGCCGTGTCAAAGTAGACGCGCTTGGCAAACCCGCGCATACCATCGTCACATTAAAGCAACGCTATGGGCGGTATAGTCTTGTAGGGGCCGAGCTACGAACAGGGCGTACACACCAGATACGGGTCCACCTGGCTGCTGCCGGTTTTCCAATTGTAGGAGACGAGAAATATGGGCCCGACGAGGTGCGAGCGCGATTTTTCAAGGCCGGCTTTACGCGCATGTTCCTGCACGCCACGGAACTCGATATCCCTCATCCATTGACTGGCGAGATGTTGCATCTGCGAGCTCCGCTTCCTGGGGAGTGCGCGCAAATACTGAATCACTTGGAAAAGAATGACAAAGCACTATAGAGCGGTCGTATTCGATTGGGATGGCACAGTGATGAATTCCACCTATACCATCACAGAATCCATCCGCAACGCGTGCGCCGATTTGAATCTGCCTGTTCCATCGGTGGAGCAGGCCAGCTGGGTTATCGGGTTGTCCCTGGAAAGCGCGCTATACCATGCAGTACCCAGCCTTACCGCGGAACAGGTTCCCGCCTTCATCGAGCGATATCGGGCTCACTTCATGCAATTTGACCGCAATATCCCTTTATTCGACGGTATGCGGCAATTGCTGGACGATCTGAAAGAGCAGGGCGTTCTGTTGGCAGTAGCTACCGGCAAGAGCCGCCTGGGGCTTGATCGGGTGCTCGACGCGCACGGCATGTTGGAATATTTCCACATGACACGCTGTGCGGACGAGGCTTTGAGCAAGCCCAACCCCCGAATGCTGCACGACATCATGTCGGAGCTCAGTGTCGAAGAGCGCTCTGTCGTCATGGTGGGGGACACCTCCCACGATGTGCTCATGGCGCATAATGCCGGTGTGGACAGCATCGCGGTAACTTATGGCGCTCATAAGCTCGCGGATCTGCAAGAGGCCTCACCCACCGTGATCGTGAACGATGTTCCCACGCTGCGGTCTCATTTGTTAGCGGCGATTCCCGCTGCTGTAAACGGATAAGCCGGCGCTCCTGCCTTGCAGTGCGACCGGCAAGGAGCGGCCATGGCGCGTCTGCAATTACCCTATCTACCGCCTTCTTCCATTACTTCCGAATCGGTCTGGCAGTCGCGCCGACAGTGTCTTGCGCAGTTGGGGTTCGGCGCATTGGGGCTCACCGCAAGCAAATATCTGGGGGCGGCCGAACAAGTCGCCGCTACCGAGGTCGCCCTTACCGATAAGACATCACTGTTTCAAGCTCCTCGCAACGTCAGGTATAGCGTCGACGACACATTGACCTCGTTCGAGGATATCAGTTCGTACAACAACTTCTACGAGTTTGGGACGGGTAAAGGAGACCCAGCTCGTTACGCGCCCGCTATGAAAACTCGCCCGTGGACTGTGTCCATCGAGGGGGAGGTCATGCGTCCGCGTACTTTCGATATTGACGATCTGCTGAAGCTGGCTCCGCTCGAAGAGCGCGTCTATCGCTTGCGCTGTGTGGAAGCGTGGTCCATGGTGATTCCCTGGTCGGGCTACCCGTTGGCCAAACTACTGGCTCAGGTACAACCCACTAATAACGCCCGCTATGTAGAGTTTGTCACCGCGCTTGAACCAGAAGTGATGCCTGGCGTGCATACACGCATCCTCGACTGGCCGTATGTCGAAGCTTTGCGTATTGACGAGGCCGTGCACCCCCTCACCTTGCTGGTGTTCGGTGTGTATGGCAAGCCCTTGCCCAACGCCAATGGCGCTCCCTTGCGCATAGCCGTACCCTGGAAGTACGGCTTCAAATCGGCCAAATCCATCGTGCGTATCCGTTTGCTCGAGAAGCAGCCTCTTACCAGTTGGACCAAGGCGGCCTCACGCGAGTATGGCTTCTACGCCAATGTGAACCCGGATGTTCCCCATCCGCGCTGGAGCCAGGCGACAGAACGGATTATTGGCAGCGGATTGTTTGCTCGTCGTGTGCCCACGCGCATGTATAACGGCTATGGCGACCAGGTTGCTTCTCTGTATTCGGGCATGGATCTGAGCCGCTACTATTGATCGCGCCAATGATTTATCTGATTCATCTGGCCGGGCTTTTTCCTTTGCTTCGCTGGGTCTGGCTGACTGCCCTTGGCGGTCTAGGAGCGAACCCGCCCGAATTTATTATTCGTTCCTCAGGTCTGTGGGCTCTGGTAGCACTGTGTCTGACGCTGTGCATCACTCCCTTGCGCAAAGTGCTGCATTGGCCCAGCGTGTTGCGCTGGCGTCGGCCTTTGGGCTTGTACGCCTTTTTTTATACCTTGTTGCATGTGCTGGCTTGGGCCTGGTGGGAGCAAAACGCCTCTTTGGCGGCCATGCTGCAAGATATTTTGCAACGTCCTTTTATTGCTATCGGCGTCGCAGCCACTGTGCCTCTGTGTTTCATGGCCTTGACTTCTTCTCGCGGATGGATGCGCCGTCTTGGCCCAAATTGGCAAAGGCTGCATCGGCTCATCTATCCCATAGCATTGTTGTCGGTGCTCCACTTCTGGCTCATTCGCGCGGGCAAGAACGATTTTTTCGAGCCCTACGTCTACGGCGTGGTGGTGGTGCTGTTACTCGCATGGCGAGTGTGGGATGCGGGCCGACGCCGGGCGATGCGGAACCTGCAGAAGTCGGCTCGCTCCGCGTAAGGACATCGCTTCTGAAAAAGCGATTTACAGCGCTTTGAGTATGGCTATGGTCTCGGCGTCCGGCATGCCGTCGTACAAGCGGGGCCGGTACCGCATTTGAAACGCCTTCAGGACATTACGCGTTTGCTGATCCAGTACGCCGGTGTCCGGCACGGTGTAACCCACGCGCCGCAGGTCTGCTTGAATGCTGGCCATGTCGGGCAGTCCCGATAACTGAAATTCCTGCAAATGGCGGGCAGCCTTGAATTCGTCATACCAACGCGCGAGCCCTGCGTCAGCCAGTTGCTTCCATGGAAATAGCGGACCCGGATCGACTTTGCGCTGGGGCGCGATATCGCTATGGCCAACGATATTATCCGGGTCGATACCATGGCGCTTGATAATGTCGCTCAGAAGAAGCTTCAAGACGTCTATTTGAGCTTGGGAATAGGGCGCCCAGGCCGTATCGGCGCCGCCCGGATTGACAATTTCAATCCCTATTGAAACGGTATTTATGTCGGGGCGACCGTACCACTCGCTAATGCCTGCATGCCAGGCGCGTCGGTTCTCATCCACCAATTGATATACACGCGGACGGGGTGAGTCG
Source organism: Alcaligenaceae bacterium (assembly GCA_029268595.1). Classification (GTDB taxonomy): domain Bacteria; phylum Pseudomonadota; class Gammaproteobacteria; order Burkholderiales; family Burkholderiaceae_B; genus JAJUGB01. Next base: position 13,245 of record JAJUGB010000020.1, on the reverse strand, counting down.
GTAATCAGGTAGTGGCTGCTGACTTGTTGTTGTGACAAGATCTTCAGAGACTGCTCTGTGCTGGCCGAGGTGTAATGCAACACGACCACTTTTACCCGGCTGTTGTGGCCGACTGCCTGCACGCTGCGATCAATCTTCAGTCCCTGTGGACCGGGGCTGGCGCAGGCGGCGAGCAATAGAGCTAGAACAAAGACGGATAATCGATACAGGAGGGAGAAGGGGCGGGTCAGTGCAGTAGGCAAGGGTATGGCGGCCGGAAACAGCGTAAATGCGGTCATTTTGGAAGCGTCTTGGGCTTGTCCGGGGACAAGCCATGTGGCAAACGGGAAAACAGGCAATCGGACTCGAAAAATAGCAACCCGACTCTTAACTGGCCAAGAACAGAAATAAAGCCGGCTTTTTGTCGAGGTCGGGCGTGGGCAGCGTCTTCCAGTCGGCGACCGAGTAAGTACGCACCCATTCCTCCGAGGTCGTTAACGATCTTGCCACACAGAGCCGTGTGTCACCCTTCAAGGTCTGTAACAGTGTCTGGAACATGGCACCGTTGCGATAAGGCGTTTCTATGAAGAGCTGCGTTTGTTGATGCCGGCGGGATTCCGTTTCCCATAGTCTTATTTGTTGCGCCCGCTGGGCTGGCTGAACCGGCGCATAACCGTGAAAGGCAAACCGCTGTCCATCCAGGCCGCTGGCCATCAGACCGAGCAATATGGAAGACGGTCCGACGGCCGGCGCGACCCTGATGCCCATCTGATGCGCAAGACCGACCACTTTGGCTCCGGGATCCGCAACGGCCGGACATCCGGCCTCGGAAACCAGGCCTATCTCCCCGCCCTTGCCAATGGCTTGCAGCCATCGTCGCATTTCGGCCTGATCCGTTTTTGCGCTGAGGGTGTGTATGGTGATGTCCTGTATCGGGCGATGGGTGCCGACGAGTTTTAAAAAGGCGCGAGCCGTTTTGGCGTTTTCAGCAATATAAGTGTCAAGCCTTCCGGACAATTGCTGTACGTCGTTGGGCAGCCAGCTTGAGGCAGGCGCGTCGCCCAACCCGACGGGTATAAGATGTAAGGTGCCAGGTTGCGTCATTAAAGAGTCATTGGGTAAGCAGGGGGTTCAGACCAAAATTGCGCAGTGTGCGGCTCAGGGCAATTAAGGGTAAACCAATTATGGCGGTCGGATCTTCACTCTGCATGGCTTCCATCAGGCTGATGCCCAGGCCTTCTGCCTTGGCGCTGCCCGCAGTATCAAACGGCTTTTCCAGACGCAGGTAAGTGTCGATCTCGGCGTCTGAAAGCTCCCGAAAGGTGCAACGAGTAATCACATCCATGCACTCCTCGCGCGTGCCGTCGGTGACACAGAAGGCAGAGTGAAACAAGACGGTCTGGCCTCGAAGTTGCTGCAGTTGCAGGCGTGCGCGCTCGTAATTTCCGGGCTTGCCTACCGGTGCTCCATTCAGAGAAGCCACTTGATCGGAGCCGATAACTACGGAGCCCGGGCGATCAAGTTGGACGGCATGGGCTTTCTCTCTGGATAGCCGCAAGGCCATGTGAGCGGGCGTTTCGTCGGGCTGAGGCGTTTCATCTATATCGGGCGCAATAGCCGAAAACGGCAATCGCAGCCGCTCCAACATTTGCCGACGGTAGCGCGAACTGGATGCAAGAATGAGCTGCATAGGAGGTTTAGGTGCCGTTTCGATTGACTGGCTAAGCAGGAAAGCGGTATTATCTAATGTTTCCTTAGGCCTTGCCTAGATGCGCAAGCACAGACGCAGTTGAAGATGCAATTGACACTTCGTTTGGATAGCAGATTGGTTGCAAATACTGCTTGCCAATTCAATTGATTGCAAATTCAATGGATTGCCCTTTATGTGATTGCCAATTCATGCGATAGCAAATCAAGTGGTAGCAATCAAGTGGTGGCAGATTCAGGCTTAGCTAACTATGGATGCTATGGATGCATGGATGCGCTATGGATGCAACCACACTAATCGATGTATTTGAGTTGGCTCGGCGCAACCAGACCCGTAATGGTAGTACTAGGCTATCGCATTTTGCTCGTCTTATTGAAGGCCTACCCAAACAGTTGGATGTTGAAGTCGAGTGGGAGCTAACCGGCAGGGCCGCCGGAGCCGGGCAGTTGTTTTTAAGCGTTCAAGCCCGCACCACTTTGATACTAGAGTGCCAGCGGTGTTTGGGTCCGCTCGAGTGGCGCGTTCAGGTCGCCGATGTGGTGCAGCTTGTCGAGTTTGAATCCGAACTGGACAGCGACAACGACGTCGATCCTGACCAGCTCGAGCGCATCCTGGGTTCGCATACCTTCGATGTGCTTTCATTCGTGGAAGATGAAATTATTCTTGCCGTTCCGTATGTGCCGCGGCACGAAGTATGTCCGTCGGGCCAGGGGCCGGTCGTATCCAACGACCCTCCCGAGTTCGAATCAGCTCGCCCCTCGCCCTTTGCGGTATTGAGCAAGCTGAAGAAAGATTAAATTTAGTGAAACCAACCTGCGGGATCTCATCAAAGCTGGGTCCCGCCTCCAGGAGTCATCATGGCTGTTCAGCAAAACAAAAAGAGCCCGTCCAAGCGCGGTATGCATCGTTCGCACGACTTTCTTACCAACCCGCCGACGGCTATCGAGCCCACCACAGGCGAACTCCATCTTCGTCACCATATCAGCCCCAACGGCGTATACCGCGGTCGCAAAGTCCTGAAAACTAAAAACGACGAATAACCCCTCGTTTCGCGTTACTGCAAGACCGCGCATTTAATGTCGACCAAACCGATTCGCATCGCCATCGACTGTATGGGCGGGGACATCGGGCTGCCCGTCACGGTGGCGGCGGCGTATCAGTTTGCGCAAAGCCAAAAAGACACTTTTTTCCTTTTGGCCGGTGATCCCTCGGGCATAGAGGCGCAGTTGCGTCAGCTCGGGTGCTCTGACGACACCTGGTATCAGATTCTGCCCGCGTCCGAGGTCGTTGCCATGCACGACCCGGTCGAGGTCGCCCTGCGTCGTAAAAAAGACTCTTCCATGCGTGTGGCCGTGCAGGCGGTCAAGGAAGCTCATGCGGACGCGTGTGTGTCAGCGGGCAATACAGGCGCGTGGATGGCCATTTCGCGCTATGTGCTCAAGACGCTGGACGGTATTGATCGTCCAGCCATCGCCACGTCCATACCCAACCAGAAGGGCGGGGCGACCACCATGCTGGATTTGGGCGCTAATGTAGACTGCACGGCAGAGCATCTGCTGCAGTTTGCCATTATGGGCGCTGCGTTGGTCACCGCTTTGTATGGGAAGCCTCGTCCCACCATTGGCCTTCTCAACATCGGTGAAGAGGTCATCAAGGGCAACGAAGTCGTCAAGCAGGCGGCCGAGCTGTTGCGCCAGAGCGGCCTGAATTTTCACGGCAACGTTGAAGGCGACGACATCTGTAAAGGCACGGTGGACGTCATTGTGTGTGATGGTTTTGTCGGTAACGTGGTACTTAAATCCATCGAAGGTCTGGCCCGGATGATCAGCACCATGATGCACGCCGAATTCAAACGCGATTTATTGAGTTTGGCAGCGGGCGCCATGGCCAAGCCAGTCTTGAACCGTTTCCGCGACAAGGTGGATAATCGACGGTATAACGGTGCGGCCTTGTTAGGTTTGCGTGGCATTGTCATCAAAAGCCACGGCTCAGCTGATATCTACGCGTTCCAGAGCGCACTGCACCGAGCCCGTGAAGCCGTCCACAACGATTTGCTGGCCAGCACCACCGGAGCCATAGAGCATCTTCGCAAAAGCCTGCAGGACGCCAAGATTCAAGCGGCACAGACCTCAAACGATTATTCAAATCCCGTGCAGTAAGCCGGGGGGTTGACGGAAGCGAATATGCCCCATGCAAAAATAGTAGGCTCAGGTAGCTGCTTGCCATCACGTGTCGTGACAAACGACGATCTGGCGCGCGAGCTGGCGGCCCGCAATATTGAAACCTCAGATGAGTGGATCGTCGAACGCACCGGGATCCGTCAGCGGTATATTGCCGGACCAGAGACCACAACCAGCGATATGGCTGCTCAAGCAGCTCGCCAGGCCTTACAGGACGCCGGATTGTCGGCGACAGACATCGATCTCATTATCGTCGCCACCACGACACCCGATTTAACCTTTCCCAGCACCGCCTGTCTCGTGCAAGACAAACTCGGCATCCCGGGTTGCGCTGCGTTCGATATACAAGCCGTTTGCAGCGGGTTCGTCTACGCGCTGTCCACCGCCGATGCCTTTATCCAGGCGGGAAGGGCACGCAATGCTCTGGTCATAGGCGCCGAGGTGTTCTCGCGTTTGCTCGATTGGAACGACCGACGCACCTGCGTGCTGTTCGGCGACGGGGCCGGCGCTGTAGTAGTGACGGCCAGCGACGAGCCAGGCGTATTGGCTGCGCGGCTTAATGCCGATGGATCCTACAAAGATATTCTGTGCGCCAACGGCCATGTGCAGGACGGCCAATTATCTGGCGACCCGTTTGTCCGGATGGACGGGCAGGCGGTGTTCAAGTTGGCGGTCAACTCATTGGCCCAATCGGCGCTCGATGTATGCGAGGACGCCGGCGTGCGGCTGGAAGACATCGATTGGATGGTGCCTCACCAAGCCAACGTACGCATCATCAATTTCCTGGGCCGCAAGTTGGGATTGGACAGCGATAAGGTGGTCATCACCGTCGATCGCCACGCCAACACCTCGGCGGCAAGCGTGCCGCTCGCGTTGGATGTTGCGCGCCGCGACGGCCGTATCAAGTCCGGTGATCTAGTTCTGATGCAAGGCGTGGGTGGCGGCTTCACCTGGGGTTCCGTCCTGGCGCGCATGTAGGCTGGCGCCCGTGCTTGGGTCGATCGCTGCGCAGCGATCGGACGGCTTCCGTTACAACGAACAACAACAGTACGTGAACATGAAAGTTGCATTTGTTTTCCCCGGACAGGGTTCTCAGTCGGTGGGCATGCTGGATCCCTGGGCTGGCAACAGCGACATCAGCCTGACGCTGCAGCAGGCCAGCGATGCTCTTGGCGAAGATATCGCCAAACTGATTGCCGAAGGCCCGGCCGAATCCTTAAACCTCACAACTAATACCCAACCAGTAATGCTGGCTTCGGCGGTAGGCATGTACCGGGCGTGGCTGGCCGCGGGCGGCAATGCCCCCGAGTGGGTGGCGGGTCACAGTCTTGGTGAATATTCGGCGCTTACGGCCGCCAATTCTTTACAGTTGGAAGATGCGGTGCGAGTCGTGCGGATACGCGCTGATGCAATGCAAGCAGCCGTGCCGATCGGAACCGGTGGAATGGCTGCCATTCTTGGCCTCGACGACGATACCGTGCGTGAAGTATGTGCTGAGGCCGCCCAAGACGAGGTGGTGGAGGCCGTCAATTACAACGCGCCTGCGCAGGTCGTCATTGCGGGCCATGTCAGCGCTGTAGAGCGCGCCTGCGATCTGGCAAAAAGCAAGGGCGCCAAACGCGCTGTTGTCTTGCCCGTTTCCGCTCCGTTTCACTCCAGTCTGTTAAAGCCGGCGGCGCAGGTCCTCGAACGGGCCTTGGCGCCAATTTCGCTGGCAAGTCCCGCCATCCCCTTAATTAACAATGTGGATGTAAGCGCCCCGCAAGAGCCGGCTCAGGTCAAGAGTGCGCTCGTTCGTCAGGCATGGCACCCTGTGCGCTGGGTCGAGACCATTCACTATATGAAAGAGCAGGGCGTCACACACATTGTCGAGTGCGGACCTGGCAAAGTGCTCACAGGACTGGTCAAGCGTATTGACCGAGACCTGGTTGGCTTGTCCATTTCCGATCCCGCTTCGCTGGAAACGGCGTTGCAGACTTTACAGGGCTAGACATGCAAGAAGAACTCAAGGGTAAGGTTGCGCTTGTAACTGGCGCCACGCGCGGCATAGGCAAAGCCATTTCGCAGGAACTCGCTGCCCGCGGCGCATTGGTGGTAGGCACCGCCACTTCCGAAAAGGGCGCTGCCGCGATCACCGAGGCCTTGTCCTCATCGGGCGGTCGCGGTGTCGTCCTGGACGTAAACGACGCGGCAGCATGTGAAGCTCTGGTTACGGAGCTCGCAAAAGAGGGCGGTCCGCACATTCTCGTGAACAACGCGGGAATCACCCGCGATACGCTCGCCATGCGCATGAAGGACGACGATTGGTCCGACGTCATCGAGACCAACTTATCGGCGGTATTTCGGTTGTCCCGTGCCGTCATAAAGCCCATGATCAAAGCACGTGCAGGGCGCATAATTAACATCACGTCCATTGTTGGTGTGAGCGGCAATCCCGGTCAGGCCAATTATGCGGCTGCCAAAGCCGGAGTGGCCGGCATGAGCCGGGCCCTGGCTCGTGAATTGGGCAGCCGCAATATAACGGTCAACTGTGTGGCGCCGGGCTTTATCGACACCGACATGACACGCGCCCTCAACGAGTCGCAGCAAACGGCTCTGCTCGCTCAAATTCCCTTGGGCCGGCTTGGCGCCCCAGAAGATATCGCTCGAGCTGTAGCGTTTTTGGCTGGACCGAACGCTGAATACATTACCGGCACGACGTTACACGTCAACGGCGGCATGTACATGTAATGAAACGAACAGGTTAAAATCCTGTTCACGTCAGAGGTGTTTCCCGGTGGGTCGCTTGGCCAATCACAATAAAATTGACCGGCTTCTGGGTAACGCTGTTTTTTTGTCATGGCCAACGCGTTTCATTTTTTTGTTTGGCTATAATTCGCGGGACTTTTTTCCCAACTTGGAGATCTGCATGGAAAGCATCGAACAGCGCGTCAAGAAGATCGTCGCTGAACAACTTGGCGTCAACGAAGCCGAGATCAAGAACGAATCTTCATTTCTTGACGACCTCGGTGCCGATTCGCTCGATATGGTCGAGCTCGTGATGGCACTCGAAGACGAATTCGAAACCGAGATTCCCGACGAGGAAGCCGAAAAGATCACGACGGTTCAACAAGCTGTGGACTACATCAACGCACACAGCAAACAGTAATTCAAATGTAGAAGGCGGCGTGCGGCCAGCGTACGGCGCTCAAGCGGTTTTCAGATGACAGGTCTGCCCGAGCCTGATCCCGGGATCAGGCAGCATACGTGTTAGCTAGAACCGCTTTTTTATTTAGGGAGTCATCCGTGAAGCGACGTGTCGTCATTACCGGCCTCGGTATTGTGTCGCCAGTGGGCAACAATATTGACAGTGCCTGGGACAATATCGTCAATGGACGTTCGGGCATCAGCCGCATTACACGTTTCGATCCCGACTCGTTCAATTCGCAAATAGCGGGTGAAGTCAAGGATTTCGACGTTACCGAATACCTGTCTGCCAAAGAAGCCAAGCAAATGGATACCTTCATCCATTACGGCATCGCAGCGGGTATACAAGCCTGGAAAGATGCCGGGCTTGAGGTCACTGAAGCCAATGCCGATCGTATTGGCGTCATTGTCGGCTCTGGTATCGGGGGGCTGCCCCGCATTGAGGAAACGGCGGCCGACTACATTCAGCGCGGTCCGCGCCGCATTTCGCCTTTCTTTGTACCGGCTTCGCTCATCAACCTGGTCTCGGGCCAGCTCAGCATCATGTTGGGCCTAAAAGGGCCTAGCTATGCGGTGGTTTCTGCCTGCACTACCGGGCTGCACTCTATTGGCGACGCCGCTCGTCTCATCAAGTATGGCGACGCCGATGTCATGGTCGCCGGAGGCGCAGAATCGACGGTATCACCCTTGGGTATTGGTGGTTTCGCCGCCATGCGTGCGCTGTCCACCCGCAACGACGATCCTCAAACAGCGTCCCGGCCCTGGGACACTGACCGAGACGGCTTCGTTCTGGGCGAGGGTGCGGGCGTATTGGTGCTGGAAGAATACGAGCATGCCAGAAAGCGCGGTGCACGCATTTATGGCGAGTTTGTAGGCTACGGTTTAAGTTCCGATGCCTATCACATCACTTCGCCGGACAGCGACGGACCACGTCGTGGTATGGAACACGCTTTGCGAGATGCCGGCATCAATCCCGAAGAAGTCAGCTACGTCAACGCCCATGGTACGTCCACGCCTCTGGGGGATAAAAACGAGACGGACTCGCTCAAGCTTGCTTTTGGCGATCACGCCTACAAGCTGGTAGTCAACTCGACCAAGTCCATGACGGGCCATCTGTTAGGGGCAGCCGGCGGCATCGAAGCAGTTTTCACCACACTGGCCGTCTACAACCAGGTTTCCCCACCCACCATCAATATTTTCAACCAGGATCCGGAGTGCGATCTCGATTACTGCGCCAACTCGGCGCGGGATCTCAAGATCGACGTCGCCCTGTCCAACTCGTTCGGCTTTGGCGGCACAAACGGCTCCATGATAATCCGGCGGGTTTAGGTTCTGTATCCGGTCACTGCAGCCCCTTCTAGTCGATGGTCGGTCCAGCCCGCGGGCTGGGCCGTCTGGCTGGGCCGGGGAACGGTCGTCGCCTCATGCGCTGCGGTGGCCTACTTCAGTCTGGCCTTTTTGCCCATCTGTGTGCTCGTCTATTGCCTGATAGCGCTTCGGCGTTCCCGTCATCAGGCGGGTCACCTATTGTCTTTGGATACGGGACAATGGCTATTGTGCGTGCCCGGCGCCGAACACCTAGCGTTATCATTGCAACACAGCTGGCTGGGCCCTGGCTGGGTCACATTGCGCTTTGCGCGTCAGACGCCACTCGGCCCCAAGGAGGAAACACTGGAATTGACCATCTGGAAGTCTGTCGTGGGTGCTGATGCTTGGCGGCAGCTGCGCATCCGTCTTGCCTTGGCGGAGTCTCCTTTGCAGGCAACTTTGTCCCCGGAGCAGCGGTGAGCGAGCGCGATGTCGATGCCGAACTTGTTGCCCGCGTGCAAGAGGGCGATAAGCGTGCCTTTGATTTGTTGGTTCTGAAATACCAACGCAAAATCATGCGGCTTCTTGCCCGCATGCTTCGAGATCCTGACGAGGTCGAGGACGTAGCTCAGGAGACCTTTGTCAAAGCGTACCGGGCCTTGCCGCAGTTTCGAGGTGACAGCGCCTTTTACACCTGGCTCTATCGCATTGCAATCAACACTGCGCGCAACTGGCAGGCGGCCAGCGGAAGGCGACCCAACACCATCTCAAACGTCATTGATACTGAGGAAGGTGAAACTTTTAATCAGATCGACAACCTAACGGATATCAGTACGCCAGAATCATTAATGGCCAGCCGCCAAATTGTCGAGACGGTCAACCGGGCTATTGATGCGCTTCCTGAAGAATTGCGTACGGCCATCATGTTGCGCGAGATAGAGGGCATGAGCTATGAAGACATTGCCCAGGCCATGGACTGTCCCATCGGGACGGTGCGTTCGCGCATATTCCGGGCACGCGAAGCTATCGCGGCTCAATTGCGACCTGTTTTGGATACCGACGGAGAGCGTCGGTGGTAAGGAGTGAGAAAAATGCAAGTAGTGGCCAAGTCTGAAGAACAGCCAGCCTCCTGGGAAAGCACGGTCTCCGCCTGGGTAGACGGCGAGGAAGACATACGTCCGGAAGATCTTGACACGCCTTACGGCCGGCAGGTCTGGGACACCTACCATCTCATTGGTGATGTTCTACGCAGTGAAGAGCTCGCGGTTCAGCCCTCCGATCGATTCTATGCCCGAATATCAAAGGCTATTGATGCCGAGCCGGCCATAGTGGCACCTCACCACCGCCGAAAGACGCCATCTCTTCGACGTATGGGGCTGTCGGGGGCCGCCATAGCTGCAGCGGTTGCCACAGTAATGTGGGTCGCTTACCCCAGTTTCTTCGGCTCGCCCCCAAGCACGTCTCAGGTCCTGGCTTCCATGGACGAGCCCGGTGTGCGCGACTATATCGAGGCCCACCGTCAGTTTGCCGGCGCCAGTCCTATTCGCCAAGTGTCTTTTGATGTGGGGGCCGAGCGCTGATGGGGTACTTGCAGTCAGGTACCCGAGGCACGCCCGAACGCTGGTCGCTTGCCGCCTTGTGGTGTATGGCCCGTACCCTGTTGTTGTTGGCCGGCATAGCAGCTTGGCCCGCACACGGGACTCAAAGCATACCGGTCGAAGATCCGGCCAGCCTACTCAAAAAAATTCAAGGGGCCGCCCGCACTCTCGATTATTCGGGGGTGTTTATCTACCAGCAGGGCACCAACATGCAAACGTCCCGCCTGGTCCATATGGTAGACGGTACCGGAGAGCGCGAACGCCTCGAGGCTCTGGACGGCCAACCTCGCGAATTCATCAGGCACAATGGCACAGTGCAGGTGCTGCTTCCCGAGAAAAAACTTGTGGTGGTCGAAGAGCGGCGCATAGACCGCTTTCCGGGTTTGCTATTGGGCGAAGGCGGCCAGGTGGCGGACTATTACAGTTTTTCTCGTGACCCCGGGTCCTTCCGTACAGCGGGCCGGGAGTGTTCCTTGCTCTACGTTAAGCCCAGGGATAATTTACGGTTTGGATACAAGCTTTGTATCGACTCAGAAACCAATCTTCTCATGCGCGCGCAAACCATTGATCTGGACGGATCCGTGGTGGACCAGATCGGCTTTACTTCCCTGCAATTGTCGGAGGAAGTCGATATCGGCCAGTTGCAGCCACGTTGGGACGTCAACGGATGGAGAACAGTCAGCGTGGCCACCGAGCCGGTCGACTTCACCAGTCAGGGCTGGCGGGTCGCCATGCCGCCCGGGTTTTCCTCTTTGACGCAAATTTCCCGGCCCATGGCGTCCGGGCGATCTGTAAAGCAGATGGTCATCACGGACGGCTTGGCGGCTATTTCAGTTTTCATCGAGCCATTCGAAGAGCAAAGATCACGGCCATATCCTCACGGTGCGGGCCGTAACGGAGCCATCAATATATATGGAACACGTATCGGGGATCACTGGTTGACCGCTATTGGGCAGGTGCCTCCCGACACACTGCGTGAGCTCGCAGAACGCACTCAGTATGTTCCGGCCGCCGGCTCCCACTAACACGCCCATATTCTGAATAAGACAAAGGAGTTCAACCGATGCAAACAGTCAGTACTAGGAAGCCACGAATCAAGCGGTGGATGGGTAGCCTTTCGTTGGGACTGGCTTTGGGACTGGCTTCCGGTGTCGCGGCGGCACAAGACACTCAGTCGACCAATGTTCCAGTTCTGTCAGTGCCCGATTTCACTGAAGTCGTGGCAAGAACGGAAGGGTCGGTGGTCAATATTCGCACAACGGAAGCTGTACAGGTAAGGCCGACGCCTTTCGGACCGAACGGTCCCGATCCCTACGAGATGTTCCGCTGGTTCTTCGGACCGGACTTCATGCCGCCCGGGGCGGGTCCTCGTCAACGCCAGGCGCCCCCTGCACCGCAAGAGCGCACCGTGCCTCGCGGCGTCGGCTCCGGTTTCATCGTCTCTGAAGACGGCTACATCGTCACCAACAACCACGTGGTGGAGGGCGCTAACGGCATCTTTGTCACCATGACCGACGGCAAGGAACACTCTGCGGAAATCATAGGTACGGATCCCCGCACCGATGTGGCTCTTATAAAGATTGATGCAAAAGGCCTGACTCCTATGCCCATTGGCGATTCCAAGCGCCTGCGCAAGGGTCAGTGGGTACTTGCCATCGGCTCGCCGTTCGGGCTGGACTCCACTGTCACGGCCGGCATCATCAGCGCCATCAACCGCGAAACAGGTGACTATCTGCCTTTCATTCAAACCGACGTGGCCGTGAACCCCGGCAACTCGGGCGGACCTCTCATCAACTTGGCCGGGCAAGCCGTCGGTATCAACTCGCAGATTATTTCGCAAAGTGGCGGCTTCATGGGTATTTCCCTGGCAATCCCCATTGACGAAGTCATGCGGGTCGTCGACCAGCTCAAGGAGCATGGCAAGGTGACACGCGGACGAATTGGCGTGCAGATCGGCCCGGTTTCGGCCGAGGTCGCTAAAGCCATTGGCCTGGAAAAAGCCAAGGGCGCAATGGTCAGCAATGTGGAAGAGGGTGGCCCAGCCGCTAAAGCTGGAGTGCGTCCCGGCGACGTGATCACGGAGTTCAACGGTACTGAAATCAACCACTGGACCGATCTGCCCCGCGTGGTGGGTGGCACCAAGCCGGACACGAACGCCACCATGGAGGTATGGCGCAAGGGCAAATCCGTGGACATCAAGATCAACGTAGGCGAACTGGCTGCGGCCAACCCGGCCGGACCGGATGCAAACCCCGCAACGCCCGAGGGCACTCCCACTGACGGTTTGGGCCTCACCGTCACCGATGTACCGGAAGCTATTGCCAGTCAGCTGCGCATCAAAGGTGGCGTCCAAGTAACCCAGGTCGAAGAGCCAGCTGCTTCGGCGGGTATTTATCCGGGCGACATCATACTGACCGTCAACGCTGTCGACGTCACAGATGCCAAGCAGTTCGCTCGGCTGGTGTCCGAGCTCGATCGTTCACGCAATGCGGCACTGCTGGTATTGCGCGATGGTCAGACGCAATGGATTCCCGTGACTCCGCGGAAAAAGTAATCGCCAGAAACGGCTAAAATGGTCTAATCGCGAAGAGGGGCGCTCTAGGCGCTCCTCTTTGCTTATCGTCGAGTCAATCGCTCTTCCACCTGGTTTGCTTTTTCCGGCATTTATGGATCACATCCGCAACTTTTCCATCATCGCTCACATCGATCACGGTAAATCCACTCTGGCCGATCGTCTGATTCACCGTTGCGGAGGTCTTGCCGACCGCGAAATGTCTTCCCAGGTCCTCGATTCGATGGATCTCGAACGAGAGCGCGGCATTACCATCAAGGCGCAAACTGCGTCCCTGTATTACACGGCTCGCAATGGTCGCAAGTACGCGCTCAATCTTATCGACACGCCCGGACACGTTGACTTCTCGTACGAGGTCAGCCGTTCACTGTCGGCGTGTGAAGGGGCTCTGCTCGTCGTCGATGCGTCGCAAGGCGTAGAGGCGCAAACGGTGGCCAATTGCTATACCGCCATCGAGTTGGGCGTGGAAGTGCTGCCGGTGCTCAATAAGATGGACTTGGCCTCGGCCGATCCCGAGGCCGCGGCTCAGGAAATCGAGGACGTCATTGGTATTGACGCTACTGACGCCATACGCGCCAGCGCCAAGACCGGCATGGGCATCGACGATATCCTCGAGGCCATAGTCGCCAAAGTCCCACCTCCGGTAGGTGATCCGACCAAGCCCTTGCAAGCGCTAATCATCGACTCCTGGTTTGACAACTACGTGGGCGTGGT
>JAJUGB010000019.1 GCA_029268595.1 Alcaligenaceae bacterium | reverse complement strand
GTCCGTGTCCGTGAGGACGTCACGCTTGAGGTGGTGCTTCGTTATCTGCGTCGCCTGCAAGAGCTTCCCGATCACACCGACCAGATTTTCGTGGTCGACCGACAGGACAAATTGCGCGGTCGCCTGGCCATTTCAAAGCTGCTGGTCAGCGATCCGGATAACCAGGTGTCCGAAGTCATGGATACCGACTACCTCAGCCTGAATCCGCTCGACTCCGATACCGAGGCCGCGGGTGCCTTCGAGCGTTATGACCTTATTTCCGCCCCTGTCGTGGATGAGCAAGAGCGCTTGATCGGCCGGGTAACCATTGCTGACATCGTCGACGTCATTCAAGAAGCGTCACAAGAGCAAGCACTTTCCCGTGCTGGTCTTCAAGAGGAAGACATTTTCGCGCCCGTTCTCAAAGCCATGCGTAACCGAAGCCCGTGGTTGTTGGTTAACCTCTGCACCGCCTCTATTGCGTCCTTTATTGCCTCTCGGTTTGAGGACACGGTCGGCCAGATAGTGATATTGGCGTTTCTCATGTCTATTGTTGCCGGCATTGGCGGCAACTCCGGCAATCAGACCATGACCATGATCATCCGGGCACTGGCTGTGGGGCGGGTGACGGGAAGCAACGTGTGGAAGCTGACCCGCCGAGAGCTGATCGTCACCCTTTTTGTGGGTTTGACCGGCAGCGTCGTCGCGGCCCTCTTTGCCTGGCTTATCTCGGACTCCTGGGCAGTGGCCATCGTCATGGCAGTCGCCATGATAGGTAATATGCTAATTGGAACCACATGCGGGGTCTTCATACCCCTGGTGCGCGATCGCATCGGCAAAGACCCCGCCATGGGGTCGTCCGTCCTGCTCACCTTTGTGACGGACTCTCTGGGCTTCTTTCTGTTCTTGGGCCTGGCTTCGATCTTTTTACTCTGATCGCCCTACTAAGGGGCAGCGCAAACCATGGTCACCCCTGAATGGTTTGGCGCTCTGCGCCTTATGGCCTCGCCTTACCCAGCACAATGTGTGGGCGAGCGAGGCGACCGGAACGAGACGGCCGTTAAGCCAGCTTGCCGTGGCAGTGTTTATACTTTTTACCGCTACCGCAAGGACAAGGATCGTTGCGTCCGACGCGGGGTACTGCTTCACGTATGGCCGTAGCCACCTCTTCGGCAAGACCCGGGTCCTGACCACTTAGGGCCGCGTCGTAATCGGAGTGGTGGTAACGCACGTTTTCGAGGGCTGCCGCCTCCGGTTCCGCGACCTCGACCTGTTCGGGCGTCTGGATTCTTACCGTCAAGAGTACCTTGACCACCTCATTGCGCACTCGATCAAGCATGTCTGAGAACAGCTCGAAAGCCTCGCGCTTGTACTCTTGCTTGGGGTCCTTTTGGGCATAGCCGCGCAGGTGTATACCTTGACGAAGATGATCGAGAGCAGACAGATGCGAACGCCAGTGCGTATCGATTGCCTGAAGCAACATCGAGCGTTCAAAAGGCGCCCAGTTTTCGCGACCTACGAGCTCGACCTTTGCCTCGTAGACCCGCTTTGCTTCTTCCAGGATGCGTTCCAGCAGATCGTCATCGGTAAGATTGGGCTCCTTCTCGAGCATATCGGCCAAGGGCAGTTCGATCTGCCAATCCGACTCCAGAGTGGCTTGCAGCCCCGGGACGTCCCACTGCTCTTCGACCGACTCTTCGGGAATATAGGCTCGGAAAGTTTCCGTGATGGCGGCTTGGATGAGGCCACGGACCGTTTCGCCCACGTCGGCCGACTCGAGGACGTCGTTTCGCTGGCTATACAGTACTTTGCGCTGGTCGTTTGCGACGTCATCGTACTCGAGCAGCTGCTTCCGAATGTCGAAGTTGCGCGCCTCTACCTTGCGCTGCGCGGATTCGATGGATCGCGACACCATGCGCGCCTCGATGGGCTCGCCCTCGGGCAGTTTCAAGCGCTCCATAATGGCGCGTACTCGGTCGCCCGCAAAGATGCGCATCAGCGAATCTTCAAGAGAAAGATAAAAGCGGGATGAGCCCGGATCGCCCTGGCGCCCTGCGCGACCGCGCAACTGGTTATCGATACGGCGCGACTCGTGGCGCTCTGTGCCGATAATGCGCAGCCCACCAGCAGCTTTGACTGCTTCGTTTGCGGGCGCCCATTCTCTGCGGACGGTCTCGATGCGGGCAGCTTTCTCTTCGTCAGACAGCGACTCGTCAGCGCGTATCAACGAAATTTGTTTTTCCATTCCACCGCCAAGCACAATATCGGTGCCTCGGCCCGCCATATTGGTGGCAATGGTAATGTGGCCAGGCTTGCCGGCCTCTGCGACGATTTCCGCCTCGCGCGCATGTTGCTTCGCGTTGAGCACCTCGTGAGGCAACCCGGCTTTTTTAAGCATCGCGGAAATGCGCTCGGAGTTCTCGATACTGGTGGTGCCGACCAGCACCGGTTGACCGCGCTCGTGACAATCCTTGATGTCAGCAAGAATGGCGTTGAATTTTTCGGCGTCTGTCTTGAAGACCTGATCGTTCTGATCGATTCGCGCCATTGGACGGTTGGTGGGAATAATGACCGTTTCCAGGCCATAGATTTCCTGGAACTCGTACGCTTCTGTATCGGCCGTGCCCGTCATGCCGGCCAGCTTCTCGTACATCCGGAAGTAGTTCTGGAAAGTGATGGAGGCCAGTGTCTGGTTCTCGTTCTGTATCTGAACGCCTTCTTTGGCCTCGACAGCCTGATGAAGGCCGTCCGACCACCGACGTCCGGCCATGAGACGACCGGTAAACTCGTCGACGATGACGACTTCGCCGTTCTGCACCACGTATTGCTGATCTCGGAAGAACAGATTATGCGCTCGCAAAGCCACCATAAGATGATGGATTAGCGAGATGTTGCGCGGATCGTAAAGCGACTCGCCTTCGGGTAGCAGTCCCTGGTCGACCAAGGCCTTTTCGGCGTTGATCATGCCCGCTTCCGACAAGTGAACCTGCTGCGCTTTCTCGTCCACCCAGAAATCGCCTTCGGGCTCGGGCTCGTGCGGCTTGGGCTCGGAAGCCATCCGCGTCAATAGCGGCGGTACCGCGTTCATGCGGCGGTACAGGTCTGTGTTGTCTTCGGCCTGTCCGGAAATAATCAGCGGCGTGCGCGCCTCGTCGATCAGAATAGAGTCGACCTCGTCGACAATGGCGAAGTTCAGCCCGCGCTGACGACGGTCCTCGGCGCGGTACTCCATGTTGTCGCGCAGATAGTCGAAGCCATATTCGTTGTTGGTGCCATAGGTGATGTCTGCTGCATAAGCCGCCACCTTCTCGGCATTGTCTTGCTGCGGCACGACCACGCCGACGGACATGCCCAGGAAGTTATACAACTGGCCCATCCACTCGGCATCCCGACGCGCCAGGTAATCGTTGACCGTCACCACATGCACGCCTCGGCCCGAGAGCGCATTCAGGTATACGGCCAGCGTAGCCATTAGGGTCTTGCCTTCACCGGTGCGCATCTCGGCAATTTTGCCGTTGTGCAAAGCGATGGCGCCCATGAGCTGAACGTCAAAATGGCGCATGCCAAACACGCGCTGACTGGCTTCGCGCACCACCGCGAACGCTTCCGGCAGCAAGTCGTCCAGCGAGGTTCCGGATTGGAAGCGCTGTCGGAATTCGTCAGTCTTGGCGGTGAGCTCTTGATCGGTCAAAGCCTGCATGGCAGGCTCGAGCGCATTGATGCGGGTAACGAGCTTACGATATTGCTTGAGAATCCGGTCGTTGCGGCTACCAATGAGCTTTTTTAGCAGAGAAACCATTCTTTATCGTTTAAGGCGCCCTTAGCACCGATGCCTGAAGGACCACTATTCGTGTGTGTTGACGGCGAACCTGCCGCAGGTAAACAACGCAGTTTAACGCACCTGGGGCAGTCCGGCGTCAACTTCTGTGCTGGCTTGGGCCACCATCGTCGATGACGGCTCCGGCGCCGACAAAAATAAGGTCGGGTCCAGGGGGTGCCCGGCCATGCGGACTTCGAAGTGCAGATGCGGGCCGGTGGACTGGCCGGTCGACCCAACCAAGGCGATCAGCTGGCCCTTTTCGACCAGGTCGCCTTCCTTGACTTTAATTTTGGAGGCATGCGCATAGCGGGTGACAAGACCGTTGCCATGACTGATTTCCACCATGCGCCCATAACCCGCCATGGATCGTGCGACCGTCACCACGCCGCCCGACGCTGCATGAATGGGAGTGCCAACGGGAGCAGGAAAATCGACTCCTTCGTGCATCAGATGGCGACCCGTCACCGGATGACGCCGCCAACCAAAGGAGGAACTGGCATACGGATAACTGACCGGCATCAACGTCGGCAAGCTTGCCTCAACGCCCGCTCGTCGCGTGAGCACCAGATCGAGCATATTGAACCAATCGGCTTGGCGCGACACTTGCTGGGTGAGCATGTCGAGGCGACGCCCCAGATCTTCGGCCGATTCGGATTGCGCTTGACCGACTGAAGCGGTACGGACGGAGCCAAGCTCGTCCATTATGGGCAGCAGCGCCGTTTCGTCCAAAGCGGCCTGGACCTCCGGGTCGGTGTAGGATACGCCCGCAGCTTCGGCAACCCGGCGGCCGAGTGCGGACATTTCAAAAACCTTGGCTTGCAAGCTACCTACTTTCTCGGCCAGGACATTAACATTGCCGCGAATATAGTTGGCGTCGCGGGCCATTTGTTCATACAACACCCGTTGCTCGGGGGAGTCGATGATTACTGCAGGGCGCATCACGCTAGACTGGAACCACGCCCCGGCTGCGGCCGACGCGGCCAAAGCCACTACAGCCAGCAACGCAGCCAAGGGCCACGCCACGCCTTTAGCGCTAGAATCATCGGCGCGCTCTCTAAGCAAAACTAATCTCAAAATACTGTCCTTAGCAAAATACTGAATGCCGTTTCAATCTGCACCGCCCTCGAGCCGAAAAGGTACCTCTAGCCAGACCGCTATAGGCTGGCTAAGTGCCGATCGGCACAGCGCGTCAGTTCTCACCACGGCCAGGACCATGCTGTCCATAGAAGATGCGGTACGACAAGCGATGCCCAACGCTTTGGCCAGCGTATGTCGAGTGGCCCGTATCGACAGACAGCGAATAACTCTGGCGGTTCCCAGCGCTGCTTACGCATCGCGTCTAAGGCAGCTTGCGCCTCGCATCGTCGATCTGCTCAAGCAGAGCGGTTGGAACGTTAGCGAAATTGGCGTACGGGTACAAGCGGGATTACTGCAAGCCGGGACAAAAACGCCCCGCGCCAAAGAAGCCCTTCCTTTGGATGAAGGGGCCATTCAGGCATTTGAAGCACTGCATCAGTCCCTGAGGCCGGGACCTCTGTCTGAAGCGGTTGCGCGGCTCGTCAAGCGCCACCGAGGCGGCTGACCCGGGAAAAATCTGTGAGCCCGGTATTTTAGCAGTCTAGGCGTACTTCCATTCGTTTACGAATGCTTTGGGGGCCGTTGCCGGGGAGTCGTAAGTAACGATTTCCCATGCATCTTCAGCTGCAAGCAGCGCGCGAGCCAGCTGGTTGTTGAGCCCGTGACCCGACTTGCAGGCTACATATCGGGCAACCAAAGGCTTGCCAATAAGATATAAATCGCCGATGGCGTCAAGAATCTTATGCTTGACGAACTCGTCTTCGTAACGCAAGCCGTCGCTGTTCAGGACGCGGAATTCGTCCATGACTATGGCGTTGTCCAGGCTGCCGCCACGCGCCAGTCCGGCGGCACGCAGCGCCTCGACTTCGGTGACGAATCCGAAAGTACGGGCACGCGCGATGGTTTTGACGTAGGAGTCTCGCGCAAAATCCACTTCGGCAAAGTTTGCCGTGGCATCGATGGCGGGATGACGAAAATCGATGCCGAACGACAGCGCGAACCCATCGTATGGCTCAAGACGCGCCCACTTCAGATTGTTGCCTTCGCCTTCGCGCACTTCGATGGTTTTACGGACCCGCATGAACTGCTTGGCGGCCGCCTGCTCTTGCAAGCCGGCAGAGCGCAGCAAATAAACAAAAGTGCCCGCGCTGCCATCCATGATGGGCACTTCTTCGGCGGTGAGGTCAATATGAAGATTGTCAATGCCCAAGCCGGCAAGCGCTGACATAAGGTGCTCTACCGTGGAGACCCGGGCGTTGCCCTTTTGCAGTACTGATGCCAAGCGAGTATCGCCCACCATGGCGGCCTGTGCCGGCAAATCGACGACCTCGGGCAGATCGACTCTGTGAAACACGATACCTGTATTCGGCTCTGCGGGACGCAGCGTGATTTCGACGCGGCGTCCGGAATGGAGTCCGACCCCTTTAGTGCTTATGGGTTGTTGTATCGTGCGCTGACGGAGCATAGTAGGCTGAAATAAGAACAGACATATCGCGCTGACGCGCGACCAGGCAATATTGTAACCGAGACCGAGGGGCAAAGAAGAAGCCCACTCAGAAGTGCGGACGGAACAAAACATGGGCGCGCGCCTGAGTGCCCTTCTGGGGAAAGCACGTCAGGCGGCGCCGTCCGCGGAGCGCCAGAAGAACATTTGTCCGCCGGACGCTCCTTATATGTGAGAGTCGTTTTTGTTGGTTTGGTTCCTAGAACCGATTCCTTTAATCGGCCTGCTTGCGCAAAAATGCCGGAATGTCAAAGTGATCCATACCGGCGGTTTCCAGGGCGCGCACCTGAGCCGAAGCGTGGCTGCGCGGGTTGCGAATGACAGTGGGCACTTCTGCAGCATGGCTGAAATCCCGATCCATCATGGCGAAGTCATCGGTGCCAGTGCGCAGGGCCTCGGTGTTATTCTGCACCAGCTGCGGACGTGCGACCGAACGGCCCAGGCCCGTGGCCACCACGGTGACACGAAGATTCTCGCCCATGGACTCATCGTAAGCGGTGCCGTAGATGACGGTCGCGTCGTCGGCGGCGTAGCTGCGAATGGTGTCCATGATCTCGCGTGTTTCACGCATCTTGAGCGTACGGCTGGCGGTAATATTGACCAGCATACCGCGTGCCCCGTGCAAATCGACGCCTTCCAGCAAGGGGCAAGCAATGGCCTGCTCAGCCGCTACCCGTGCGCGATCCGCGCCGGAAGCAATGGCGGTGCCCATCATCGCCTGACCCTGCTCACCCATAATGGTCTTGACGTCTTCGAAGTCGACGTTGACGTTACCCTCTACATTGATGATCTCGGCAATACCTGCGCATGCGTTGTGTAGTACGTCGTCGGCGGCTTTGAAGCAATCTTCCTGTGTGGCGTCCTCGTCCATCAGATCGTACAGGTTCTCGTTAAGAACCACGATGAGCGAATGCACATGCTTGGATAGCTCGGTGATACCTTCTTCAGCCATCTTCATGCGTTTGCTGCCCTCAAAGGAGAAGGGCTTGGTAACGACACCAACGGTCAAAATCCCCAGCTCCTTGGCAACTTCTGCCACCACAGGACCGGCACCTGTACCAGTGCCGCCGCCCATCCCGGCGGTAATAAACACCATATGTGCGCCATTAAGGGCAGCGCGGATTTCTTCACGTGCCGTTTCGGCGGCCGCACGGCCCTGCTCGGGCTTCGCGCCTGCACCCAGCCCACTGCGTCCCAACTTGATCTGAACCGGCGCTTCACTGGTGGCAAGCGCTTGTGCATCAGTATTGGCGCAAATGAATTCCACGCCACTGATTCCCGAACGGATCATATGGGCGACGGCATTGCCGCCGGCGCCGCCCACGCCAACCACCTTGATGACGGTGCCATTGGCGTTGTTGTCGAGCATTTCAAAATTCATCATGATTGACTCCCTCACATATTCAAGAACACGAAATCAAAAAATCTCCCCAGAACTACGATTTCCGGAATTGCCTCAAAGAGAATGCCAGTCTCGCAACTCGCATTCGGTTTGAACCTCCCCCGAGGACAGGCCCCCGGCCCGCCCTATAAGGCCTCTTGCCGGGCCTCAATTCATGAACCACTCCTTCATCCGCGCAAACAAGGTCTTGACGCTGCCCTTTTGTTGGGCAACCTTGCGCCCCCTGGCGCGCTGCAAACGGGCCTCTGTCAACAGGCCCATGACGGTGGAAAAACGAGGATTGCGCATGACGTCGGCCAGACTGCCCTCATAATTGGGGACAGCTACTCTGACTGGCTTCAAGAAGACGTCTTCAGCTAATTCGACGATGCCGGGCATAAGCGATGTGCCGCCGGTCAGAACCACTCCAGAAGCCAAGAGGTCTTCATATCCTGACTCGCGCACAATTTGCTGCACAAAGGTGAAGAGCTCTTCGACACGAGGCTCGATGACCGCTCCCAAGGCCTGGCGTTTGACCTGCCGGTTCGGCCGATCTCCTAAACCCGGGACCTCTATGTATTCGTCGGGGCTGGCAAGAACTTGTTTGGCAATACCAAAGCGCAACTTGATTTCTTCAGCGTCCGGAGTCGGCGTGCGCAGCATGGCTGCAATATCGCTGGTGATTTGGTCGCCCGCGATGGGCACCACAGCGGTATGTCGTATTGCGCCGCCGGTGTAAATGGCAATATCCGTCGTGCCTCCGCCAATGTCTACCAACACGACACCCAGCTCTTTTTCGTCCGAGGTAAGGCAGGACAGGCTCGAGGCCAGCGGTTGGAGAATCAGGTCTTGCACTTCGAGACCACAGCGCCGCACGCACTTGACAATATTCTGGGCGGCGCTGACTGCGCCCGTCACAATGTGCACGCGTACTTCCAGACGCAGCCCGCTCATGCCGATGGGTTCCCGGATGTCCTCCTGGGAATCCACGATGAACTCTTGAGTAAGCACGTGAAGCACTTGTTGGTCGGTGGGTATGTTGACCGCCTTGGCCGTCTCAATGACGCGTGCGACATCGGTCGGGGTAACCTCTTTATCCTTCACCGCCACCATGCCGCTGGAGTTGAAACTGGTGATGTGGCTGCCCGCAATACCGGTGTAGACCTCGCGAATCTTGCAGTCGGCCATGAGCTCGGCCTCTTCCAGCGCCCGCTGTATAGAGTTGACGGTCGCCTCAATGTTGACCACCACTCCCTTGCGCATACCCTGCGATTCATGCTGGCCCAGTCCGATCACTTCGAAGCGGCCCTCCGGCAAAATCTCGGCCACTACCGCCACCACCTTGCTGGTGCCGATATCGAGTGCAACGATCAGATCCTTGATGTCACGGGTCATGGTTATTTCTACTGTGCAGAAGAGGTGGGGACAGGGGCCAACGTCACGGCGAAACCGTTGGCATAACGCAAATCGGCGCTTTGGATGGTTCGACCTTCCAACCGGCGCGCCAACACCGGCCAGACTTGAACAAAACGTTGAATGCGTGCAGCAAAGGGCAGGGCTCCGGAACGTCCGTGCGGATCAGCCACATCGGCGGCAGGGTCACGACCCAGACTCAGATGCATGCCGTCCGACAGCTCGACCGACCAGGCATAGCGCGGACTAAGCGTGATTTGCTTGACGTACAGGTTTAAGGGCGCCACCCACCGGGCCAGCTCGGCATAACGCTGCACGACCAGGCGCTCTGAACTTTCCGGGCCATGAAAATGGGGGAGGCGCAAGTCGTCAGGAATTTCTCCCTGGTTGGCACTAAAGGCCTCACCCCAGGTGTTGATCATTTGTGTCTCGTTCCACAGCGCGAGCGGCTGCTGCTCTTCGAGCTGCACCCGCAGGGTATTCGGCCACACGCGGCGCACACTCGCGTGCCGGACCCACGGGGTCGACTCCAGGAGCTGTCGTGTCTCGTCAAGGTCCAAGGTAAAGAAATTTCCCATCATCCGGCCTGCAATAGTCGCCTGGACGGTTGCTGCCGATACATAGGTCAACGCATCACCTTGCGCAGGTTCAATTCGAATCTGCGCAATGGTGAAATAAGGCCGTTGCACGATCCAGAAGACAACGCCCGCCACCATGGCGCACACGGCCAGCAATGCCAGCGTGTTCGCCAAGAAGTTGGTCAGACGTGCATCCGAGAACACGATCAGCCCTCCATTCCGTTTTCGACCACGGCGCGCGACTGCACTTTGCAGGAGGCGCCTTCCAAGATAGCCATGCATAGCTCGGTGTAGCTCATCCCCATTGCTTTGGCGCCCATAGGCACCAGGGAATGCGATGTCATACCGGGCGAGGTATTCATTTCAAGCAGCCAAGGGCGACCCTGTTCATCCAACATGAAGTCCGCGCGACCCCAGCCATCGCAACCCAAGGCGGTGTAAGCCTGTTCGGCAATGGTGCGGATACGTTGGGACAGTGCCTCATCCAGCGGTGCAGGGCACAGGTACTGAGTGGCATCGGAGACGTACTTATGTTCGTAATCGTAGTTGCCGTCAGGAGCCACGATCTCAACAATAGGAAGCGCACGCGGCTCGTCCGTGCTACCCAGCACAGGGACAGTCAGCTCGCGGCCCTTCACAAACGCCTCAGCCAACACCACCTTGTCGTAGCGAGCGGCCAGGCGATAAGCCTCGGCAAGTGCTTCGCGATGCTCGACCTTGGTTACACCCAAGGTCGAGCCCTCGTGGGGAGGCTTCACGATAAGCGGCAGGCCCAGTCGTTGCACTACTTCGTCCAAACCTTGTTCACTGTCCAGCGCAACATAATCGGGCGTTGGCAAACCTTCATGAAGCCAGATTTTCTTGGTCATGATTTTGTCCATGGCCAAGCTGGAGGCCATGGGCCCGCTACCGGTATAGGGCACCTTCATCAATTCCAGCAGGCCCTGAACCGTACCGTCCTCGCCGTAGCGGCCGTGCAACGCTATGAACACACGATCGAACCCCGCATTCACCAGGTCCGTCAGCGTACGGGTACCCATGTCAAATAGATGGGCGTCTACCCCCGCCTCGCGAAGTGCTGCGTGCACGCCCCGTCCGGACATTAAAGAAACCTCGCGCTCGGCGGACCATCCACCATACAAAACGCCGACGTGGCCGAAACGGCTACTCATGCCAACTCTCCAATCTGGGCGGGCACCCGGCTGATTGACCCTGCCCCCATCACGACGACCACGTCGCCGTCCTCTACAAAATTCAGAATCGCAGCCGGAAGGTCGGCCACGTTTTCGATGAAAACAGGCTCCACCTTGCCCGCTACACGAATCGCCCGGCTCAGAGCCCTCCCATCAGCCGCCACCAGAGGCTGCTCCCCGGCGGGGTAGACCTCGGTCAGCAGCACCGCGTCGGCCGAGCTCAGGACGTGAACAAAATCTTCGAAGCAATCCCGCGTGCGCGTGTATCGATGGGGCTGAAAAGCCAGCACGATGCGACGGTCCGGCCATGCTCCCCTTGCTGCCTCGAGCGTTGCCGCCATTTCGACCGGGTGATGACCGTAGTCGTCAATCAGAGTGAAGCGACCGCCCCCCCGCTGTGCCGAAACGGCGAATTCGCCCACCTGTGTGAAGCGCCTTCCGACACCGGTAAAGTCCGCCAGGGCGGAAGCGATTTTCACATCGGGCACGCCAAGCTCAGTGGCGATGGCAATGGCGGCCAGAGCGTTCAACACATTGTGTCGGCCCGGCAAGTTCAATCTCACGGACAAGGCTGGCAGCTCACCGTGCGCACTGCGCCTCAGTACATCGAACTCCATGTATGTACCGGCGGGTCGGACGTTCACGGCCTGCACCATCGCTTGGTCGCTCAGCCCGTAAGTGGTAACCGGACGAGAGATGAAGGGGACGATCTCGCGGACATTCGAATCGTCCACACACACGACGGCGCTACCGTAGAACGGCAAGCGATGGGTAAACTCAATGAAGGCGCTTTTTAAGCGAGCAACATCGTGTCCATAGGTGTCCATATGGTCGACATCGATGTTGGTGATGATGGCCATCACGGGCAGCAGGTTCAGGAAAGAGGCGTCCGATTCATCTGCCTCCACGACAATGAACTCGCCCTGCCCCAGACGCGCATTGGCGCCAGCAGACGTCAGACGCCCGCCAATTACAAAAGTCGGGTCCAAGTCGCCTGCCGCCAGAATGCTGGCCACCAGACTGGTGGTGGTGGTTTTTCCGTGCGTGCCGGCCACCGCTATACCGCGTTTGAGCCGCATCAGCTCGGCCAACATTAAAGCGCGTGGCACCACCGGAATGTGCGCGGCCCGCGCGGCCAGCACTTCCGGATTGTCTGCCGACACGGCGGTCGAGGTCACCAACGCGCCGGCCCCTATTACGTGCGACGCGTCATGACCGATGAACACCTTGGCCCCCAGGCTTTCCAGGCGACGCGTCACCGCCGACTCCTGAACATCAGAGCCGCTAATCGCATAGCCCAGGTTCAACAGCACCTCGGCGATGCCGCTCATGCCTGAGCCGCCGATGCCGACAAAATGGATGCTTTGGATACGGTGCTTCATGCCGCCCTCCTGGCCACTTGCTCGCAGGCGTCGGCAATGTGCTGTGCCGCATCGGGCCGAGCATGTTCATGCGCGTGTTGCGCCACTTTCAACAACTCCTCACGGGAAAGGCTTTGCAGCCAGGCGGCCAGCCAGTCTGGGGTGAATTTGCTTTGCTCCTGCATCCACGCGCCCTGGCAGTTGGTCAAGTAGCGTGCGTTGGCCGTCTGGTGATCATCAATTGCGTGGGGCAGCGGAATGAACAGAGCCGCCACGCCTGCGGCCGCAACTTCAGCCACGGTCATCGCGCCAGCCCGGCATACGAGTAGATCGGCTTCGGCCAGGGCCGCAGCCATATCCGAAATGAACGCGTGGCACTGGGCTTCGACGCCAGCCTTCTCGTAGGCCTGCCGAACGGAAGCAATATGCTGCTCACCTGCCTGGTGCACCACGACGGGACGTGTGGCAGGCGCCATGCGTGCGAGAGCTTGAGGCACGACAGTATTGAGCACCTGAGCCCCAAGACTTCCACCAATGACCAATACACGCAATGGCCCTTGCCGATTTGCGTAACGCGCCTGGCTCTTGGGCAGATGGGTAAGTTCTGGCCGCACAGGATTACCCACCATCAGCGCCCCGGGCAAAGCGCCTGGAAAGCCGGTCAGCACCTTGTCGGCCATACGGGCCAGCCATCGGTTTGCGGTGCCGGCTATCGCGTTCTGCTCGTGAACCACCAGGGGCACGCGACGCAACCAAGCCACGATGCCGCCCGGAAAGGCCACATAGCCGCCCATGCCAAGCACCACATCTGGCGATATTCGGGTGAACGCGCCGCTGGCTTGCCAGCAAGCCCGCAACAAATTAAACGGTAACTTCAGCAGTGCAATAGCGCCCTTGCCTCGCACACCGGCAAAGCGCAAAGGTGAAAGCTCAATGCCTTGTGGAGGAACCAGTCGCCCTTCCATGCGCTCGGGGTGGCCTAGCCAGACGACCTTCCAGCCGCGTTCACGCATTTCTTGCGCGACGGCAAGACCCGGCATGATGTGGCCGCCGGTACCGCCCGCCATGATGAGCACGGTTCGCATCATGTGCGCTTCCCCCTCATCAGGTTGCGGTTTTCGAAGTCAACCCGCAACAGCAGAGCCAGCGCCACCATATTCATCACAATGCCCGATCCGCCATAGCTGACGAGGGGCAGGGTCAACCCTTTGGTGGGCAACAGCCCTACACACACCTACATTGATAAAGGATTGAACTCCCAACCAAACCGCGACGCCGTGGGCCACCAAACCGCTGAAGTTGCGCTCCATGGCGATTGCCTGGCGCCCAATGTCAAAGGCCCGCCATACCAAAAAGCCGAACACAATGATCAGGCCGGTGACTCCGACGAAGCCAAGCTCCTCACCTATTACGGCGACGATGAAGTCGGTGTGCGCTTCGGGCAAATAATGGAGCTTCTCGACGCTGGCCCCCAGGCCGACACCTAGCCACTCGCCTCGGCCCAGCGCAATAAGCGAATGCGACAGCTGATAGGCGCTGCCGTACATGTTCTCTGGGTTCCATGGATCCAGATAGGCAAAAAGACGCTCGCGGCGCCAGGGTGACGCCCAGATAAGCGCGAGAAAGCTTCCCACTAGCACCGCCAACAAGCCCGAGAACAGCTTTCCGTCGATGCCACCGATAAACAGAATGCCCACCGCGATGGCCACAATGACCATAAATGCGCCCAGGTCAGGCTCCGCCAATACCACCAGCCCGACGGTGCCCAAGGCACATGCCATGGGCAAAAAGCCCCGAACAAACTTTTGCAGGTGCTCTCTCTTGCGTACGGTATAGTCGGCGGCAAAAAGAAGAATGGCGACCTTCATCAATTCGGACGGCTGGAAATTGAGCGGCCCCAGAGGCAACCACCGTCGCGCGCCATTGACCTCTCGCCCCACGCCCGGTATCAATACCACTATCAGCAAGAGCAAGCTGAATAAAAATAGCGGTACAGCAAGCTTTTCCCACACTCGCATCGGCACGCCCAGGACAAACGCCAGGCCAACCACCCCTAGCACTATGAATAGCGCATGGCGGATAACGAAGTAATAGCGCCCGTAACTTTCGTACCGCGGACCATCGGCCAACGCGATAGAAGCCGAATAAACCATCAGCAAGCCAAACAGGACCAACGCACTGGCCGCAACGATGACCGATAAGTCGAAGTTGGGCATGGTCGTGCGGCCCGGACGGACCGCGTTGACCCCGGAAGTCAGTTCAGCAAACAGGCTCATGCGACCTCCCCTCTTTCAAGCGCCAGTTCGTCGACTGCGGAGATGAACGCCTGCCCGCGTTCCGCGTAGTTGCGAAACATGTCCATGCTGGCGCAGGCCGGCGAAAGCAGCACGGCGTCTCCGGTCGCTGCCTGCTCGAAGGCCATATTGACGGCCTGGTCCATGCTGCCGGCGCGCAGAATCGGTATACCGGTGTCCGCCAGCGCTGATTCCAGCAAGGGCGCGTCTTGACCGATCAAGACCACGGCTCGTGCATGTCGCCGGACGCTTTCAGCCAGGACGGAAAAATCCTGCCCTTTGCCCATTCCCCCTGCAATGAGCACCAAGGACTGATCGAGCCCCTCCAGGGCAGCCACCGTAGCGCCCACGTTGGTGCCCTTGCTGTCGTTGACAAAATCAACGCCGCCGATGCTGCGCACAAATTCAGTACGGTTGGGCTCACCCCCATAATCACGTAGCGCATGCAACATGGAGGACCATTTCAGATCCAGGCATCGCCCAAGCGCCAACGCAGCAAGGGCGTTCATTACGTTGTGAGAACCCTTTACCCGCAGGGCGTCTGCCGGCATGAGACGCGTAAGACGTCCAGTCTCGCGTTGCGGCTCGGGCGTATTCTTTTTGCGACGGGCGGAACTTGGCGGCAAGGCGAAATCGGTCGCCTCAGCGACACTCAGCCATGAAATCTCGTTGCTGATTTCCAATCCCAGGTCGCCCTCCCAACGAGGCGCGCCCCGGCCGAACGATCGGACAGACAATTGCCTTTCATCGCTCACCATGGAGACTACCAAGGGGTCATCGCGATTGACGATGGCGACCCGAGAGGCGTGCAATAGGCGAGACTTGGCCCCTGCATATGCCTCCATCGAGCCGTGCCAATCCAGGTGATCCTGAGTGAGGTTAAGCACGACGCCGGCGTCGGGGGCCAGCGAATGGGTTGACTCCAGCTGAAAGCTGGATAACTCCAGTACCCACACCTGCGGCAGCTGCTCGCTATCCAGGGCCTCTTGCAGAGCGCTCAATGCGGCCGGACCAATATTGCCCGCTGCCCTCACCGACATGCCAGAAGCCGAAACAAGCTGCCGGGTCATGGCTGTAACCGTGGTCTTGCCATTGGTGCCGGTGACGGCAAGCACGGCCGGCCGATAGCCTTGTTCGGCCATGTCGGCAAGCGCGCGCGCAAAGAGTTCGATTTCTCCGATTACTTCGACCCCGGCCGCAAAAGCTCGCGCGACTAATGAGCGCACGGGCTCCAGGCGAGGTGACAGCCCGGGGCTCAACACCATAGAGCCGACATCGCCGAGCACGTCCTCACTGAATGCCTGACCGCCCAGCGCGTATTCCACATCCACGCTTGCCAAATCTTTTTGCAAGACGGCCAATCCGGGTGGCGCTTCTCGTGTATCGAGAATGCGCAGCTTCGCTCCTGCCCTGGCGAGCCAGCGTGCGGCGGCCGCACCTGTTTCACCTAGTCCGACGATTAGGGTGCGTTGCGATCGGTCGATAGAGGGAAACGTGTATTCCGTCATCGCAGCTTCAAGGTTGCAAGGCCAACGAGAACGAGCATCATGGTGATGATCCAAAAGCGCACCACGACTTGAGTTTCTTTCCAGCCGCCGACTTCGAAGTGATGATGCAGGGGCGCCATGCGCAATATGCGGCGCCCCTCGCCATAACGGCGTTTGGTGTATTTGAAGTACGCGACCTGAACCATGACGGACAGCGTTTCTGCCACGAAGACTCCGCCCATGATGAAAAGCACGATCTCCTGTCGCACGATGACTGCAATGGTTCCCAAGGCGCCGCCCAAGGCCAGGGCTCCCACGTCACCCATGAACACTTGCGCGGGATAGGCGTTAAACCATAGGAAGGCCAGCCCCGCTCCCGCTATGGCGGCGCACAACACCATGACCTCGGAGGCCCCGGGAATGTACGGAAACAGCAGGTATTTGGAGTAATCGATCCGCCCTACCACATAGGCAAAGATGCCCAAGGCGCTGCCCACCATCACCGTCGGCATGATGGCCAAGCCATCAAGGCCGTCTGTGAGGTTCACCGCATTGCTGGATCCCACTATCACGAGCCAGGTAAGCGTGGCGAATCCCAGCACGCCCAATGGGTAGCTCACGGTTTTGAAAAACGGTACGATCAGATCTGCGCGGGTGGGCAGCGGCATGGTAAAGCCACTAAGCACCCATTCGCGGAACAGTGGCCACAATTCCGCATTTGCCGGCGCCGATACGGCAAAAGTCAAATACACCGCCGCGACCACCCCGATAAGCGCTTGCCAGAAGAACTTGCGGCGCGAAGACATCCCTTCAGGATCGCGATTGACCACTTTCTTGTAGTCGTCGGCCCAGCCGATCCAGCCGAAACCAAAAGTGACCAGCAACACAACCCAGACAAAGCGATTGGTCCAATCGGCCCAGAGCAGCGTGCTTACCGCTATGGAAATCAGTATGAGAGCGCCGCCCATGGTCGGCGTCCCGTTCTTCTGAATATGCGTTTGCGGTCCATAGGCGCGGACGGCCTGGCCAATTTTCAGGGCGGTCAGGTGGCGTATGACGGCGGGCCCCGCAAAAAGACCGATCAGCAACGCTGTCCCGCAGGCCAGTACTGCTCGAAAGGTGATGTACTCGATAACGCCAAAGGCGCGAAAGTGATAATCGGACAACCATCGCGCCAACTCAAGCAACATGGCCGTCTCCCTGCACGTGAAGCGCCAGTTGCTTCAAATAACCCTGAACCACCCTTTCCATACGTGTACTGCGTGAACCTTTGACAAGAATATTGACCGGACCCAGGCCGGCAAGATGTGCGACAAGCTCTTCGACATCATCGAACGAATGAGCATCGCTACCGTAAGCCTGTGCCGCGTGTCGAGCAGCCGGGCCAAATGTGAGTAAATGGGAAATACCCTGGGCCTTCGCGTACGCGCCTACTTCGCCATGCACGGCCACGCCGTCGGAGCCGACTTCGGCCATATCGCCCAGGACCAGCGCAGTAGAGCCGCTAAGGGAAGCGAGTACATCTATGGCGGCCCGAACGGAATCAGGGTTTGCATTATAAGTGTCGTCGATCAACTGCCGCCCGCCAGGTAATGCGATGGGCTGCATCCGTCCGGCAACGGGCGCGAACCGCTCCAGGCCCTGAACCACCGCCTCGAGCGGCGCTCCACAAGACAGGGCGCAGGCGGCTGCCGCCAACGCGTTGCGCAAATTGTGCTTGCCCGGCGCGCCCAACTCGATCTGGGCGTCTCCATCGGGGCTATGCAGAAGAAAGGATGTTCCCTGCGCGCCGTAATGGATCTGGGAGGCAAAAACATCGGCCCGGCGATCCAGCGCGAACAAGCAGGTACGTCGGACTCCGGCCATCTGGGACCACAAATGACTGTACGCGTCGTCAGCCGGAAATACAGCGACGCCGTCGCTAGGTAACGCTGCGATCACGCTGCCGTTCTCGTGCGCTACCGCCTCCACCGTGTGCATGAATTCTTGGTGCTCACGCTGCGCGTTATTCACAAGAGCAACTGTGGGGCGCGCAACGCGAGCCAGTTCAGCAATCTCGCCGGGATGATTCATTCCCAGTTCGACGACAGCCGCCTTGTGCGCCCCCGAAAGCCGCAACACGGTCAGGGGCACGCCCAAGTCGTTATTGAGATTTCCAGTGGTCCAAAGCACGCTGTCTGGGCCATGCCAAGCTCGCAATATGGAAGCAATCATTTCCTTGGTTGTGGTCTTGCCATTGCTTCCCGTAACGGCAATGACCGGCAAGGAGAAACGCTCGCGCCAGGCCGTACCAATTATGGTCAGAGCGGCGCGCGTGTCTCCAAGTACGAATTGCGGAAGCTCTGATGCCGGCACAGGGTGCGAGACGACGGCCGCACATGCGCCCTTTGCAGCGACTTGTTCGAGATAGTTGTGCCCGTCGAAGCTTTCCCCTTCCAGCGCCAAGAACATCTGGCCCTGAGAAAGCCGTCGGCTATCCGTGCACATCTCTACTCCGCGCGCCCAGCTTAACGCGAAACGAGCCCAATCCAGGTCGTCGAAATGTTTACGAACACCCCTAACTTCTTGATAGGTCTCATGACCTTTACCGGCCAGGAGGATGACATCACGCGCATCAGCGCTCCAGATGGCATCCAAAATGGCTCGAGCCCGCTCTGCTTGTATACGGAAGCGGCCAGGCCCCGCTGCGGCGATGTCATTGATGATGGTCGACGGATCCTCGTCCCGAGGGTTGTCGCTGGTCAATATCACCGCATCTGCCCGCTCCAGCGCCACTTTTCCCATCAAGGGCCGCTTACCGCGATCGCGATTGCCTCCGCAGCCGAACACGCACACCAAGCGTCCACCACGCTCTTGCGCGGTCGCTGACAGGGTGCTCAGGGCATGGTCGAGCGCATCGGGGGTATGTGCGTAATCCACCACCACAAGCGGCAGCGGCATGGCGGAGTCACCGCATCCAGTGACCGGCTCGGCTACTTGCAGTCGACCTACCACTGGCGTCAATTCCGTCAGAGCCGAAGCAATGCGTGACACGCTCCAGCCCATTCTGCACAATACGCCCGCTACCAAGAGCAGGTTTGAGACATTATGGGCGCCCAAGATGCGCGTCACAATCTGGGCCGCCCCGTGGCCCATCGTAAGTGTAAACACCATACCGCGCGCACCCAGGTGCAGATCCAGAGCGCGCAAGCAAGCCTGGCCGTCAATAGAGTATGTGAGCAGCCCAGGACCTTCGTACCGAGCGGCCAGTTGGCGGCCCACCCCGTCATCGGCATTGATCACCGCCGCCCGAAGACCCGGCCATCGAAACAAAGCGGCCTTTGCCGCCGCGTAGTCGTCGACGGAACCGTGGTAGTCGAGGTGATCGCGAGAAAGGTTTGTGAAAGCCGCAATATCAATGGCGAGGCCGTTCAGGCGCCCCTGATGCAAACCGATAGAAGACGCTTCGATCGCAACTGCTTGCGCGCCCGCCTCTCGCAGCGCCGCAAGGTTGCGATGCATGGTAAGTGCGTCCGGGGTGGTCAAGACGCCGCCCAAGCTGGTCCCGTCAGGCAAGATGGTGCCCAAGGTGCCGACCGTGCCGCAGGCTGTGCCTTGGTGAGTCAGCGCCTGCGCCAGCCACTGAACTGAACTGGTCTTGCCGTTGGTGCCGGTCACGGCAATTACAGTCATCGACTCGGAAGGCCGGCCGTACCATTCGTGACCAATGGCGCCCAGTTGTCCGACCAGATCCTGGACCTGCAACACGGGGACGCCGAAGTTCATGACTGTCTGGTCGTCTCCAGGCTCCATGATTACCGCCGCTGCACCGCCATTGATTGCCGCCTGTATGAATTGGCGACCGTCGACATGGTTGCCCGGGCAAGCGAAAAAAACATCGCCTGGGGAAATGCCGCGAGAGTCCAGACACAGGTGCGCCTCCTTGGCGACCGTCTTTTTCAACCACCCCACAATGGATGTCGGATTCATCATCGCGCCTCTCCTGCCTGCGGCCCTACGGCGACCAAGGACTCAATCGGGGCGTCCGGCTTTACTCCCAGGCGTCGCAGGCTACTGGCCACTATGTCTGAAAAGACTGGCGCAGCCACCCGTCCTCCGTAGTACGCACCCTTTTGCGGTTCGTCGATACTCACGGCCACCACTATTCGTGGATTGGACACAGGAGCAAAGCCGACAAAAGAAGAGCGGTACTTGGACGTGCTGTAGCGACCGTCCACGATCTTGCGGGCGGTGCCGCTTTTTCCAGCGACCCGATAGCCTTGCACCTGCGCCAGCTTGGCGCCGTCCGGCCCAGCTGCGGCCTCAAGCATGGAGCGGATCATGGCAGCCACCTCGGGCGAGTACGCCTGCACCGAGGTCGGCTTGCCCTTGCGCCGCAATAGCGATAGAGACACCATGTCGCCGTCCCGCGCGAAAGCGGTATACGCGTGAGCGATTTGCAATAGAGAAGCCGAAAGGCCGTATCCATATGCCATGGTGGCGCGCTCGATGGGCCGCCAACGTTCCCAGGGCCTTAAACGCCCCGAGGCAACGCCCGGGAAGTTGGCCTGTGGCGCGCGGCCGAATCCCAGTTCTGTGAACTTGGTCCACATCTCCTGGGAAGTCAGACGCTCCGAAATCATTGTCATGCCTATATTGCTGGAGCGTCGCAAGATTCCGGCTACGTCCAGCACACCATTGCGGCTGACATCGGAAATTGTCGAGCCGTGATACCTGTACCGACCATTGCCGGTATCAAACTTGGTCGCCGCGCTAATGCGCTTCAGATCGAGTGCCAACCCCACGGTGAAAGGCTTCATGATGGAGCCGGGCTCGAAGGTGTCGGTAATGGCACGGTTGCGTAGCGCCGGCCCTTTACGCTCGTCCCTGTCGTTGGGGTCGTAGGTGGGCAAATTCACGAGCGCCAGTATTTCTCCGGTCTGCACGTCCAGCACGACTCCGGCAGCCGCCTTCGCCTGATGTTCCTCCAAAGCCTTTTTCAGGGCCGAGTACGCATCAAACTGCAGGCCCGCGTCAATGGACAGATACAGATCTTCGCCATGCACGGGCGGCACGACCGCCTGAACGTCCTCGATGACACGACCTAGCCGGTCCTTGATCACGCGCCGGCTACCCGCCTGCCCGGAGAGCAACTCGTCAAACGTGAGTTCGACACCTTCCACGCCCCGGTCATCAATATTAGTAAAGCCCACAATGTGGGCCGTCATGTCGCCTTCTGGGTAGGACCGGCGGGTCTCAGCCTGTTCATGTATGCCCGGTATCTTCAGCCCTGCGATTTTCTTGGCTAAAGCAACGGGCACCTGCCGCTTAATGAAGACAAAGCTCTTCTCTTGGTCGACAAGACGGCTCTTGATGTCCTTTACGGACATATCCAGAAACTCAGCCAGCTGGCGCAGTTGCTCGGGCGATGCTTTGTTGGCGTCCTCGGGAATGGCCCAAATTGCTCGAGCCGGAACGCTGGAGGCCAGCACCACATTACCGGTTCTATCGAGGATCTTGCCTCGAGTAGCAGGCAACACCAGCGTGCGTTCGTAGCGGCGTTCACCCTGCTGTTGCAGAAAATCGTTGGACAAGCCCTGTAAATACAGCGCTTTCACTATCAAGGCCACAAATCCCAACAAAATGAGCACCATGACGAGCCGGGCCCGCCACATGGGAATCTGTGTACTGAGGAAGGGGCTGTTATAAAAGCGCACGCGTTTCATCGGCCGCGCTCCGCGCTGTTATTTTGAGTCGCCCCGTTTGCAGTTGTAGAAGGCGCAGCGCTCTTGGTGTACAGAGTGCGATCGGGCGATGTCGTGATCATGCCCAGCTCATTGCGCGCTATTTCGTCTATGCGTGCATTTCGGGCCAGTTCTGCGCGCTCTAGCTGTAAACGCCGCCAATCGGTGTCCAGCTCGCGCGCTTGAGCCGACAAGCGCTCGGATGCAATGAATAACTGGCGTGACTGATACCGTGCCGTTACCAGGGAAATGGCGGACAGCATCAACAGTACAGCAAACACGATGCTCAGACGGCCCATTAGCGCACCCCTTTTCGAGTAGGACGCTTACCCTGAGCTGGCCTCAGCATGACGCCTTGAACAAAGGCCCCTGCACCCTCCGGTGGCAGAGGTGTGTTGGTGCGCTCTGCCACCCGTAACACCGCCGAACGAGCCCGCTGATTTTGAGCAATTTCATCATCAGAGGGCAGCACGCGCCCCAGAGAAAGCAAGACGGGCTGCGGCAGATCTTTCTCGAGTATGGGCATTCGAGCATGTGCCGCCGCAGGCCTGGCCGCTGCGGCGATGCATTGCTTGACCATACGGTCCTCGAGAGAGTGAAAACTGATCACAGCCAACCGCCCTCCTGGAGCGAGCGTCTCTAGAACTGACGTGAGGGTGTACGCGAGCTCTTCGAGCTCCCGATTGATGTAAATCCGTAGAGCTTGAAAGGTGCGAGTGGCCGGGTGTTGACCCTTTTCGCGCGTGCGGACGACACTGGCGACGAGCTCGGCGAGGTCGAGCGTTGTGCGCAGCGGGCCGGATTCGCGGCGACTAGCAATCGCCTTTGCAATCTTGAAAGCAAACCGTTCTTCGCCATATTTCGCTATGACCTCCGTAATATCATCCACACTGGCCTCGGCCAGCCATTGAGCCACAGTAGGACCGCGACTCGTATCCATCCTCATGTCCAGCGGGCCTTCCCGCATGAACGAAAAACCGCGTTCCGGATCGTCGATCTGAGGAGACGAGATACCCAGATCCAGCATCACGCCGTCGACCTGTGTCACTCCCATCGCCTGCAGCTCGTGCTTCATGGATGCATAACCTCCATGGACCACTTGCACGCGACCATCCTGACTTTGCAACTCTCGGGCGGCTTGAATCGCCTGAGGGTCTTTGTCGAAAACCACTAACCTTGCATCGGGATTAAGCCGCGAGAGCAGCAGCTTGCTGTGTCCGCCTCGGCCGAACGTCCCGTCCACAAAAACCCCGCTGAGGCGACTCGCGGAATTGTTGTCTTGGCCCGTAAAACGCTTCTTTCCGAAGGCGGGCTCAATCAGGGCGTTGACCGTGGGCTCTAGCAGCACCGGCCTATGTGTGAACTCCATGGGCTTTAAAAAGAGAACTGGTCAAGAACAGCATTCATGCCTTGAGCCAGGTCCTCGGCCTCACGGCGCTTCCACTCGGCTGCGTCCCACAACTCGAAGTGACTCCCCATCCCTAAAAGCATTGTTTCGCGTGTCAAACCAGCTGCCTCGCGCAATTCCGGCGCGACCAAAATGCGGCCTGACCCGTCCATGTCGACATCTTGGGCATTACCCAAAAGCAGACGTTGCAAACCGCGGGCAGACATCGGGAAACGTGCAATCTGTTCTCGCCGTTCTTCCCAGGTGCTGCGCGGATAGAGCAAAAGGCAACCATCAGGGTGGCGAGTCAGCGTAAGCCGTCCGTCGTCCTGCGAAAGGAGGGCGTCACGATGCCTGGTCGGAATTGAGATCCGGCCTTTGGCATCCATAGTGAGCGCGCTGCTTCCCTGAAACACCCTATTTGCTCCACTTTTTTGCACATAATTCTACTTTTTCCCACTCTAAGGGATGCGCGACGGGCGGTCAAGCGGTAAATCGAAGTTTTTCCAATGGAGACAAGCACTTAGAGCGGCAACACAAGGGAGTCGAAAATAAAAATCGCAGTGAAATCAAGAAATTGCGCGAGCAAGTAAATGTCTTTTGTCTGATGGGCCGCGTGCTTGTCGAGACACCCTTTTCAATTACTCACAATTGCCCGCTTGTCCTAGTCCAAGCGGCCAGGAGCGATACTCAGTCAATGCTGGGAGTTGCGCCGGGACGAACCCGACCGGCACACAGGACGGACGAAAGACGGAGGACAAGCGGCGGAAGCACCTCGAAGGCGCAAGCAGAAAAGGGGCAAGACAAACCTGTAGGCCGGATTCTGTATACCGGGCGAGCCCGGCAGGTAATCATTCATCTGGGTGCGCCATTGCTGACGCACTCTAGCCATCTACCCGCATGCTCGGACGAGCCGCCCTAATGCCCGAAGGCTGCGCATGCCTATTTGATGTTGCTCCGGATAGAGGTTGCCGCGTTTCACCCTGCTGCGCTGCGCTTCGACATGTGAAGCGCGCCGCACGGAGTAGGCCGTGCCAGTGCATGCCATGCATGCCCACGCAGCAGACTCGTCTCTGTGGCCCTATTCCTCGACCGGCCCGGGGGCCGGCCGGACGGCTGTTAGCCGCTATCCTGCTCTACGGAGTCCGGACCTTCCTCGATGCTGTTCACACCGCGATTACCCGGTTTGTCTTGCCAGCCATATTGTATGACGCGCACCCGTTAAAAGCAGTTCCATTCGCTTGTATGTTGCACATGAAACAGCCGCGAGGCGCTTTGCTCCCCCGGGAGCAGCCCCGCTCCATGGCCAAACTGCGACAATAGAGGCTTGCCTTACCAACTTTCCACCGCACAGCTTCCATGTCCAGCCCTCTTATTTCGCTCACCAATGTTCATCTTGCCTATGGCCATCATCCCCTGTTGGACCATGCCGAGCTGGCGATTCAGTCCAACGAGCGCATCGGCCTGATCGGACGCAACGGCGCCGGAAAGTCCTCCCTGTTAAAGGTGCTGGACGGACGGGTTGTTCCCGATGATGGTGAAGTGATGCGCATAGGGGGGCTTAAAGTCTCCACGGTAGAACAAGAACCGCAACTTGATGAAGACTTGACGGTGTTCGAACTGTTATGTGGTGACATTAACGAATCGGAAGACTGGTCGCGCCCGGCCCGCGTCGATGCCCTCATCGGCGAACTGGGTTTGCAAGGCGACGCCAAGATCAAGGGCCTTTCCGGGGGCACCAGGAAGAGAGTCGCACTGGCAGGGGCTTTGGCCGACCAGCCCGACCTTCTATTACTAGACGAACCCACCAACCACCTGGACTTCGACGGCATAAATTGGCTGGAGCAACGGCTTATCCAGGCCCGTTGCAGCATGGTCATCATCAGTCACGATCGCCGCTTCCTCGACGCGGTCTCTACTCGCATTATTGAATTGGACCGGGGTCAACTCTTCAGCTTTCCAGGCAACTTCTCCGATTGGCAACAGCGCAAGGCCGAGTGGCTCGAAGCCGAGAAGCAGCAAAACGCCCGGTTCGACAAGCTGCTGGCCCAAGAAGAAGTGTGGATACGCAAGGGCGTCGAGGCGCGCCGCACGCGCAACGAGGGGCGTGTACGACGGCTGGAGCAACTACGGCGAGAGCGCGCCGCCCGCCGGGAACGCCAGGGCAATGTCAGCCTGGCGTTATCGGAAGGGCAGCGCTCGGGCAAGTTGGTAGCAGAACTGACCAAGGTCAGCCACGCATTCGGAAGCCGCACCATCGTCCGGGATTTTTCCACGACTGTGCTGCGGCAGGACCGCATAGGCATTCTGGGTCCTAATGGTGCAGGCAAGACAACCTTACTCAAAATCATTCTGGGCAAATTAAAGCCCGATTCGGGGCAGGTGCGGCTGGGGGTCAACCTTAGCGTGGGCTATTTCGACCAGATGCGGTCCCATCTGGATGAAGAGGCGACCTTGGCCGACACCATCAACCCCGGAAGCGAATGGGTCGAAATCGGCTCTCAGCGCAAACACGTCATGAGCTATCTAGAGGACTTCCTTTTCCCGCCGGCCCGGGCACACTCGCCTGTCAAGAGTCTGTCGGGCGGCGAACGCGCCCGCCTGGTGCTGGCGCGATTATTTGCTCGTCCCACTAATGTGCTCGTCATGGACGAACCGACCAACGACCTGGACATCGAAACCCTTGAACTGCTTGAGGAGCTGTTGCAGGACTACGCAGGCACAGTCCTCCTGGTCAGCCATGACCGTGAGTTCCTAAACAATGTGGTCACTCAGACCATTGCCTACGAAGGCGAAGGCCGTTGGGGCGAGTATGTAGGCGGCTACGACGAGTGGTTGGCTCAGCGGCCAGAGCCTGCCAAGGCGCAGGCCAAAGCCGAGCAGAAAGAGCCTCGGCCCGCCGCCCAGGACCCTGGCGCCTCGCAGAAGAAGAAGAAGGCGCCGTCCCGCTCAGGGAAGCTGGCCAGTTGGGAGCAACGCGAGTTGGACGAACTGCCTGATGCCATTGCCGAAGTGGAGTCGCGCCAAAGCGAGCTTGCCGCGAAACTCGCCAATGGCGAACTGTACAAAGATGCTCCCGACGAAGTGGCGGTAATCAACCAGAAGCTGGAAGAGTTGGAAAACGAACTGGCCCGCCTCTTCGACCGATGGGAAGCGCTCGAGGCAAAACAGCGCGGCTCAGCTTAGCTGCATTAGAACGAGCTATTGCACTTTCCATTGCAGGGTTTCGCCCGAGGCCAAAGGCACCACTGTGGTGCGTCCCAAGGGAAGCTCATCCGGTATCTGGAGGTCGGTTCGCTCCAGAGTGAGCACGCCTTCGTTGACAGGCAAACCGTAAAAGGCCGGACCATTTCGGCTCGCAAACGCTTCCAGGTTATCTAAGCGACCCACCGCGTCGAAGGCAGTTGCGTAAAGCTCCATGGCATGAAAGGCCGTATAAGCGCCGGCGCAGCCACAGGCGTGCTCTTTCAAGCCGCGGGGGTGCGGGGCGCTGTCTGTGCCCAAGAAGAACCGTGAATGTCCGCTAGTGGCCGCCTCGACAAGCGCTTGTCTGTGGGTCTCGCGCTTGAGGACGGGCAGACAATACCAGTGAGGTCTGATTCCGCCCAGGAAGAGAGCATTGCGGTTGTACAAGAGGTGGTGGGCGGTGATGGTGGCCCCGATGTGGCCTTCCGCCTGCATGACGTAGTCGACACCATCTTTCGTTGTGACGTGCTCCAAGACCACGCGCAATTCAGGATAGCGCTCACGCAGGGGTATCAGCACCCTGTCAATAAATACTGCTTCGCGGTCAAAGAGGTCGACCTCGGGATCTGTCACCTCGCCATGCACGAGCAAGGGCAAGTTGTGCTGCTGCATGGCTTCCAGGGCGGGGCCACAACGACCCAGCAAATCTGTCACGCCTGCATCTGAATTGGTCGTGGCGCCCGCTGGATACAGTTTGACGGCATACACTGCGCCCGACTCCTTGGCCTTGCGAATCTCCTCGCCGGTCGTGTTATCGGTCAAATACAAGGTCATGAGAGGTTCAAAGGAGCCGCCCTCCACACCGGCAGCCCGCATGGCCTGGTACACGCGGTCGCGATACTGCAAGGCCATGTCAGTTGTCGTCACCGGAGGCTTCAGGTTGGGCATCACAATGGCACGGCCAAACTGCCGGGCGCTATGCCCAATGACAGACTGCATGGCTTCGCCATCGCGCAAATGCAGGTGCCAGTCGTCGGGGCGGGAAATGGTAAGGCTTGAGAGAGGGTTTGGCATACGCACACTGAGAGCAAATAAATCCGATGTTAGCGCGAATGCTGTCACAAATTCCTTTGTCTTTGGCGCCAACTCAAGTTATGCTCAGGAAAATCTTTTTGATCCTCTTCTTTGGAGCGCTCTCCTATGGCAACATCTCAGAAACCGGCACGTAAACCGAACGCGGCGTTCATGAAACCCCTTACGCCCAGCCCCGACTTGGCGGCCGTTATCGGAAAAGAGCCTCTGCCGCGCACAGAAGTCACCAAAAAAATCTGGGAGTACATCAAAAAGCACGATTTGCAAGATCCGGCCAACCGTCGCAATATCAACGCCGACGACAAACTGCGGCCCCTTTTTGGCAAAGACCAGGTGTCCATGTTCGAGCTAACCAAACTGGTTAACGCCCACCTCAAGTAAAAACAAAAACGCTGCGAAGAACGCAGCGTTTTTTTTAAAACTCGTTAGAAGGCGCTTGCCCGCTGAATAAGGCCAACCACCCCCGCGCAATGCGGTAAATCAGCCAGACCAAAGCAATGATGCCGGTAATCCAGCCCAGAAAAATAAACGTGGCAAGTGCGCTTAACAAGAACCACAAAACGCTCCACCAAAACGTGCGAATCACCCAATCGAAATGGCTCGCGTAAAGCGTCCCGACCGCATCACCGCGCTTCAGGTATGCCAAGACGATGGCGGCGATGGTAGCAACGCCTAGAAACCCCGCACTAATAATGCCAATCGCGAATAGCCCGTACATGACATGCGTCAAATTACGCATCGACAGGCCTCTGTTATCGTCTGGCGGTAAAACCTCGGTCATGGACCCTCCCGGGAAGTTATCAGACTAGTTAGCGCCCTATTTTACCCGCATCAGCCAGAAGCCCTGTTGCGCGCAGGACACCCCGGTCAGGAATCTTCGAAAGACGTTCGCGCATAAAAAAACCCCACCGTGATCACACGATGGGGTTTTTGGTGTAAGAGCCTGACGATGACCTACTTTCACAGACGCGCAGTCCACTATCATCGGCGCAAAGGCGTTTCACGGTCCTGTTCGGGATGGGAAGGCGTG
>JAJUGB010000018.1 GCA_029268595.1 Alcaligenaceae bacterium | reverse complement strand
GCGCTTTAGCTGATACGCATGCCCGGCTGTGCGCCCGCCCACGGCTCAAGGATGTAGATGCCGGCGTCAACCTTTTCATCTGCATGGCTGGCCGCCAGCACCATCCCTTCCGACACGCCGAACCGCATCTTGCGCGGTGCCAGATTAGCCACCACGACGGTCAGCTTGTTCACCAGGTCTTCTGGCTTGTAGGCGGATTTAATACCGGAAAACACTTGGCGCAACCGGCCTTCACCGACATCAAGTTGAAGGCGCAGCAATTTGTCCGAACCTTCAACTTCATCACAGGACACAATCTTGGCGATGCGCAGGTCCAGCTTGGCGAAGTCCTTGATATCAATGGTGTCTGCAATCGGCTCGCCGCCGGGCGTGGGGGCTTCGACCGCAGGGGGTTCAAATAAATCGTCCAGCATTTTGGGTTCCACGCGTTGCATCAGGTGTTTGAATTTTTCGATATGGACAGGAAGCTTGACCGCGTCGTCCCAGGTGTACGACTCG
The DNA here is from genome assembly GCA_029268595.1 of Alcaligenaceae bacterium. GTDB lineage: Bacteria > Pseudomonadota > Gammaproteobacteria > Burkholderiales > Burkholderiaceae_B > JAJUGB01. The sequence continues at coordinate 29,144 of JAJUGB010000018.1, read as the reverse complement.
CCGTCTTGGAACAATTCGCTAGCAACCCGTGCGGTCAGGGCTGGCAACACCGGGGTCAGCATGACGGACAGCGCTTTGAAGCCGGCCAGTGCGCGCGAGCAGATGTCCTGCAAGGCGGCTTTCTGCTCATCGCTGGCGTCGGCCCAACCTTTGGCCATGACCCAGGGTTGGGCTGCATCGAAGGCCTGGTTGATGGTGTCGGCGTAGGCCATGATGCGACGCACGGCGCGTCCGTATTCACGGGCCTCAAAGTCGGCGCGTACTTCGTCTGTAACTTTCTGAATGTCGGCTTGCAGTGCTTGCGTATCGCCCTGGTACCCCAGTTTCCCGTCAAAGTGGCGGGTAATGAAATTGGCGGCGCGGCTGGCAATATTCACATACTTGCCGACCAGGTCGCTATTGACCCGGGCGATGAAGTCGTCCGGATTGAAGTCCACGTCTTCAACATGAGCGTTAAGTTTGGCGGCCATGTAGTAGCGCAACCACTCCGGATCCATGCCTATGTCCAGATAGCGCAGCGGAGAAATACCCGTGCCGCGGCTCTTGGACATCTTCTCGCCGCTAACCGTAATAAAACCATGCACATGCAGCGCGTCTGGCGTTTTACGGCCCGAGAACTTGAGCATGGCCGGCCAGAACAAGGCATGGAAATACACGATGTCCTTGCCGATAAAGTGCACTTGCTCGGTATCGCCATTGGGATCGAGCAGGGCGTCGAAATCCATGCCCTTTTGCTTGCAATACGCTTTGAGGGAAGCCAGGTAGCCGACCGGCGCATCCAGCCATACATAAAAGTACTTCCCGGGTGCATCGGGAATCTCTATACCAAAGTAGGGGGCGTCCCGAGAAATGTCCCAGTCGTTCAGCTTGGCCTCGCTACCTTCTTCGCCCGTGCCCAGCCACTCGCGCGTCTTGGCTATGACTTCGTTTTGCAAACGTTTGCGGCCCTCGGCGTGCGTGCCTGTGGTCCACTCTTGCAAGAACTCCACGCAACGCGGGTCAGACAATTTGAAGAAAAAGTGCTCAGAGGACTTCAGTACCGGGCGGGCTTGAGTCAGTGTGGAGTAAGGCTCGATGAGGTCCGTTGGCGTGTACACCGCCCCGCACGACTCACAAGAGTCGCCATACTGATCTTTGGCATGGCACTTGGGGCATTCGCCCTTGATGTACCGGTCCGGCAGAAACATTCCCTTTACCGGATCGTAAAACTGCTCAACGCTGCGGCTTTCAATGAACCCGGCTGATTTCAGGCTTTTATAGATGCTTTGCGACAACTCGACGTTTTCCGGGCTGTCGGTTGAGTGCCAGTGGTCAAAACAAATGTGAAATCCATTCAGATACTTTGGCCGCTCGGCGGCATAGCGCGCCACCAGTTCTTGCGGCGTAATCCCTTCCGCTTCAGCCTTCAGCATGATGGGGGCGCCATGCGCATCGTCCGCGCCAACAAAGTGCACCGTGTTGCCCGCCATACGCATGGAACGCACCCAGATATCCGCCTGGATATACTCCATGATGTGTCCGATGTGGAACGATCCATTGGCATAGGGCAGTGCAGTGGTGACGAAAATGGTGCGAGACATATCGTAAGAAAGGTAAAGGAGTGTGTCCGCGTCGCTGCCTTAAAGTCGCAGGACGTGGGCGCGGAAGCTGGATAAGCGGCTATTGTAATGAATCGCCCGCCAGGGGACTGACTCACCCCGGGGCGGGGAGTCAAGCGATACGCCTACCGTCGAAGAGTTCGGTGGCAAAGCGGCAGGCTTTCCGTCGAGGAGCTAAATGGCGAAGAGCCAAGCGGCAAAGCGGCAAAGCGGTGTGTTAAGCACCAAGCGGCAAAGCGGCAAAGCGATACGCTTTATGTCGCCGAGCCAGACGGCGAAGTCACAGAGCGAAGCGACACGTTTGCAGGGGGCAAGGAATCAACCGGTCGACACGGTTGACGTGACACGCTACTCGACCACGAATTCGCATGCCACAGATTTGAAGGGGCTGTGCTGCAGCTTAAGGAATTTCGCGCATTTCGACATCGACCACGTCTTTCTTGCGAAAGGTAGGTTCGCTGCGCGCATTTTGACGGCGCTGGTCCCAGTAGGCGCGCACGCCAAACGGACGTCCTTTGATCTTGGCAACCACGTATAAGACGCCGACGGCAATGGCGGTAGATACCATGAAAATGAAGGCCATCGCCATTCCAAAAAAGGCCAGAACGACAAAAAGGGCAGCGCGGAGTATTTGGCTTAGTGTATTCATCTTTCGATTAGACTCCTTATGCAGAAATTAATTCCCTGATCCGCTATCCTAGGGGCTTTGGGTAACAGTGGATTTCCGATAAGGCATTGACTATGAGCTTCTCTTCTGATCAGGTAAACGCTGCGCTGGCCGAAGTAGTAGACCCGCTTACTGGAAGCAAATTGGGCCTGCCGGCCATTAGGAACAGTTCGGTCCAAATAGAAGGAAGTGACGTAGATCTTACTGTAGCGCTTGGCTACCCATTGCACAACGACAACCCGGAGCTGGGGAAACGGATTGAAACCGCTCTGCAATCGCTGGGCCTGCGGCTGCGCAAGCTGGGGTTTTCCAAGCGCGTTGTCGCCCATGCGGTGCAGATGGGCCAAAAACCGCTGCCCGAAGTGCGCAACGTTATTGCGGTCGCATCAGGCAAGGGCGGTGTGGGCAAAAGCACCACCGCGGTAAACCTGGCCCTGGCGCTTAGAAGTCAGGGGGCTCAGGTAGGTTTACTTGATGCCGACATCTACGGACCCAGCTTACCCATCATGCTGGGGCTGTCGGGCAAGCCCGAAAGCCTAGACGGCAAATCCATGGAGCCCCTGGTTGGTCACGGCTTGCAAGCCAACTCCATTGGCTTTCTGCTACAAGACGACGCTCCCGCCATCTGGCGCGGGCCCATGGCCAGCCAGGCGCTCGAGCAACTGTTCCGTCAAACCAACTGGAAAGACCTCGATTACCTTATCATCGATATGCCACCCGGCACGGGCGACATCGCCCTGACCCTGGCGCAAAAAATACCCCTTACGGGTGCGATCATAGTCACGACTCCTCAAGATCTTGCCTTGGCCGATGCTCGCAAAGGGTTACGGATGTTTCAGAAAGTCGAAGTTCCTGTCCTGGGCATCGTCGAGAATATGTCAGTTCATGTGTGCTCCAATTGCGGCCACGCTGAACCGATTTTTGGCGAGCATGGTGGCCGTGAAATGGCTGAGCAGTACCAGGTCCCGTGGCTTGGGGCGCTGCCTCTTGCCATGAACATACGTACTCAAACTGATTCCGGCACGCCCACGGTTGTGGCAGAACCCGATGGACCTCACGCAAAAATCTATAACGAGATTGCCAACAAGCTGGCCTTGCAGGTCGCTGCCTTGCCGCGCGATATGGCAGGCAAGATTCCGTCGGTTGTACCCCGCTAATATCGAGGCTTAATGCGTCGCGCCGCCGTCTTTCTGGTTGTTGCGCTCGGCGCCATGCAAACGGCTCTCGCCGAGCCGGAGGTCACTATTGATCCGGGCGGGGTCTCTCCCGCCGCCTTGCAGTCCATTACACGGGCCATTGATGCCATTACGCGCCTGGGCGAAGACCAGGATGCAGGCGAGATTTCTCGCCTACGACGGCGGGCCCGAGAGGCGACGATATCGGCTCTGGAAACCCAGGGTTATTTCTCATCCAAGGTCGACCTGGAAGTAGGGCAGGACATTGCGGGCGAAACCTGGGACATCGTGATCGAGCCCGGGCCGCTCACAGAAGTGCGCGACGTCAACCTGGAGTTCTCCGGTCAGATTGCCACACCGGCGTTCGCGTCTCGGGTGGATGCCTTGCGCAACGAGTGGCCCTTGGACGAGGGCATGCCCTTTATCAACGATGAGTGGCACGACGCTAAAGTCGAACTCATCGATGAAGTAAGCCGCAAGGATTTTTATCTGGCCCGGATGACCGGATCCCAGGCGGTAGTACGTACAGAAAGCTCTACGGCGGACTTGACTGTCCAGGTGGATAGCGGTCCGCGAGTGCGCATGGGCGAAGTCAAGGTCATTGGCCTTAAACGAGTGCCACGCAAGCTGATCGACCGCTATATCGATTACACGCCCGGCGACCCCTACGACCAGGCCTTGCTGGACGAATGGCAACAAGCGCTGGAGGACACGTCGTTCTTTCAAGGTGCGTTTGTGATGCTTGATAGTGACCCGGCTGCGCGCACCACCTTGCCCAATGGCGAGGTCGAGATGCCACTGCTGGTGCGCGTCACTGAGGCTCCACGCCGGCGATACGCGGCCTCCATAGGTCTGGATAGCGATAACGGCCTAAGGGTCGAAGGGCTTTTCCGCCAGAACGTGGTTGCAGGGCAGCCAATCTGGATAGAAACTGGCGCCGGGGTCGACCGGCACCGGCAGCGAGCGTTTTTTGATGTCCATTTTGCGCCCAACGAGTCGGGCTACCGCGACAGTTTGGGCGTGCTTATCAGCAACTCCGACATCGAGGGCGTAAGAACCCTGCGTTACGGCCTGGGCTGGAAGCGCTCGCAAAACCGCAAGGCGGCTGGCGACAGCCGTGTCGAGTACGAGACCCACTGGAATGTTATTGCAGCCAAAGATCGCACGCGCATCGCCGGTTTCTCGGATTACGAAGTGCCCTCGCTTGTCGCCACCTGGCAGTGGCTCCGTCGCGACGTCAACGACCGTTACGATCCCCGCGAGGGCAACCTCGTCGACCTCGGTTTGGGAGTGGGCGTGACTTTGGACGAAGGCGAGCCCTTCTATCGCTCCAGCCTGCGCTTGCAGCAATGGTGGCCCGTAGGACGTCGCGACGTCCTTACCTTGCGTGGCGAGGTGGGAAAGGTGTGGGCCAACACCGAGCGGCTGCCTGAGGATTTCGGTTATCGCACGGGCGGCGCTCGCACTATTCGAGGATACAAGTATCAAAGCATAGGTCTGCCTCGGGGCGACGCCATTATGGCCGCACCGGCATTGGCCGTGGCCAGCGTCGAATACACGCACTACTACACCGAGCGCATCGGCATGGCTCTGTTCATGGACGCGGGCGATGCCGCCGAGTCGTTTGGCGATATGGATTTCGCCGTCGGGTTGGGCGTTGGAGGCAGGGTGCGTACTCCGGCAGGCCCCCTGGCGGTTGATCTGGCTTACGGCCTGCGTGACCATCGCGTGCGACTGCACTTTTCCCTGGGTATAGCGTTTTGACGGGTTTAGGTTATCGGTTGCGCCGCATTCTGATCAGCACTCTGCCCATTTTTGTGCTGGTGTCCACGCTGCTGCTCGGGTTTTTGTTTTGGGGTATTGGCACCCAGCAGGGTAGCCGCTGGGTGCTACGCACGGCGGCCCATTACCTTGATGGGCACGCCATGGGTATTCGCGGGTCTATCTGGGGCGGCCTTACCGTGGACGAGTTTCTCATCAAAGTGCCGGCAGCCGCGGTACGAATCGAGAAGCTCGAGCTGGAAATGGACTGGCGGGCGCTGTTGCAACGCCGGCTGCACGCCCAGAACATTTCGATGGGGGTGTTGGACGTCGATCTCATACGCCCCGAACAAGAGGAAACCGAATCAGAGCCGTTTGCCATGCCGGTAATCCCCATAAGCGTGGACCTGGATCGCTTCTACCTGGGTGAACTGAATGTCAAGATCAACGAAGAGCCGCTCTTGCTGAACGTGCGCGACTTGCTCGCGTCCTTATCGTTGAACGATGAAGGCGCCCGATTGGTGTTTGACGACCTGATGGTGGGGCGAGACGGCATCGAAGCGGACATCAAGGGCGAACTGCGCTTGCTCGAGCTGGCAGAGCCGTGGCCGCTGGAACTCAAAATCCAGACGCACGCGCATTCGACTGAGGCCGACTCCATGTTGTGCGTGCGCCATTTTCTTCCCGAGTTGCCACAAGTTTCGACCAAGGAGGAAGAACAAGAGCCGGTGGCCAACGAAGGCGAGGAAACAAGCAAGGAACCGAAAGACGACGAGGGCGAGGAGAAGGTCAATCCCATCACGGAACTGAGTCAGTTGAGTGCCGCGTGCGCCCTCGATGTAGAGGCGCAAGTCACGGGAGACTTGGACCGACTGGCGCTCCAGGTGCATGGCGCGGGTCAGGACGTGCAGTTCGATGTGAACGCCAATCTCACGCCTCGGGCGGGCTTTCCCTTAAGCGATGGAACCCTCGATCTTCGCCTGGCCGACGGCTCTTCTTTGCACGGTCAGGTGAACTGGCAAGTGGCCCAAGAGGGCGCGTCTCTGCGTGATCATGTGGTCGGCGCCTTGCATGCGGACAAGCTCAACCTGCGTTTACTGGCTGGTGATGCCGTGCCCGAGGGCGCCGTGACGGCCAATCTGGGCTTCGATGCGCAGCTGCTGAATCATCAGGATTTACTGTCCGCCCGCCTGGAACTGGACTTCGAGGAGGGCTCTCGATGGAACGGACAGGCGGTCGGAGGCAAGGCCCACTTCAATGTGGATAATGTAGTGCCTGTTCAAGAGCAGACCGCCGAGCAAAGGCAGGGCGACCTGTGGAAGGGGTTGCAGTTATCCGAGCTGGACGTGGATTTGCGTGTGGGCGAGCACCATATCAAGGGTCAGGGCGACCTCGGCATGTCTGACAGCCGCTTGTCTCTGGATATACAGGCCAACCGGCTTGCCGACCTATGGCCCGATCTGCCCGGTGGTGCTAATGCGCAGCTGGAAGTGGCGGGCGGGCTGGCAAGTCACGAGGCTACGCTCAAGGGCGTCTACACGCCGGCCGACCCTAACCCTCAGAAGCTGGGTCAGGCGCCCATCCAGCTCGACTTGGCCGTGCGTGGTGGCTGGGGCGCCATGCCATCTTCGCGCGCCGCGCAGAAAAGCCAGCCGGCAGAATCACGGGATAACGCACCGCCAGACCGCAACCAACAAGCCGGGCCCGCCCCCGACCATCAAGACGGGACTCAGCAGCAGCCAGCGCAAGCCAGCGAAAACGGTCAGGAGGCGACTACTGCAGCGCTCGTTCCGGAGGCCCCTCTGGAAGGGTGGCGCGGGGAGATTACCCGGCTTAACGTGGGCCATGCAGGCGTCAATGTCGCCTTGCAATCGCCCTTGGCAGCCAGTTTCGCGCCGGCTGCAGTGATGCCGGATTGGCAGTGGCAGCTGGGCCAGACGGGGTTAAGTATCCGGCTACCGTCCGGCGCACAGACCGTCTTGCGGCATAGCGGGTCGAGAGGAGGTGCGGGACGATGGGAAACCGCCGGTGGCGCGGATCAAGTCGTCATTTCTCAGGACATAGTCGAACAGTTGGAGCAGTTGATTCCCACCAATGGAGACAACGGTGGAGAGGACCGGGGTCGGGTCATTACGCCGGGAGAAGAGGCCGCCCGGAGTACCGAGTTCGTGTTCGCCGGCGAGTGGGACTTGCGGTTTGCGGGCGCTCTACAAGGCGAAGCCCATATCCGGCGCCTATCGGGAGATGTGCTCATACCGGCCGATCCCAGTTTTCCACTGGGTCTGCAAGCGCTGACCGTTGACATCACAGCGCGGCCGGTAAGCGCGACGGCCAGCCGGGTAAACGCACAGGTCCGTGTCGGCACGAAAGGAATGGGCGATCTCGAAGGGGAAGCCTCTGCGCTGCTCCACAGTCCACCGGGCGAAGGCTTTTTCTTAAGCAAGCAGGACCCGACCACCTTCAGCGTGGATGCAAATATTCAAGATCTGGGCTGGATCAGTTTGTTTGCCGGCGACGCCATGCAATTTGGCGGTTCGGTGCAAGCGCATGTGGAAGGCCGCAGCCGAGCCGACGGCTCGTGGGACACCTCTGGTACAGTCACCGGGCAAGGCATACGCATCGTGCGAATTGATGACGGGGTGCGTCTGCTGGACGGGGAGTTGCGTGCGCATCTGGAGGGTGATCGCTTCATTCTGGACAGCCTGTATTTTCCGGCCCGTTTACGGGTGGCTCCCAACGAATGGCGTACCCAGGAGTGGGTAACCACCAACCCGGAAGCCAAAGGAGGAGGGCTGACCCTAAGTGGGAGCTGGAGCTTGTACGACCAGCAGGGAGGCGTGAACATCGATTTCCACCGCTATCCCATACTGCAGCGGTCAGATCGATATGCCATGGTCAGTGGCCAGATCCGTGTCGACGTACCTTACCCTCGTATTGATATCACGGGCGAACTGGTGGCCGACGCGGGTTGGGTTGACCTGGATATGCTCAGCAGCGTGCCGACGGTAGACGGAGACGTCATCGTGTTGCGGCCGGGTGAAACCTTGGAGCAAAAGACGTCGGCCCCTCAGGACATCTCCATGGATCTCACCATCGATCTGGGCCCGCGCTTCTACATCACCGGCTATGGCGTGGATTCTGGCTTGGTGGGCAAGCTGCGTGTTCTGATGCGTGACGGCAAGATCTTGGGGGAAGGCGCTTTGCGCACCCGAGGCGGGGCCATCGATGTGTTCGGCCAGCATTTGCAGTTGCGCCGCGGTTCACTCACTTTCCAGGGCGACATCACCAATCCCGTGCTCAATATAGAGGCAGTTCGCACTGACCAGGCGGTGCAGGCGGGCGTTCGAGTGGCGGGCACGGCGAAGCGACCGCGTATCGATTTGATTTCAACGCCGGAAGTGAGTGAAGTGCAGAAGCTGTCCTGGCTGCTGTTTGGACACGGTGCTGACGAGTCGGGGGCCGATGCGGCCATGCTGCTTTCAGTTGGAGCCTCTTTCTTGACCGACGGAGAGCCCTTCTACAGGCGCTTCGGCATCGACGAGCTCAGCATGCGCTCCGGCGAGCTGGGCAGCGCGGGCAGCATCTTGCCGGTGGAAAGCGTGGTCCGTGGCCTGGATTCGGCCACCAGCGACATCGAGCGTCGCTTCCTGCGGGCTAGCAAAGGCTTGGGCAATGGGGTGACCTTGAGCATCGAGCAAGCGCTGTCTGACACCGGTACGGTTGGCCGTCTCAGTTACCGTCTTGCACGCAACCTGTCGGCCCAGTTGACCGTCGGTACTGTCAACGGCATAGCGCTGGTGTATCGACGCATCTCTCGGGACTAGTTCTTGCCCGGCAAATGTCGCGCTTCTGCGGCCGAATGTCCTAAGCGATAAAATAGGCGGCTTTGAGAAGCAGCCGCCTTCAATCCCAGGTAGAGGTTATGAGCATAAAGAGTGATCGATGGATCCGGCGCGCCGCGCAAGAGCACGGCATGATCGAACCCTTCGAACCGGGTCAGGTGCGTGTGGCGCAAAACGGCTCGCGCATTGTCAGCTACGGCACCAGCAGCTACGGCTACGATGTGCGTTGCGCGGACGAGTTCAAGATATTCACCAATATCAATTCCACCATCGTCGATCCCAAGGCGTTTGATGAGAAGTCGTTTGTCGACTTCAAAGGCGATGTGTGCATTATTCCCCCCAACTCGTTCGCACTGGCTCGCACTGTGGAGTATTTTCGTATTCCTCGTAGCGTGCTTACCATTTGCCTGGGTAAAAGCACTTATGCCCGTTGCGGCATTATCGTCAACGTGACGCCGCTCGAACCCGAGTGGGAAGGGCATGTCACTTTGGAGTTTTCCAATACCACCCCTTTGCCGGCAAAGATCTACGCCGGCGAGGGTTGTGCACAGATGCTTTTCTTCGAAAGCGATGAAATCTGTGAAACCTCGTACCGCGATCGCGGTGGCAAGTACCAGGGTCAGCAGGGTGTGACACTTCCCCGCACCTAGGGAGCATTGGCATGAAATTTCGTTTCCCCATCGTCATCATCGACGAAGACTATCGATCTGAAAACGCCTCGGGGCTGGGCATACGGGCCTTGGCGGCCGCGATCGAGGCCGAAGGGGTCGAAGTGCTGGGGGTGACCAGTTATGGCGACCTCAGTTCCTTTGCCCAGCAACAAAGCCGGGCGAGTGCATTTATTTTGTCGATCGACGACGAAGAATTCGACGTGGATTCGCCAGAAGACGTGGCGCACGCCATCAAGAATTTGCGCAGCTTTATTGGGGAATTGCGGTTCCGCAACGAAGACATACCCATCTATTTGTATGGTGAAACCCGTACCTCGCAGCATATCCCCAACGATATCCTGCGCGAGCTGCACGGCTTCATCCATATGTTCGAGGACACGCCCGAGTTTGTCGCGCGACACATCATCCGCGAAGCGCGGGCATATCTTGACGGTCTGGCTCCCCCGTTCTTTCGCGAACTGGTCAAGTATGCATCCGACGGATCGTACTCGTGGCACTGCCCCGGACACTCGGGCGGTGTGGCATTCCTGAAGAGTCCGGTGGGCCAGATGTTTCACCAATTCTTCGGTGAAAACATGCTGCGAGCCGACGTGTGCAACGCGGTGGACGAATTAGGCCAGCTGCTGGATCACACAGGCCCCGTCGCCGAGTCCGAATTGAATGCGGCGCGCATTTTCAATGCCGACCACTGCTTTTTCGTGACCAATGGCACGTCAACGTCCAACAAAATTGTCTGGCACGCAAACGTTGCCAACGACGACATCGTGGTGGTGGACCGCAACTGCCATAAGTCCATTTTGCACGCCATCACCATGACGGGCGCGATTCCCGTGTTTTTGCGCCCCACGCGCAACCACATGGGCATCATCGGGCCGATTCCGCTTGAAGAGTTCGAGCCTGAAGTCATCCAGGCCAAAATCGAAGCGCACCCTTTTGCGCGCAACCTCAAGAACAAGAAGCCTCGTATCTTGACGATTACGCAAAGCACCTACGACGGTGTCAGCTATAACGTCGAGATGATCAAGGAAAAGCTGGGCGACCAGATCGACACCCTGCACTTTGACGAAGCATGGATACCGCACGCGCCGTTCCACAGCTTCTACAAAGACTTTCACGCTATTGGTAAAGACCGGCCTCGCAGCAAAGAGGCCATGGTGTTTGCGACCCACTCCATCCACAAGCTGCTGGCCGGCTTGTCGCAGGCGTCGCAAATTACCGTGCAAGACTCCGAAACCCGAAAGCTGGACCGTAACGTGTTCAACGAGGCCTACCTCATGCACACGTCCACCTCGCCTCAGTACGCCATTATTGCGTCCTGCGACGTGGCCGCGGCCATGATGGAGCCGCCCGGCGGCACAGCGCTGGTCGAGGAAAGCATCCAGGAAGCGATGGATTTCCGGCGGGCGATGCGCAAGGTGGAGTCCGAGTTCGGCAAGAACGACTGGTGGTTCAAGGTGTGGGGCCCCAACCGTCTGGTGGGCGACGGCATCGGCCATCGCGACGAGTGGATGCTGGAACCGGACGACGAATGGCACGGGTTTGGCGCCTTGGCCGAGGGGTTTAATATGCTGGACCCCATCAAGGCCACCGTCATTACTCCGGGCCTGGATATTTCCGGCACGTTTTCAGAAACCGGCATCCCTGCGGCGCTGGTGTCCAAATACCTGGCAGAGCACGGTGTGGTCATCGAGAAGACGGGCCTGTACTCCTTCTTCATCATGTTCACCATCGGCATTACCAAGGGCCGCTGGAACACCTTGCTGACTGCCCTGCAGCAGTTCAAGGACGACTACGATCGCAACCATCCCATGTGGCGCATCTTGCCGGACTTCTGCAAGGATCATCCGCGCTACGAAAAAATGGGCTTGCGCGATTTGTGCCAGCAGTTGCACGAAGCCTACCGCGCCTACGATCTGGGTCGCCTGACCACCGAAATGTATCTTAGCGATCTGGTGCCGGCGCTGAAACCATCGGATGCCTACGCCAAGATGGCCCACCGGGAAGTCGAACGAGTGCCCGTACACGAGCTGGAAGGGCGCGTGACCGGCGTGCTGCTGACGCCGTATCCGCCCGGGATTCCTTTGCTGATTCCCGGAGAACGCTTTAACGAGCGCATCGTCAATTACCTGAAGTTCGTGCGCGAATTCAACGCGCGCTTCCCCGGGTTCGAGACCTATGTGCACGGCTTGGCTGAAGACCTCGGGCCGGACGGCATGCCCCGTTACTACGTCGACTGCATACGCGAAGACTAGATAGTGGCGGCTGTGTTTGATGTGGCCATCATAGGCGCCGGTGCTGCCGGCATGATGGCCGCTTCCGTTGCGGGCCAGCGGGGGCTTAAGGTGGTACTTGTGGACCACGCCAGCCGCCTGGCCGAGAAGATCCGCATTTCGGGCGGTGGGCGCTGCAACTTCACCAATGTAGGAACGAGCCCGGCCAACTTCATTTCCCAGAACCCGAAGTTCTGTCATTCGGCCCTCGCCGGTTATACACCTCGCGACTTTGTGGAGTTGGTCAAAAGCTACCGCATTACCTGGCACGAAAAACACCGGGGTCAGCTGTTTTGTGATGAAAGCAGTGAATCCATTATTGAGATGTTGCGCCAGGAGTGCGGAGCAGGTCGGGTTGAGTGGCGTATGCCTTGTACTGTCGAGGCGGTTCGCAAAGAGGCGCAGGAATTCATCCTCGATACAGCGCAAGGCCCTATCCGCGCTCGCAACCTGGTGTTGGCGAGCGGCGGAATGGCCATACCTCAGTTGGGTGCCACCGATTTCGCACTGAAAATCGCTCGCCAATTCGGACTTAAGGTGGTCGAGCCGCGACCTGCTTTGGTGCCTCTGACCTTTGACCCACAGGAATGGAAGCCGTTTGCCTCCTTGAGCGGGGTGGCGCTGGAAGTCCGCGTGCAGTGTGGCGCAGGAAAGCAGAAGACGGGGTTTCTTGAAGACCTTCTGTTCACGCATCGCGGCCTCTCGGGGCCAGCCATCTTGCAGATCTCCAGTTACTGGCAACCCGGCGAGCCCATACATGTGGACCTGGCGCCGGGGCGTCAACTGGCCGATGAATTGATTCAAGGCAAGCCAGGATCCAAACAGAAACTTTCCACAATGTTGGCCGGCTTGCTGCCTCGACGATTGGCGGACGAGTGGTTGTCTCACACTGAGTTTGCTGACGCGGCCGAGAATCGCCTGACCGAAGTGCCGGACAGGCTCCTGCGACAATTGGGGGCCGCACTCCAGTCCTGGGTGCTGCGTCCCAGCGGCACGGCAGGATACAAAAAAGCCGAAGTCATGCGAGGCGGGGTGGACACCCGCGGACTCGATCAAAAGACCATGCAAAGCAAAGCCGTCTCGGGCCTATACTTTATTGGCGAGGCGGTGGATGTCACCGGCTGGCTGGGAGGGTACAACTTCCAGTGGGCGTGGGCGTCGGGCGTGGCCTGCGGTCGCGCTGTCCAGGCCGGCCCCCATTGACTGCCGATGCCGCACATTTCGCTTCCTCGCATTTTCGCTACACTGCCCATCCTTCAACCTACAGCCATCAGGAGTTTTCCATGACCTTGCCCAACGATCGCAAATACTCGCCTTCTCACGAATGGGTAAAAGTGCAGGGCGATGTCTACTTGGTTGGCATTACCGACAATGCACAAGAGCAATTGGGCGATCTCGTCTACGTGGGCGATGTAAAAGTGGGCGCTGTGCTGGCTGCAGGCGACACGGCAGGGGTGGTGGAATCGGTCAAGGCGGCCTCCGACTTGATCGCCCCCGTCGATTGCGAAGTCGTCGAATTCAACGAGGTGCTGGAAAGCCAGCCCGAGTTGCTGAACGAAGCGCCGATGGACACCTGGATTTATAAGATTCGCGCTAAAAATCCGGGTGACGTTGATGAGCTCTTGGACGGCGAGGGATATCTGGCCCTGGTCGATGCGGGCTGACGTGCAGCCCGCCAGTAAAGCGGATGAAGTCCCACGGATGAAGCCCCGCCCGTGAAGCCGCAACTGTTAAGCAATAAAGTTCCGGTGTGTAGCGGTAAAGTGCCGCTCGCAAAGCTTAAAACGCCGCTCGCAAAGCTTAAAACGCCGCTCGCGAAGCCTGAAACGCGGCCCGCGAAGCCTGAAACGCGGCCCGCGAAGCCGTAAAAGCGCTGCTCGTGACGCCAGGCTGCAACGAGTGGCGGCTTAACTCGCACCTGAGAGGCTCAAGGCCTCCCAGGGCTTCAAGTGTTGCCTGTCCCCAGCCAGCCCTTGGCAGAAATATCAAAGACAATGCCGTCAGGGTCTTTGAATTTTTTCTCGAAATTGTGTTTTTCCGGATCACCAAGACTGAAGAAAAACTGGCCGCCATGTTCTTCGATGGCTTTGCCCATGGCTTCGGTGTCATCCACAATAAAGCCAAAATGATGCGAACCGACAAAACCGTCCATGGCGCTTCCCGGAGAGCCTTTCAGTAAGGCCAGATTGACGACGCCGTCAGTCAGGTACACGCCCGAACCCATCTCGAGTGTTTCCTCGCCCACACGACGCAAACCAAAGACCTTCTGATAGAACTGGGCGGCAGCCTCCAGATCGCTTACGCAAATGGCGAAATGCCTCAGTCGTGCAGTCATGTGTGCTCCTTACGGGTTTAGCGCCCGCGTTTGCGATAGACAACAAAATCGAATGAATAGCCATTTTCTTCTGGCTGGCGCTCCCGTGAGGTCTCTTCCCAGACCTGGCTGTCGAGTTCGGGAAAGAACACATCGCCGTCGATATCTGAATGAATTTCGGTAGCGATGATTTCGTCGGCGATGGGCAGGGCGGCTTGGAAAAGCTGGCCGCCTCCAATAACGGCCACGACAGGCGCCTCGGCACACGCTTCAAGCGCTTCATTCAGGGCGGGAAAAACGTCAGCACCTTCCGCCGTGTACTCGGTGTTGCGGGTAATGACCACGTTTCGACGGCCGGGCAAAGGCCGGCCCAGGGACTCCCACGTGTTGCGCCCCATGATGATGGGTTTGCCCATGGTGGAGCGCTTGAAGTGGGCCAGATCGCTGGGCAGGCGCCATGGCAGTTCGTTATCGCGACCAATGACCCGGTTTCTAGAGTAGGCGACGACAAACTGAACTTGTGGAAGTGTCATGGCAAAACCTTAAACGGCAACCGGCGCCTTGATGTGCGGGTGGGCCTGATAGTCGACGATTTCGAAGTCTTCGTATTCGTATTCAAATAGGCTGGCGGGCTTGCGCAGGATATTCAAACGCGGGTAGGGGTAGGGTTCGCGTGACAACTGCTCGACCACCTGCTCCATGTGGTTGCTATACAGATGGCAGTCTCCGCCAGTCCAGATAAACTCGCCCACGTCCAGGTCGCACTGCTGGGCAACCAGGTGAGTCAACAGCGCATAGCTGGCGATATTGAAAGGCACGCCCAGAAAAATGTCGGCGCTGCGCTGGTAAAGCTGACACGATAGCTTGCCATCCGCCACATAGAACTGAAAGAAGGCGTGGCATGGGGGAAGAGCCATGTTCGGAATATCACTGACATTCCAGGCCGAAACGATAAGCCGGCGCGAATCCGGATTTTGTTTGATCTGCTCGAGTACCTGGGCGATCTGATCGATGTGTCCACCGTCGGGCGTTGGCCAAGAGCGCCATTGCACCCCGTAGACCGGCCCAAGGTCGCCGTTCTCGTCGGCCCATTCGTTCCATATGCTGACGCCGCGCTCTTGCAGCCAGCGAACGTTTGATCCACCACGCAGAAACCAGAGAAGCTCGATGAAGATGCTCTTGGTGTGCAACTTTTTGGTGGTAATCAGCGGGAAGCCTTCCTGCAGATCGAACCGCATCTGATAGCCGAACACCGACTTGGTGCCGGTACCAGTACGGTCGGTTTTAGTGATGCCATTCTCATAGACATGGCGCATGAAAGTTTCGTATTGGCGCATAGCGATTGTGGTCGGCGGTCAGGCGCCCGAAATAGACACAGAGTGCGTGATTTGAGCAGTGGCGCCCAACATGGCGGTGGCCGAACAGTATTTCTCGTGTGAGAGTTTGACGGCGCGTTCAACCGCGGCCTGCGGCAGATTGTCTCCGGTCACGACGAACGAGAAATGAATTTGCGTGAACACCTTGGGATCTGTTTGTGCGCGTTCGGCGGTGACCTTGACCTGGCAACCTTTGACCGCGTGACGGCCTCGCTTCAAAATCAGGACGACATCATAAGCCGCGCAGCCGCCCGCACCGGTCAGAAGCATTTCCATGGGTCGCGGCGCGAGGTTGTTGCCACCGCCTTCGGGGGCGCCGTCCATGGTTGCCACGTGACCGCTTCCAGTGCGCGCCACAAACAACATGCCTTCGGGCCCACCCCAGTCGATGGTGCATTCCATATCAACCTCGTCGAGTTGTTCAGTGTAAGAAGAAGGGCGTTGGCGCCCAACACATAATCTTACCCGACCCCTGTTTGGTCCTGCTGCCGGTTGCCGGTTCACGAGCGAAACCCGACTAGAGCCGGCGGCGAGGTCAAGCTGCAACTGGGGTGAAGTGAAAAACGAATTAGGGTCGGTAAGTCGGTGAACAGGCGTTCGACGGCCGGCCCATCACTTGCCCTCGTGTTTGCGTCCCGGCGCGTTCTTTCCACTGGGGGCCAGACCCTTCCTCCAGTGCGGGCCTACGCGCTTATATACAATAAAGACCATGTCCACTTCACGGCGGCTCGTCTGGTATGACCTGCCTTCCGACAAGCAAAGCGAGGTTGCAGCGTGAATCACTCCGAATCCTCCACCCATTATCCCCTTACTCGTCGCCTGGGACGACTAGACCAGCTTATGGCTGAGGCGGGCCGAGCCCTTCAGGTGCTTACCGGCACGGCCCAAGCTTCTCGTCCGAACCCCGCAGGTCGCAAGAAAGAAGAAGAAACCTTGACGGCCGACGAGCGCAGTCATTCTGCCGGACTGATGCGGGTCAATCATGTGGGCGAAGTATGCGCTCAAGCCCTGTACCGAGGCCAGGCGTTAGGATGTCAGGATGGCGCCGCACGGCAGCTATTCGTCAGGGCCGCCGCCGAAGAGGTGGATCATCTGGCCTGGTGCGACGAACGGCTCAAAGAACTTCAAAGCCGGCCAAGCTACCTGAACCCCTTCTGGTATGCAGGATCTTTCGCTCTGGGAGTGATGGCCAGTTACGCTGGCACGGGGCGCAACCTGGGTTTCATGGCCGAGACCGAAGCGCAGGTCGAACAGCACCTGGACAACCATCTCAATAGCCTTCCGGCTGCCGACGAGCGCTCACGCAAAATCGTGGAGCAAATGCGGCAAGACGAGATCGGCCACAAGCACAGCGCAGAAAAGCAGGGCGCGCGCCGTCTACCCTTACCGGCTCGGCTTGCGATGCGGGCGATGTCCAAGGTAATGACCACCACTGCATACCGGATTTAACTGCGCACTGAACCTGTGTCGTAATTTTGTAACGATATGGCGCTAGCAGCTTAATAAAGAATTTGCATTCGGGTTTCCCCTAGGTTATACTGCAATTGTGTTGAGCAAGAGCAGTTGCTTAAAACCGCATCACAGCAACAGTTGCACAGGTTTTAAACGAACATCTTGCATTGCAGCATAAGCAGTTATATACTTTAGTTATCGGATGTCGAAGCGTGATTGTAGAGGTAAACCCCTAATCACCTGGACTCAAGCAAAATGCTTTCGTAGCCCGACATGCCAAGGTTGTCTCCTCCACCCTCCTCCTTTGGTGGATTTGGCCCGAGATCTCTCGATCTCGGGCTTTTTTTTTGACTACTCCATATTTGGCCGATTGCCGGCCAGCGAAGAGCAGTTCACAGTATTATCTTTTGTTGCACATATCTCCGTAGTCGGAACAGTTGCTCCACAGATAAGTCCGATAATGCTAGCTATTTTCCTTTAGGGGGGTGGTGTGCCTACACCTCACGGTCTTACCTGGCTTTATATTTGTATTGTCGCGTTTATGGTGGGCGGGCTGATCGTTGCATCAGAACGCTGGCATGGCGCCTTTACAGGCGACTCCGATCTTAGCAAGCCCCAGGCATCCCATGCCCGCGCAACCCCACGTGTTGGCGGCATCGCCGTAGTAGCCGGTAGCTTGGCTGGTCTGTTGGTTCTAGGCCCCAGCAATATGACTTTGACGTGGCTGTGGCCCGTCCTTTTCATCGCCGCCATGCCGGTGTTTATTGCTGGCTTACTTGAAGACATCACCAAAGAAGTGGGCGCAAGCAAGCGTCTTTTAGCTGCGTTTGCTTCGGCCGCCATTGCCTGGTGGTTGCTTGGCGGCGTCTCGAGGGTGGGCTTGCCTCCCATCGATTTCCTGCTGGCGTATTGGCCGGTTTCGCTGGTACTGACAGTTGTGGCTGTCGGCGGCTGTACCCACGCACTGAATATCGTGGATGGCATGAATGGGCTTGCCGGCATGGTCGCCACGCTCATGGCCCTGTCTATCGGACTTGTGGCTTTGCAGGTCCAGGACGTGCCCATTTTCCTGATCGCGACAGCGCTGGCTTCTGCCACGCTCGGGTTTCTGGTGTGGAATTTTCCGTTTGGGCGGGTGTTTCTGGGCGATGGCGGCGCGTACTTCCTTGGATTCATGCTGGCAGAGCTGGCAGTTCAACTGGTGGTGCGCAATCCCGGCGTATCGCCTTTCTATGCACTGGCGGCGGTGTTCTACCCCGTTTTCGAAACCCTGTTTTCAATTTGGCGCCGGCGCTTCAAACGAGGCACGCCTGTCGACCAGCCTGATGCCCTGCATCTGCACCAACTGGTGTTCCGGCGCCTCGTGCGCGTGACGTTCAGCCGCGATCGACGTCATGCTCTTCCTGCTCTGTGCAATGCGATGGCTTCTCCGTATTTGTGGGTGCTGACCTTGATCGGATTGGTCCCCGCCACTATATGGTGGGACGACACCCTGATTTTGTGCCTTAGCATGGTTGTATTCGCGGCCGTGTATATCTGGATCTATTCGCGCTTGGTGTCGTGGCGCAGGCCCGCGTGGTTGCTACTGCCCTCGCTGGGTCGCCATACACGGCGCAAGCAGTAATTGTTCTTTCATTCAAGCGTAAGCTGGGAGATTCAAGTTGCAAGTTGAAGACGTGAAACTGGCAGTCGTCGGTCTGGGCTATGTGGGCCTACCCTTGGCTGTAGAGTTCGGTAAGAAACGATGGGTACTTGGTTTTGATATCAATGCCCGCCGCATTGCCGAACTGAAAGAAGGCAAAGACCATACCCTTGAAGTAGAGCCGGAAGAGCTGGCACAAGCCACTCAGCTACGCTTTACACACGAGGCGGTGGAGCTTGCCGAGGCCGACGTCTTCATTGTCACGGTTCCCACCCCCATTGACGAATACAAGCAGCCCGACCTGACTCCTTTGATTCGAGCCAGCGAGACAATCGGCAAAGTGCTCAAGCGCGGCGATATCGTTATATACGAGTCCACGGTGTTTCCCGGCGCGACAGAAGAAGTGTGTGTGCCGGTGCTTGAACGGGTCTCGGGCTTGCGCTTCAACGAGGACTTCTATGCCGGGTATAGCCCCGAGCGTATCAACCCGGGCGACAAGACGCATAGAGTGGCGAATATAAAGAAAGTCACTTCAGGCTCTACACCGGAAGTGGCCGATCTCGTAGACGCGTTATATGCCCAAATCATCACGGCGGGTACGCATAAGGCGCCATCAATACGCGTGGCAGAAGCGGCCAAGGTCATCGAGAACACGCAGCGCGACGTCAATATCGCCCTGATTAACGAGCTTGCGCTTATTTTCAATAAGCTGGGCATCGACACGCTGTCTGTGCTCGAGGCGGCGGGCACCAAGTGGAACTTCCTGCCTTTTCGTCCGGGTCTGGTCGGGGGCCACTGCATAGGCGTCGACCCGTACTACCTGACACACAAAGCGCAATCTATCGGCTATCACCCGGAAATCATCTTGGCAGGACGCCGGCTGAATGACTCCATGGGCGGGTATGTGGTGTCGCAGTTGGTTAAAGCCATGACCAAGCGGTGCATTCAGGTGCAAGGCTCCAAGGTGTTGGTGATGGGTCTGACTTTTAAGGAAAACTGCCCCGACTTGCGCAATACTCGTGTGGTGGACATTGTCCGTGAGCTGGGCGAGTACAACATCGACGTCGACGTTTATGACCCTTGGGTCGACACCGCCGAGGCCGTGCAAGAGTACGGCATCACGCCGGTCAAGGCGCCCGCTCAAGGCGCGTATGACGCCATTATTCTGGCCGTGGCCCATCAGCAGTTTGCGCAAATGGGCGCAGCGGCCATCCGTGCGTTGGGCAAACCCGAGCATGTCCTCTACGACCTGAAATACGTTTTGAGCCAGGAAGAGTCCGACCTGCGCCTGTAAAGGCGGCCGTTCAGTAGTCAGCGTTACCTCTATTCTCGACAAGGTTTTTCATTCATGAGCACCTCCCGATATCAGGAAGTCATGGCGCAGCTGCGTGAGCAACCCAAGCGGTGGCTCGTTACCGGTTGTGCCGGTTTCATAGGCTCCAACCTTATTGAAGCGCTATTGGCGATGGGCCAGAAAGTGGTTGGGCTGGACAACTTTGCCACGGGCTACCAACATAATCTGGACGAAGTCCGTCGGACAGTGGGCGACGACAAGTGGGCGAATTTCAGCTTCATGCAGGGTGACATTCGGGATCTGGACGCATGCCGGCGTGCCGTTCAGGACGTCGACTACGTCCTGCATCAGGCGGCCCTGGGGTCGGTGCCCCGTTCGCTCCAGGATCCGGTCACCACAAACGAGGTGAACATCTCTGGGTTTCTGAACATGCTCGTGGCCGCGCGGGACGCCAAGGTCAAATCGTTTGTCTACGCGGCCTCCAGCTCCACCTATGGCGACCATCCTGATCTACCCAAGGTCGAAGAAAAGATAGGCAAGCCGTTGTCGCCTTATGCCGTCACCAAATACGTGAACGAACTTTACGCCGATGTGTTCGCCCGCTCTTACGGCTTCGGCAGCATTGGCTTGCGGTACTTCAACGTATTTGGAAAGAGGCAGGACCCCAACGGCGCCTACGCAGCAGTCATTCCCAAATGGGTGGCCGCCATGATTCGTGGCGAAGACGTCGTGGTCAACGGTGACGGAGAAACCAGTCGCGACTTCTGTTATGTAGAGAACGCGGTGCAGGCCAATATCCTGGCCGCCCTGGCCCAACCCGAAGGTGTGAATCAGGTCTACAACGTGGCCGTCAACGCACGCACCAGCCTGAATCAACTGTTTGAATACCTCGCGGCCGAGCTGGGCAAAATAGGCATCAAGTACGACAAGCAGCCCGTGTACGGCGATTTTCGCGCGGGCGACGTCCGTCATTCACAAGCAGACATCAGCAAGGCACAGAGGCTCCTTGGTTATCAGCCCATGCACGACATAGTGCAAGGCCTGGAGGTGGCCATGCCTTGGTACACCCAGTTCCTGCGTTGACTTGAAATCTTTCAAACGCCGGCTGACCGGCCTTCACGCCGATCATCGACGGATCGCGGCAGGCGCCGCCCGGGTAGCGTTCTTTCTGCTGTTGGGGAAGGCGGCGGGCGCCTTCAAAGAAATGGCGGTGGCATACCGTTATGGCGTGAGCGATGCGGTAGATGCGTATCAGTACACGCTTACCCTTGCCAGCTGGCTGCCCCTAACCCTCGTCGGTGCGCTCTCTGTCGTCCTCATTCCGGTTCTGGTCCGGACACGCAAGGCCGACCGGCCCTCCCGTGCGCGCTTCCTTGGAGAGCTACAGGGTTGGACCATGCTCATCGGCGGCGTCATTGGCCTATTGATTTATATGGGCTGGCCCTGGTTGCTGCAATGGGCGGGCCAGGGGCTGAATCCCCAAGCCCAGCGCATGAGCCAGGAATTGACTCTGGCCTTTGCCCCGGCCGCCTTGTTCACGCTCATGACCGGCATCAGCGCCGCTCGACTGCGTGCTCATGAACGCCATATCAACACCCTGCTCGACAGCGTTCCAGCCGTCGTCATCCTCGTCTGGGTGTTGTTGGCCGGCGTGGTGACAGATGTCGGGCCGTTATTGTGGGGGACCTTGGTCGGCTATTTCATCCAGTCCGTATGGCTGCTTTGGCTCGCCGCCCGTGCAGACGGGATGTGGGGCAGGCCGCGCCTGGGCTTTTCCGCGCAACAGTGGCCGGATCTGGTGAAGGCGGCAGGAATCATGCTGATTGGTCAGCTTGCCATGAGCTTCGTGGGTCCCATCGATCAGTACACCGCGGCTAATCTGGAAGGCAACGCCAACGCCACCCTGGGCTACGCGGCACGTCTGCTGTCCTTATTGCTGGGCCTGGGGGCGGCTTCGGTGGGCCGGGCTGCCTTACCCGTATTGGCAGATATCCATAGCCGTGGCGACGTCCAGAGAGCACGCAGCATGGCGCTGAAATGGTCAGCACTGATGCTGCTTGCCGGCGTAGGCGTGACCGCCGTAGGGTGGTTGCTGGCGCCCTGGGGAGTGGCTTTGCTGTTTGAGCGGGGCGCCTTTACGGCCCAGGACACGACCGCCGTCGCCGACGTGCTCCGTTGGGGACTGCTGCAAATGCCCTTTTATTTTGGCGTTCTGATCCTGGTTCAGCTTCTGGCCAGCCAAAACCGGTACCGCGTCATGGCGCTGATTGCCGTCGCCAACTTCGGGCTGAAGGCGATCATGAATTTTGTGCTTGCTCCCATTATGGGAACCGCCGGCATTATGCTGGCGCCAAGTCTTATGTATGCGCTGTCATACACCTGTTACGTCTTAGTGGTTCTGCGGGGTCCTGTCACGCCGCCTTCTCCTACTGGTTCTTGATACCCAATGTCTCGTGTTTCTTCTCAACGTCATCTGATGATCGTTATTCATTCCCTGAGCGGCGGAGGCGCCGAGAGGGTTACGGCCGATCTGGCGGCTTATTGGGTGCAGCGGGGCTATAAGGTGACGGTGGTCACTCAAAAGGGCAATGCAGACGATGCTTACGAGCTAAACCCACAGGTAAGGCGGGTGGTGTTGGGCACCGCCGGCGCCAGTGGCGGCGGAATCTCCGGCGTGCTCGCTAACCTGAAACGTATCTGGAAGCTGCGCCGTCTAATGCGCCGGGAGCGCCCAACGGTGGTACTGGGCATGATGACCACATCCTCCATTTTGGCGCTGCTTGCCGCCCGGGGTCTGCCCTGTAAAGTCATCGCTACCGAACACACTCACCCCCCTTCACAAGAACTGCCCAATATGTGGTTGCGCTTGCGTCGCTGGGCCTATCCGCAAGCTGAGCGGGTGGTGGCCTTGACGCAGGGCACCGCCGACTGGATACAAGAGCATGTCCCGGGTTCTCGGCTAGCGGTCATTCCCAATGCCGTTCGTTGGCCTTTGAGCGAAACAGGCCCGACATTGCAGCCCGAACCGCGCCACGGGCGCCGAAGGCTGCTTGCTGTGGGGCGCTTGCATCCGCACAAGGGCTTTGACTTACTGATATCGGCCTTTGGGCAGCTGGCCGATTACTTTCCCGACTGGGACCTCGTTATATTGGGTGAGGGCCCCGATCGAGACGTGCTGCAACAGCAAATCGACGACGCAGGGCTGGCTGATCGCATCAGCATGCCGGGACGCGTCGGCAATATCGGGCAATGGTATCGAGAGTCCGATCTGTACGTCTTGAGCTCGCGAGTGGAGGGGCTGTCCAACACCTTGCTGGAAGCCATGGCCAGCGGCCTTGCTCCCGTCGCTTTTGATTGTGAAACGGGTCCACGCGAGATCGTCCGCCACGGCATAGACGGCGTACTGGTCACTCCTGTCGAGGACGCGGAAGCATTAGCCGCGCATCTGTCCGATTTGATGGCCCATCCCGAAAAGCGGCAGTCCTACGCGCGCCGGGCTGCGGATGTCCTCGATCGGTTCTCGACTGCTCGCGTCATGGCGCTGTGGGGTCAATTGTTTGATGACAGTCACAAGCGCGCCCGACGGACAGAGCTGCAATCCGAACAGGTCTGAACTATGTGTGGAATAGTCGGGGCATGGGGCCCACTGCAAGGCAAGGAAAACGCTCTGGTGCAGGGATGCCGACGGATGAGGCATCGTGGTCCGGATAGCAGCGGTTATTGGGAAGATGAACACGTGGGGATCGCCTTGGGGCATGTCCGGTTGGCGATTCTCGATCTCAGCCCGGCTGGAGGGCAGCCGATGGTGTCGGCGTGCCATCGTTATGTGCTGATACTTAACGGCGAGATCTACAACCACATGCAGTTGCGCGAGCAACTGGAAGCGCACAATGCGGCGCCCGCCTGGAGGGGGCATTCCGACACTGAAACCTTGCTGGCCGCTTTTGCGACGTGGGGAGTCGAGCAGTCCTTGCGGCGGGCTGTGGGTATGTTCGCCCTGGCTTTGTGGGATCGGCAGGAGCGTCACTTGTACTTGGCCCGCGACCGCATGGGCGAAAAGCCGCTGTACATGGGTTTTGCTGACGGCACACTGGTGTTTGGATCAGAATTAAAGGCCTTGGTCGACATGCCCGGCTTTGATTCCCAGATAGACCGTAATGCCTTGGCGCTGCTCATGCGTCATAACTACATTCCGGCTCCGTATAGCGTGTATGCGTCAGTGCGCAAGCTGATGCCGGGTTGCTGGCTGCGTGTCACCCAGAACGACCTGAAGCAGCGCCAGGTGCCGTCCGAGCAGCATTATTGGTCGGCGGTTGAGATCGCGGATGGGGCCGCCTCCAACGCTCTGTGCTTCCCGTCTGATGCAGCGGCGGTCGATGCGCTCGAGGATGTTCTGGGGCAAGCGGTTCAGGGCCAAATGATGGCCGACGTGCCCTTGGGCGCCTTCTTGTCAGGCGGTATCGACTCCTCCACGATTGTGGCGCTCATGCAGGCGCGCAGTTCTGTTCCGGTCAATACTTTCTCCATTGGCTTTCACGAACCCGGCTTCAACGAGGCCGAGCATGCCCGGGCCGTAGCCCAGCATCTTGGCACTCGCCATCAAGAGCTATATGTGACTGCTGAAGACGCCCTGGCGCAGGTACCCCGGTTAGCTCGCGTTTATGACGAGCCTTTTGCGGACTCCTCGCAAATTCCGACCCTGCTGGTAACCCAGATGGCGCGAGAACACGTCACGGTCGCCTTGTCGGGCGACGGGGGAGATGAACTCTTCGGCGGGTATTCGCGGTATTTCCGGGCGCTAAGCTGGTGGGAAAAGCGCGAATCGATGCCTTCTGCCCTCCGGGGCCCGACGGCGCAACTGGCTCGGGGCATCGGAGGGGTGACCCCGGGATCGGCCAGCCGACAGCTGAAGAAGCTCGCGGCGCTGTTGGGGGCGCCCCATGCAGGGGCTTTCTATCAGCAGTTTGTGTCTTATTGGAAAGACCCGGCCTCGCTGGTGGTGGGCGCTACCGTACCGCCGACCGCTTTTGATGTAGACAGGGATATGTCCCTGCTGGATCAAATGACCTTGCTGGACAGCATTACGTATTTGCCAGACGACATACTGGTGAAGGTGGACCGTGCCGCCATGGCCGTGTCTCTGGAAACGCGCGTGCCAATGTTGGACCACCGTGTCTTTGAATTCGCAAGACGCCTGCCCGAGCAATACAAGCTGCGCCGGGGACAGGGTAAGTGGATACTGCGCCAACTGCTATACAAGCATGTGCCTCAGTCAATGGTGGATCGGCCCAAAAAGGGGTTCGGAGTACCGCTAGGGGTGTGGCTGCGTGGCCCCCTGCGCGACTGGGCGGCTAATTTGCTCGATCCGGTACGACTGAAGCAGCAGGGCCTGTTTCACCCGGCGCCCGTGCAGGCAGCGTGGAGCGAGCATCTGGCAGGCAAGCACGACTGGAGTGCGCACTTGTGGGGCGTCCTGATGGCCCAGGCCTGGATCGATGAAGCGTCGATGCAGGAGCGGCGCCCATGAAAATAGTTTTCCTCGTCAGTTCCATGCATGCAGGAGGGGCGGAACGTGTGGCCGCCACTTTGGCAAGCGCATGGGCAGAACGGGGTGATGAGGTCACCTTGGTGGCCACGTATAGCGGACGTGGAGAATGCTTTTATCCGCTCTCCGACAAAGTGAAGATATTGTGGCTGGCTGACGCGCTCGGGCCCAAGACCCATCCCTTTATATACGGCCCGCGCAAGTTGATGGCCTTACGCCGCTTGCTGCGACAGGAACAGGCCGATGTGATTGTTTCGTTCTTGACCAATGTCAACGTAACGGCTCTTATAGCCAGCCGCGGCCTGGGCCAACCGATTATTGTCTGCGAGCGCACTAATCCGGCATTCAGCAGCAGTAGTGGCGCATTGCTGCGACGCTTGCGGCGCATTACCTACCCCTGGGCGGATCTTGTCACGCTGCAGGCTGAAGAAAGCGTCGCCACTTTCAAGAAGATGGTGCCCAGATTAAAAGGCTTGGCTGTGGTGCCGAATCCCATGCCGCCTCCTTTGCTGGATGCCACGCTTGCCGACCCGATTGAACCGGCGCAGGGGCGATTTCGTCTCATGGCGATGGGTCGTCTCGTGCCTGACAAGCAGTTTTCAATACTGATCAACGCCTTCGCCGCCGTGGCGGACAAGTACCCGCAGTGGGATCTGGTGGTATGGGGCGACGGTCCCTTGCGTGAAACGCTGACAGAGCAGATAAATCACCTTGGGCTGGGTGCGCGGGTAACGCTGCCCGGACGTACAGCGGAGCCCTGGAAGGAGCTGGCCAGATCGCACGCCTTCGCCATGTCCTCGGTTGTCGAGGGGTTCCCCAATGTGCTGCTGGAAGCCATGGCGCTGGGCCTGCCTTGCATTACTTTTGACTGTCCCAGCGGCCCCCGTGAAATGACGCGGGATGGGCGGGACGCCTTGCTGATACCTCTGGGCGACGAGGACGCTTACCGGCGAGGTCTGGCCAAACTCTTGGCCGAGCCCGCTTTGCGCAGCCAGCTGGGCCGCCAGGCGGCGCAGTCAGTACGCGAAAGGTATACCTTGACCGCGGTGCTGGCGCGCTGGGACGAGCTATTCGCGCGGGTGACAAAGACCTCATCGCCTACCGAATAAGAACATGACATTGCCAACGGCCAATTCTTTGCACGTCACTCATATTATTTCTGGCCTGGGTCAAGGTGGGGCCGAGACCGTGTTGTATCGACTTCTGACCGCCCCCGACCAGCGGCATACACATACTGTGGTTTCCATGACGGACCAGGGTGTATTTGGTCCGCGCTTGAAAGCGGCCGGCATTGAAGTATTGACCCTTGATATGCCGCCCGGGCGGCTGACCCCTCAGGGCCTTTGGCGCTTGTACAAAGTTTTGCGTGCACAGAAGCCAGATGTGGTGCAAACGTGGATGTACCATGCCGACCTTATCGGTGGCGTGATTGCCCGCATGGCTGGTATCCGGGCGGTGGCCTGGGGCATACGAAACTCGGGGGCCAATCTACATACCAGTAGTCGTGCCGCCCGGGCAATAGCCTGGCTTTGTGCACGACTGTCGGGCGTTGTGCCCGCACTCATAGTCTCGTGCGCCGAAGAGGCGGCGCGCCGGCATCAACAGTGGGGTTATAGGGCCGATCGGATGCTGGTCATACCGAACGGCTACGACCTTGCTCGTTGGGAACCGGACGAGACCGCCCGTGAGCGGGTTCGAAAGGAATGGGGCGTCACGCCCGGTACTCCCGTGCTGGGAAGTGTGGCGCGCTGGAATCCTCTGAAGGACCATAAGAACCTGCTTGAAGGCCTGGCCCTTGCCGCAAAGCACCATCCACATTTGCGCTGCGTTTTGGTGGGGCAAGATATGTCGCCCGATAATGCCGCTTTGATGGCGCTTATCAACCGACTGCAGCTGCGCGACAAGATCATCATGCTGGGCCGCCGTGAAGACGTGCCGGCCATCATGAACGGCCTGGACGTGCACGTGTTGTCCAGCAAGGCCGAGGGGTTTCCAAATGTCGTCGCCGAAGCTATGGCAGCCGAGACAGCATGCGTGGTGACGCGCGTGGGCGACGCCGCTTACATCGTGGGTGAGCACGGATGGGTGGTAGAGCCGGGCAATCCGTCGGCGCTGGCTGAAGGAATGCTCAAAGCGGTAAATGCATTAAGCACTCCGCAGCTTCAGGCCCATTTGCAAGAGGGCCGTCTTCGTGTGGGCCGGTTATTCAGTCTGGAAGCCATGGTGGGCGCTTACGACGCCGCCTGGCAAAAGTTGGCCGTACGTTTTTCAGCTTCAACTAAGACGCAAAAAGGAATCATGCCAATGGGCGAGATTGGCGGCTTCGCCCATAGGCGGCGTTTGCTTTTTATTGTCAACAACCCTGCGTTTTTTCTGTCGCACCGACTGCCAGTGGCGCAAGCCGCCATGCAAGCCGGGTTCGAGGTGCATGTGGCGACCATGCCCGGCAGCACCGTAAGCACGATAGAAAGCCTGGGCATGACGCACCATGTGCTGCCCATGTCACGCAGCGGCAAAAATCCGCTCGAAGAACTGCAAACGCTTTACACCTTGTGGAAGCTGTTTCGCGGCCTGCGGCCCGATGTGGTTCACGCCGTTACCATCAAACCCGTTCTGTACGGCGGCATTGCTGCTCGACTTGCCAAAGTGCCCGCCTACATCGCTGCCGTCTCTGGCCTCGGCTTCATCTTTATCCGCGAGAGTAAGGGGTTCGACTTTTTACGTTGGGCCGCCACCTCGCTATACCGACTGGCCTTGGGCCATCCGAATAGCCGGGTCATTTTCCAAAACGCCAGCGATCGCGATGTGCTGTTGCGATGCAAAGCAGTGCGCCCGGAGCAGGTCGTCCTGATAAGAGGATCAGGCGTGGATTTGCAGCGCTTCCGGGCGACTCCAGAACCCGATGGCAAGCCCATCGCCTTGATGGTGTCGCGCTTGCTTATCGACAAGGGGGTGCGCGAGTTTGTACAGGCGGCGCGATTGTCCGCGAATGGAGCGGACGGTGTCCGGTGGGTGTTGGCCGGAAGCATCGACAAAGGCAATCCTGCCAGCATCACTCAAGCCGAGCTGGATCAATGGTTGCAAGAAGGCGTCGTCGAGTACTTGGGCGAGCAAGAAGACATTCCAGCCCTGTACCAGCAGGCGCATATTGCCGTATTGCCCTCGTACCGGGAAGGTCTTCCCAAGTCGTTGATCGAGGCGGCTGCTTGCGGTAGAGCTGTGGTCACCACCGACGTGCCCGGTTGCCGGGACGCCATCGAGCCCGGTGTGACGGGCCTGCTGGTGCCTGCGCGAGACGCTCGCGCACTGGCTTTCGCCGTACAGCGCCTAGCCGATGACGGTAAGCTGCGCCAGGAAATGGGCGAGGCGGGGCGCCGGCTGGCTGAATACGCCTTTGACGTGAACCACGTGGCGGACCGCCACGTGGAGCTTTACGAAGAACTGACAGTGGCGGCAGCGCACACACCCTTGAACCGCCAGCGATAAGCCGCCAGTTTCAAATAGGTGGGGTGACGGTCACCCCAACGGTCTCTTCGG
>JAJUGB010000017.1 GCA_029268595.1 Alcaligenaceae bacterium | reverse complement strand
GCCACTATCGATATGTTGAAAAAAGCGGGTAGCACCAATATTCGTGCTCTGGTCCTCGTAGCAGCCCCGGAAGGTATTGCAGCGGTCGAACGCGCCCATCCCGATGTCCACGTCTACACGGCCTCCATTGATAGTCATTTGAACGAAAACGGCTATATCGTTCCCGGTCTCGGAGACGCGGGCGACAGAATTTTCGGTACTCGGCAGATAGCGGCGTAATTCCGGGCAGGTCTCTTTACAACTCTTCCAGGCAGGTCTCTTTACAACTCGTCATGCGCCGGAGCATGTGGGATTGGCAAAAGATGTAGCATGTTCTTCTATGAATGTATTCACCAAGTCGAACATGAAGCTGGCTTTGTCGCTATTGATAATGACTGCGGCAGGGGTCACCGTTGGAGGGCCCGCTGCGGCCGGCGTATGTGACGCCCCGTTTATGCATGAGCAGGGGCGTGTCGAGCTCACGGGTTCGGGGGTCATTAACCTGGGCGCCCAGCTTTCGTTCTCGCAGGTGAAGAAAACCGGGCCGGACCAGTGTCAGGCTCGTGTGACCGGGGTCACCCGTTTTGGTTTTGCTGCTTTACCTCCCCGCAACAGCAATATCGATTACGTCATGCAGGTCAACCAAGGCAAGGCGTCTTTCGCGCGTGTAGAGGCCGGCGGTACTGAACCTTTGGAAGGCGACTTCGATTTACGCATGTTGGGTCTATTTTCCTACGGTGAACCCATCACGCGCAGCGGCCAAACTTTTCCCGCCATGGATTTCAAGATTTCGGCCGATAGCAAATTAGGGGCGGCTCCGGTTATCGTGCGTACAGGCGAAAAGACCGTGGGCGATCGCCAACAGATCGACACCGCCGCCGGTGCCAAGTCGTGCTGGCCCATACGGTATCAACGAGTTATTGAGGCCACCCAAGCCTCGTTCAACGGCATTGTGCTGCCCATACCGGGCATGACGTCTGCTGTCACGGACTGGTACTGCCCCGAATTGAACATGGTTATGAAACAACTAAGCGTTCAAAGCGGCGTCGGTTCGCAGGTAGAAGTGACATTGCTGGAATAGCTTTCACTGTCAAACCTGCCTGCGAATCCATTAGTATGACGGTAACGAGTTTACGTTCGGTATTCACCTGAAGGAGCTGATAATGGCAAGAACAGACACAGATGGCCTGCAAGATAAAGAACAACAGTTCATGAAGAGCGTCAAAACCAGTCTTGACGACGCCGAGAACCTGTTGCGCGAAGCGGCAAGCACCAGCGGTGAAAAAGCAAGCGAATTGCGGGAACGTGCCATGGAGTCTTTGCGCCGGTCGCGTTTGGCGCTATACGACACTCAGGACGCAGTCATGGCCAAAGGCCGTCAAGCCGCTCGCGTGACTGACGATTACGTGCATGACAACCCATGGGCCGCCATCGGCGTGGCCGGACTGGCGGGCCTGTTGCTGGGCATGCTCATCGCGCGGCGCTAAACGGTCCGTCCCATTGTTTACCCCGGGTCAGCTGCAATAACCGGCAGCTGTCATGGCACACCAACTAGAAAGGGCGACCTATGGGGCTGAAAGATTCTATTGGCGACTTAAGCGGCACCCTGGTATCCATTCTGCGCACTCGTCTCGAGCTGTTCGCGGTCGAGGCGGGCGAGCAGAAAAGCCGGCTCATTAAAGCGCTGGCCTTCTCGCTTGGCGGACTGGTGCTGTTGACGCTGGCGCTGCTCGTGTTCTCGTTGTTCATTGCACTGCTTTTCTGGTCGACCGAATATCGCTACGCAGTCATAGGCCTGTTGGCGCTGGTGTACGCGCTGGTTGGTTTGCGTCTTTTGTGGGCGGTCAGGCAGATGTTTGTCTCCGAGCCGTTGCCTTTTTCCGCCACATTGGAAGAGTTGCAACGCGATGTGGAAGCGCTTAAAGGGCTGCGCCACCCGACGCAGCTGCCAAGGCACGAGGACACAGAATGAAAAAAGCCCATGCTTCGCGCGAGGCGCGCATAGAGTTGCTACGGGCCAAGGCTGCTGTCGAGCGGCAAAGTGTGCTGTATAACGCTGCCGTCATTCGCAACAGCCTCACGCCTGCCGGCATAGCCAAAAGCCTGTTGCCGCGGCGGCTTACGCGTGCGCGCAAGTCGGCGTCATCGTCAGGTTGGCTGCTGGAGGGATTTCGCGTGGCGCGTCGCTACCCCTTCCTGATATCCGGCGCGTCCGCCGTGCTTACCCGACTGGGGTTGAAGCGCGGCCGTTGGGCCGCTCTTGGTGGGGTGGCTGCAATACTTCTGGCCTGGCAAATGAAGCGCAACATGGCCGGCGGACACGAAGGGGACTTCGACTAAATACCCGCCGCTGGGGTTAAAGCCCCAGCCGGGACCACATATCGTCGACGCGCTGGCGCACAGAGTCGCTCATACTTATGGGTGTTCCCCATTCGCGCTGAGTTTCGCCGGGCCACTTGTTGGTGGCGTCCATACCCATCTTTCCTCCCAGGCCCGATACCGGCGACGCAAAGTCGAGGTAGTCGATAGGGGTGTTCTCCACCAGCACAGCATCGCGAACCGGATCCATGCGGGTCGTCATCGCCCAAACCACTTCTTTCCAGTCGCGCACGTCGACATCGTCGTCCACCACGATGATGAATTTGGTGTACATGAATTGGCGCAATATGCTCCATAAGCCGAACATCACCCGTTTGGCGTGCCCAGCGTACTGCTTTCGTATGGATACCACGGCAAGCCGATAGCTGCATCCTTCAGGAGGCAGGTAGAAGTCGGTGATTTCAGGTAATTGGCGGCGCAGCAGGGGGACGAACACTTCATTCAGCGCCACGCCGAGTACCGCCGGTTCGTCTGGCGGTTTTCCCGTGTAGGTGCTGTGGTAGATAGGGTTGCGTCGCATTGTTATGCGGTCGACCGTAAATACGGGAAACCAGTCCTGCTCGTTGTAGTAGCCGGTGTGGTCGCCATAGGGGCCTTCCAGGGCCAACTCGTAGGGGCTGTCGTCCGGCGGCGGCGGGGCGCCTTCCGGCACGGTGGGTTGTATGGCGCGTGAATCACTCGACGGCAAAATATGGCCTTCAAGCACAATTTCCGCGAACGCCGGTACGGACAGATCGCTGCCAATGGCCTTCGCCACTTCAGTGCGAGAGCCGCGCAGCAGGCCGGCAAACTGATATTCAGACAAGCTGTCAGGCACAGGGGTGACGGCGCCCAAGATGGTTGCGGGGTCCGTGCCCAATGCCACTGCTATTGGAAAGGGCTTGCCTGGGTTGGCCAGTGTGTGGTCTCGGAAGTCCAGCGCCCCGCCTCGATGAGACAGCCAACGCATAATGAGTTTGTTGCGGCCAATGAGCTGTTGCCGATAAATGCCCAGATTCTGGCGGCGTGCATTGGGCCCTCGGGTGATGACAAGCCCCCAGGTCAGTAAAGGAGCGGCATCGCCCGGCCAACACAGTTGCAGGGGAAGCTGCGTGAGATCGACATCGTTGCCTTCCAGGACCACTTCCTGGCACGCCGGAGAGCGCACGGTCTTTGGGCTCATGTCCCACAGTGCGGACTTCAGCATCGACACTTTGGCGATGGCGTCTTTAAGCCCGCGGGGCGCTTCCGGCTCACGCAGGGATGCCAACAGTTCGCCAATGTCCCGTAGCGCCGAGACATCATCTGCTCCCATCCCCTGCGCTACTCGTTGTGGCGTGCCAAACAGGTTGGTCAACACCGGCATGGTGGCCGGCTTGCCGTTATGGGAAGCCTTCTCGAAGAGCAGGGCAGGGCCTTGCGATCGCAGCACGCGGTCGCTGATTTCTGTCATTTCAAGGGCCGTCGAGACGGGATGTTGAATGCGCTTGAGGTCGCCGGCCTTCTCAAGCTGGCTGATGAAGTCGCGCAAATCACGGTATTTCAAGAAGCACTCCCGCTGGTTTTGTTTTACATTTGCTGCACGCCGCTAAGGTTAACATCCAGGTTCTGCAATTTTGGGCCCGTCTATGACCGGAGTCTATTCGGCAGCATCGTTAGCTCGCCTCCTGCGACAGGCACGCAGTCGTATCTCCGAAGTTGCGCATGTCGGAGCCGTGTACCTGGGAATTGCTGTCGCCGTGACACTGGCCGTGTCTGCTACGGTCCCCAGTTTGCGTGAACAGTTGGTTCAGGTGCATGAAGCCCTGTTGGTCGGTCTGCGGCCTTCGGCACTGGGCGACGCAGGGCTTGCAGTTCAGGCAAGCAAAAGCCCCTACGGGTTGTGGTCTTTGGGCGCGATGGCCTCCCGCGATGTCGAGGACGAGCCGGTTCAACACGACGATAACGTCAGCACGACAGTAGACACTTTTGCTGATGCCTTGTACGCACTGGACGACTTCCGCGTGCCGGGAGTCAGCTCTTCTCAAAGCCAGGCCTTACGCAGCTATATTGCCCGCAAATATCGAATTGCCCATAAGGCGGCGGGCATTCTCATACACACCGCCTTTCAAGTGGGAGACGAGCAGCGGCTGGACCCGCAATTGCTTCTGGCCGTCATAGCAATCGAGTCGCGCTACAACCCGTTTGCAGAAAGCCATGTGGGCGCGCAAGGCTTGATGCAGGTCATGACTCGGGTGCATCAAGATAAGTTCGAACGCCTTGAAATGGCGCCTGAAGCGGCCTTGGATCCGATCACCAATATCCGAGTTGGCGCGCAGATACTGCGCGATTGCATCGACCGGCGCGGCTCGGTGAAGGCAGGTCTGGCCTGCTATGTCGGCGCCACCGGCCCAAGCGATGGGGGCTATGGCGCCAAGGTAATGGCCGAGTGGCGTCGCATCGCGCTGGCCTCTGGCGTTCCCATAAGAAATCTTTAAAGCAGAAACTGCTCCATTCTGTATACCGCTTCTTGCAGACGATCCAGCCCTACCGTGTAGGAGAACCGTACGGCTTTGGCTGCGTGCGCAGGTCCAAAGTCCCGTCCGGGCACGGCCGCGACGCCGGCCTCATGTAACAGCCGATGCGCGAACACGTCGCTGTTGTCGCTAAGCTGGCTGATATCAGCATAGATATAAAACGCGCCGTCGGGCGGTACAGGTACATGGAGCCCAAGCCGCTGCAACTGGGGCAATAGGTAATCTCGGCGCTGTTGAAAAGAGAGGCGGCGATTTTCATAAAGCCGCAGCACCTCGGGTTCGAAGCAGGTAAGGGCCGCGTGCTGAGCCAGGCTGGGTGCGCAGATGGCGATACTCGAGGCCAGTTTTTCTACAGCCGGAGCCATATGGGGCGGCGCCACCATCCAGCCAAGCCGCCAGCCGGTCATATGAAAATACTTGGAAAAGCTATTGATGACTATGACTTGGTCGTCCAGCACCAAGGCAGTTTGTGGTTTGTCGCCGTAGTACAGGCCCTGATAAATCTCGTCCATGATGACAAAGCCGTCACGCTTATGGACCTCCTCGATGAGCTCGCGAAGGTCGGCGGTGGCTATGGTGGTGCCAGTGGGGTTGCTCGGCGACGCGATAAGCACCCCCCGCGTATTGGGGCCCCAATGGGCTCGAACATCGTCAGCAGTTAGCTGAAAGCGATGGGCGGCTGAAGAAGGGATGAGACGTGGGACTCCACCGGCGCCCAGGATGAAGTTTTGATTGGCCGGATAGGACGGGTCCGGCATGAGGACTTCGTCGCCGGGATTGATGAGCGCCATGGCGGCCAATAACAAGGCCCCCGACGCACCGGACGTGATGATGATGCGCGAGGCGTCCACACGCGCGCCGAGATGTTCTTCATAATAAAGCGCCAGCGCCTCTCGCAAGGGACCAATGCCCGCGGGTGGCGTATAGCCGCTCAGGCCGGCGGAAGCCGCCCGATTCAAGGTTTCCACCACTTGTGGCGGCGCGGTGAAGTCCGGTTCGCCAATACCCAGGCTAATGACATCGCGGCCCTGGGCGTTCAAGGCGCTGGCTTGTTTGAACACTTCGACGGCGTAGAATGGCAACACCTGATCGGTGCGCTGTGCAAGGCGAAACATGGCGGCGGCGCTAAGAAAAATAGCCATTGTAGTGTGCGGCGTCCCCTAACGCCTTGACCGCGCCAGAACGTCTATGCCCTCAACATCTCGTCGCCGTTTTCTCATGGGCCGCCGCGTATCGCGCGATCCCTGGACCGCATTTTGTGAGCGATTGGCCCGCCTGGCGCAAGGCCAGGTCATGGACTTCGGATCTCGCGACGGCCGAGGCAGCGCTCGTTTGATTCCCCAGAGTGCGGCCGATGTGCGTCACGCCCATGCGCTGTGCATAGAAAGCGGAGTTGTATTGGCCCTGGAGGGGCTGAACTACGCATCCAGCCACGCCGAGAGCTCGGTCTTATGGGTGGAGGTTGGGGCTGGGTTATCGACTTTTCAACCCTTGCCGAACGATGAAAGCAAGTGGTTCGTTCAACCAGGATGTCTGCTTGGGGAGCTGGCCAACGCGGGCCTGCATCGCTTTCAGGATTTGCCCCCCTACATGACAGTTGCGGCCTGGCTGGCCGACCGCAGCCAATGCAATTGGCGCTCGGGCCAAACATGGCGCTCAGGTCTGCTGCACGCTTCGGTATTGCTGGCCGACGGGTCTCAAGCGCGACTCGGCCCCTTCGGAGAAAACAACCGGGCGCCGCTTGAGACGATTTCATTGCAAAGGCTGGTGCCGGCCCTGTTCGGGCTGATGGGACAGCCGGCAGGACGGGCGTGTCGCAATCAAGAATGGTGGCCCGCCCGTTACCGGCTCGACGCTCTCGCGCCTGAGCCCGGTCACGAAGTGAATCTGGCGCATCTGTTGCTTGGCCATGGGGGTGATTTGGCCTGGGTGGATTGGCTGGTCTTCGAGAAAGACGGTCCTTCAAGCGCAGCAGATGAATCGGCACCGGAGTTTTCTTTCCTTCACGGTTCAAGCACCGAGGACATCGAATGGCAAGCTTCAGATCTGGATCAACAGGTGAAGGCGCTATTCGACCCTAACGGTTTGTATCCTCATCCTGGTCAGGATCTTTAATGCGTCCCGAGCCATACCCGGCTGCGGTTTTTGTGAGGCACTTGCCGAGCTGTATGTGTATACGGTGACCCGTTTGTATCTAAGGGCTAGAATGAGCGTCTGTTTTCCTCTCCAACGGTTATAGAACAAGCATCATGGAAGAAACTTTACGCAAAGCGGCTCTGGAATACCACGAGCAGGGTCAGCCGGGCAAAATCGCGATCGCTGCCACCAAGCAGCTGTCCAATCAACGCGATCTGGCATTGGCTTACTCGCCCGGAGTCGCCGCTGCGTGCGAAGAAATCGTGACCGACCCAGCCAACGCGTTTCGTTTTACCAGCCGCGGCAACCTGGTAGGCGTCATTACCAATGGCACGGCTGTATTGGGTTTGGGCAATATTGGCGCGTTGGCCTCGAAGCCGGTCATGGAAGGCAAGGCGGTGCTGTTCAAGAAGTTTGCCGGGATCGATGTGTTCGACATCGAAATCAACGAGACGGATCCAGACAAGCTGGTCGACATCATCGCTGGTTTGGAGCCCACCTTTGGTGGCATCAACCTGGAGGATATCAAGGCGCCGGAGTGCTTCACGGTCGAGCGCAAGCTGCGCGAACGCATGAAAATCCCGGTGTTCCACGACGACCAGCACGGCACCGCCATTTGCGTGGCGGCCGCCTTTACCAGCGCACTGAAGGTTGTAGAGAAGGACATCGCCGAAGTTAAAGTGGTGGTCTCTGGTGCAGGGGCGGCGGCGCTGGCTTGCCTGGATCTCCTGGTAGACCTCGGTCTGCCGGTCGAGAACATCTGGGTGTCAGACATTGAAGGGGTGGTTTACAAGGGGCGCACCGTCCTGATGGACGAAGACAAGGCTCGTTTCGCGCAAGAGACCACTTTGCGCACCTTGAACGAAATCATCGACGGCGCGGATGTCTTTCTTGGCTTGTCCGCGGGCGGCGTGCTCAAGCCCGATATGGTCAAACGCATGGCCAAAAAGCCAGTAATTCTGGCACTGGCTAATCCAAACCCGGAAATCCTCCCCGAAGAGGCGCACGCCGTCCGTGACGATATCGTGATGGCCACGGGGCGGTCCGACTACCCCAACCAGGTCAACAACGTATTGTGCTTTCCGTATATCTTCCGTGGAGCGCTTGATGTCGGCGCCACCACAATCACACGGGGCATGGAGAAAGCTGCGGTCGAAGCCATCTCTCGTCTTGCTGAAGAAGAGCAGAACGATATGGTGGCCGCTGCGTACGGCACATATGGCGTATCGTTTGGTCCCGAATACCTCATTCCCAAGCCTTTCGATCCCCGCCTCATCGTGCGCATCGCGCCGGCCGTGGCCAAAGCCGCCATGGAGGAGGGGGTCGCCACCCGGCCCATCGCAGACCTCGACGGCTATGCCGATCAACTACAACAGTTCATCTATCGCTCCGGCTCCTTCATGAAGCCGCTGTTCGCCACGGCCAAGGCCATGGTGCGCGAAGGCGGAAAGGCCCGCATCGTGTTCAGCGAGGGCGAAGAAGAGCGGGTCCTGCGAGCCGTGCAGATTGTGGTCGACGAAAAACTGGCCAAACCTATTTTGGTCGGGCGTCCTGCCGTGCTCGAAGCCCGTATCAAGCGTTTTGGTCTACGTCTGCGTCTGGGAGTGGATGTCGAGGTCACCAACCCGGAGTATGACGAGCGCTTCCATCGCTACTGGAGCACCTACTGGGAAATGCGCTGCCGCAACGGCATTACCAAGGAAATGGCCCGTGTAGAGATGCGCCGGCGTCTGACTCTGATTGGCGCCATGATGGTGCATTTGGGTGATGCTGACGGCATGATCTGCGGCACTGTGGGCAGCTATGCAAACCACCTGCGTTTTATCGACGAGGTAATAGGTAAAGAGCCCGGTACCCGCACTTATTCTGCCATGAACATCCTGCTGTTGGCCGAACGCACGGTGGCCTTGGCCGATACCCATGTCAACGACAACCCCACGGCCGAGCAGATCGCCGAAATCACCATTGCGGCCGCAACCCAAATGCGCCGGCTCAATATCGAGCCCAAGATAGCCCTGCTGTCCCGTTCCAACTTTGGTACAGACAGCGCCGCGTCGGGCAAGAAAATGCGCGAGGCGTTGGCTTTGGTGCGCGAATGGGCCCCCGATCTGGAAGTGGACGGCGAAATGCACGGCGACTGCGCACTCGACGAACAGCTTCGCAAGCGCATACTTCCCAGCACCACGCTGTCCGGTTCCGCCAACGTGCTTATCTGTCCCAACGTGGACTCGGGCAATATCGCCTACAACCTGCTCAAGACCGCTGCCGGAGGTAACGTCGCAGTAGGGCCCTTCTTGCTCGGGGCCAACGCACCGGTGCATATCCTCACGGCCAGCTCCACCGTGCGCCGTATCGTCAATATGGCCGCCCTGACGGTGGTCGATGCCAATACACCGCCGCAAGTGTAAACACAGATGAAAAGCGCGGGCGCCTCACCCACCGGCATCGTCCTGACGGGTGGCGGAGCCCGCGCCGCCTATCAGGTTGGGGTGCTGGCGGCCGTCCTGCGCATCATCGATCCTCACCGTTCGGCTAATTTTCGCAACCCGTTTCCCATTATTTGCGGTACCTCGGCAGGAGCCATCAATGCCGCGGCGCTGGCCTGTCGCGCCAACGATGTTCATTTGGCCTGCGATCGCCTGCGTGAGCTGTGGGAAGGCCTGCATACGGGCTTGGTTTACAAGGCGGACAGCACTGAATTGTTGCGGACCGGCGCACGTTGGCTGGGGT
The DNA here is from genome assembly GCA_029268595.1 of Alcaligenaceae bacterium. Classification (GTDB taxonomy): domain Bacteria; phylum Pseudomonadota; class Gammaproteobacteria; order Burkholderiales; family Burkholderiaceae_B; genus JAJUGB01. The sequence continues at coordinate 20,060 of JAJUGB010000017.1, read as the reverse complement.
TGTTGACGCTGGGCTGGCTGATGCCAGGCTTGCGCGGCAAAAGACCCGCTTCCTTATTGGATAACCGGCCTCTTGAGGCCTTGCTGACCGAGCACCTGGATTTTCAGCGTCTCGAGGCGAACTTGAAAAGCGATGTCCTGACGGCCGTCGCCATTGCGGCCACCGGATACACCACGGGCGAACACATCACCTTTTATCAGTCCAAGAAGTCCATTGAGCCCTGGACCCGCTCTTTGCGTCATGCGGTTGCTTGCAACCTCGGCGTGGATCACCTGATGGCGTCCAGTTCCATTCCCTTTGTGTTTCCTCCAAGAGCCTTGCTGGTAGAAGGCCGCACAGAATGGTGCGGGGACGGTTCCATGCGCCAGTTGGCGCCGCTTAGTCCAGCCATTCACCTGGGCGCCTCGCGGATTTTCGTCATCAGTACGGCGCATCGCAATGACACCCATCTGGAGGACGCCAAAATCGACTCGGACTATCCGAGCCTGGCGCAGATCAGCGGTCACGCACTGACCAGCATCTTTTTGGACAGTTTGTCCGCAGACCTGGAAAGGTTGCATAGGCTAAACGATTTGCTGGCCGTGATTCCGCAGTCGGCGCACCGGAAACTTGCCCTGAAACCCGTGTCAGTGTTGTCAATTACCCCCAGTCAATCGCTGGATGACATTGCTATGCGGCATTTACATCAAATGCCGCCGCCAGTACGTACACTTTTGCGTGTACTCGGTGTATCTTCGGGTTCCCAAGCCTCCAACGGCGGGGCACTGGTATCGTACTTGCTATTCGAAGCTGGCTATACCAGGGAACTTATTAGACTTGGATTTGCCGATAGCATGAAACGAATTGATGAAGTAAAAGCGTTTTTCAGGGGGGCGCCGCAATGACCCGCACAGCAACATTGCAAGATCAGCTTGAGAAAGGCGGTTTGTTAGATGCTTCGACCATTACCCGGGAAGAGGCAATAAAGTGGGCTCAAGACCAAGGGATTACGCCGTTTGTGGTCGATTGTGATCGTGCGCGCAGCCGGTCGGCCGTGTTGCGCGCTGTGGTGAAAGCGGTTGATTTTCCTGAATTTTTTGGCGGCAACCTCGACGCCTTGTACGATTGCCTCTGCGACACCACTCTAGATCAAAAGAAGGGTGTGCTGTTGTGGTTCCACAATTTGCATTCCGGCGATCCGGCGCTTGCTGAAGATAGCAAGGCCATTATCAACGTCTGTAACGATGCGGCAGACTTTGCCGGTAATAATGACCGATACTTTGCTTTCGGCGTCCTGCACGCCGGCAAGCATCCCGACCCTGAGCCGGGCGTCTCGCCCACTCCGTACTCGGGCGCCGAGCTCGAATAAAGACCCCTTTACGGCGCGCCTCGAGCGCGCTGTTTTGTTTGGGAGACGGCTAGCGTGGTCAGCTCCACCCCTGTAATGCGGTGACGGCAGAAATTAGCGCCAATCCAGCGGTTTCTGTGCGAAGAATTCGCGGCCCGAACCGGATGCCAATAGCTCCCGCATCCAGAGCAGACCGATGCTCTTCTGGCGTCCAGCCGCCTTCCGGCCCGACCAATAGCGTAATGGCAGGCGCCGAGGTAGGCAGAAGCTCGGTGAGTTGACGTTGGCCTTCCGGATCGCAAAAGAGAGTCAGTCGATCTTCCCGTTCCTGGTTTTCCTCAAGAAAAGCCGCCAGGGTCATCGGCAGCTCGATGTGCATAATGCGATTGCGCCCGCATTGCTCGCTGGCCGATTGCGCCACGCGCCGCCAATGATCGTGGCGCTTATGAAGTCGTTCGCCTGATAGCTGCAGCACGCTACGCTGAGCGGCAATGGGCACCAGGCGCTTGGCGCCCAATTCGACCGCCTTCTCTACGATCCAGTCCATCTTGTCCCCGGTCGCCACACCTTGAACAAGGGTGATGTCGCCTTCCAGCTCGACGTCCACCGGGCTGAAGTCGCGTGTGTGAGCGTGCGCTTTCTTGCCTTCCACGCTCAGTTGCGCGGAGTATTGCCCTCCGTGGCCGTCGAACAGAACGACGCTTTCCCCATCACGCAAGCGCAGCACGCGCAAGGCGTAATGAGCCAGCTCTGCGGGCAGTTCAAAGGTCTGATTAGGCGATAAGGGATCAGGATAGAAAAAACGTGGCGCGGGCATGTTGACGCGGTGACCAAGGTGCTTTTGCGAAGTGCCTAGTGTAAGGTGGCGGGGCGGCGAGCGGTAAGGTGGCGGGGTGGCAAGCGGTAAGGTCGCGGGGCGGCAAGCGGTGCTGTACTGGTGGATGGCCCCGGGCCCGCCAAAGCGGTGGGGTGGTAAAATCTTAGGCTTTGCTATCCTTGGCCCGAAACGGGGCCGGCAGGCGCCAAGTTTTGCCCGCGCGCCTTAATTGCGAGTTTCCCATGAGTTCCACGACAGCCCAAGTTTCTTCCCTGGCCAGCGCCATTCGCGCCCTGTCCATGGACGCGGTCCAACAAGCCAATTCCGGCCATCCAGGCGCCCCAATGGGCATGGCCGACATCGCGGAAGCGCTTTGGGGTCGTCATCTGCGCCACAACCCGGCCGACCCCACTTGGCCGAACCGCGACCGGTTTGTGCTGTCCAATGGGCATGGCTCCATGCTTATATACGCCTTGCTGCACCTGACAGGGTACGATTTGCCCATCGAAGAGCTCAAGAACTTTCGTCAGCTGCACTCGCGCACGCCGGGCCACCCTGAAGTAGGCATTACGGCAGGAGTCGAAACCACTACCGGCCCGCTGGGTCAGGGCCTGGCAAATGCAGTGGGGATGGCGCTCGCCGAAGCCCTGCTGGCGCGCGAGTTCAATCGGCCCGGTCACGACATCATTGACCACTACACCTATGTGTTCGCGGGCGACGGTTGCCTGATGGAGGGCATCTCTCACGAAGTTTGCTCGCTGGCCGGAACGCTTAATCTGTCCAAGCTCATCGTCATTTACGACGACAACGGCATTTCCATCGACGGAAAAGTCGAGAACTGGTTCGCCGACGACACTCCGGCGCGCTTCGAAAGCTATGGCTGGAACGTCATTCGAGGCGTGGACGGCCACGACGTGGACGCGGTCGATGCAGCAATTGAGCAAGCCAAGCAGGCGGCCAGTCACAACAAAGGGCCTTCGCTGATCTGCTGCCGCACCATCATTGGTAAGGGTGCTCCTACCATGCAGGGGTCCGAAAAAGTGCACGGCGCCCCACTGGGAGACGAAGAAATCATCGCAACGCGCGAGGCCATAAACTGGCCCCACAAGGCGTTCGAGGTGCCGCTCGAGGTATATCAGCGTTGGGACGCCAAAGACGTCGGCCGACAACGGCAAGGCGAATGGCAGCAGCGGTTCGACGCCTACGCGCAAGCGCATCCCGAGGAAGCGCGCGAACTGCTGCGACGCCTCGCCGGCGAGCTGCCGTCCGATTTCACGGAAAACTACGAAGCGTTTCTGTCGGCCACTAACGATAAGGCAGAATCGGTCGCCACTCGCAAAGCCTCGCAATTGGCCATCACCGCTTTGGCCCCCTTGCTGCCGGAACTACTTGGCGGATCGGCCGACCTTACCGGTTCCAATCTTACCGACTGGAAAGGCGTCACGGCGCTGCGGCGCACCCAGGATGGCCTGCAGTTCGGGCGTCACATCAACTACGGGGTGCGCGAATTCGGCATGGCCGGCATCATGAACGGAGTGGCCCTGCACGGAGGATACTTGCCCTACGGCGGCACCTTCCTCACCTTTTCGGACTATTCGCGTAACGCCATTCGCATGGCTGCTTTGATGAAGCAGCGCGTCATCCATGTATTCACTCACGACTCCATCGGTCTCGGCGAGGACGGTCCCACACATCAGTCCATAGAGCACGCCGCCAGCTTGCGCCTTATTCCCAATTTACACGTATGGCGCCCCTGCGACACACTCGAAACCGCAGTCGCCTGGCAGCAGGCTGTACAGCGCCCGGCCAGTGTCGGCATGGACGTCAGGGACGGCGGCCCCTCGGCCTTGCTGTTATCTCGCCAGACTCTGCCCTTTGTGCCGCGCGATCCGCAAGTGCGGACCCAAATTGCACGAGGCGGTTATGTGCTGCGCGATGCAGAAGGCGCGCGCGCCATCATCATCGCGACAGGGTCCGAAGTCTCGCTTGCCCTGGGCGCCCAAGAGCAGCTCATGGCACGGGGCATCCCGGTGCGTGTGGTGTCGATGCCTTGCACTAACGTCTTTGATGCCCAAGACGCACAATGGCGCGAGTCGGTGCTGCCGGCGGGCCTGCCCCGCGTGGCCGTCGAGGCCGGCGCCACGGCAGGTTGGTACAAATACGTGGGCCTGGAAGGAAAAGTCGTCGGTTTGGACACCTACGGCGAATCCGCGCCGGCCGGAGCACTCTTCAAGCATTTTGGACTGACCGTCGACAACGTGGCGGCGGCCGTCGAACAAGTTTTGTAACCAGGAGAATTCAACCATGGCTATTCGCGTAGCGATTAACGGATACGGACGTATTGGGCGCAATATCTTGCGCGCTCACTACGAGGGCAACAAAAAGCACGACATTGAAATCGTCGCCATCAACGATTTGGGCGATCCGAAGACCAACGCCCACCTCACCCGATACGACACCGCGCACGGCCGTTTCCCCGGCACCGTGGAAGTCGACGGCGATTACATGATTGTCAACGGCGACCGCATCCGTGTCCTGGCCAACCGTAATCCGGCCGAACTGCCTTGGGGCGACCTGGGCGTCGACGTGGTGCTCGAATGCACCGGCTTCTTCACAAGTAAGGAGAAGGCTTCGGCGCACATCCAGGGTGGCGCCAAAAAAGTCATTATTTCGGCACCGGGCGGCAAGGATGTCGACGCCACCATCGTTTACGGCGTCAACCACGACGTTCTTAAGGCCAGCGACACCGTCATATCCAACGCATCGTGCACCACCAACTGCCTGGCACCCCTCGTGCAGCCGCTACACAAGGAAATCGGCCTGGTAAACGGTTTGATGACCACGATTCATGCCTACACCAACGATCAGGTTCTGACCGACGTCTACCATAGCGATCTGCGCCGTGCTCGTTCGGCCACCACCAGCATGATCCCGACCAAAACCGGCGCCGCCTCGGCCGTCGGCCTGGTGTTGCCCGAGCTCAACGGCAAGCTCGATGGCTACGCTGTGCGCGTACCCACAATTAACGTTTCCATGGTTGACCTCAGCTTTGTCGCCGAACGCGAAACCACGGTTGAAGAAGTCAACAGCATTCTGCAGAAGGCTGCATCCGAAGGTCCGCTGAAGGGCATACTGGATTTCAGCGACGAACCTCTGGTTTCGGCCGACTACAACCACACCAGCGCTTCGAGCACCGTCGATGCTGGCCTGACCAAAGTGTCTGGCAAGCTTGTTAAAGTGGGCTCCTGGTATGACAACGAGTGGGGCTTTTCGAATCGTATGCTTGATACGACTGTAGCCCTTATGAACGCCAAGTAATCGGCCGTTCCTTTCGCCGCAAGGGTGGGTCGGGCGTACCTCGCCACTCGCCGTAAAAGACAGACCCCGGCAATCAGCCGGGATTTGTTTGGCCGGGCCTTGTGCTCCTGGCTGGCCTTTGCGCTCGTCTTTGTCTTATACGCCATTTTTCGCTCGCCCTTCACCTATGTCTACGCAAACCCTTAACGCACTGGCCAAATCGAACGCGCTGGCCGGCAAGCGTGTATTCATTCGCTCTGATCTGAATGTGCCCTTTAATGGCGCCGGTGAAATTTCCGAGGACACCCGAATCCGCGCTTCCGTGCCGGCGATTCGACTCGCACTGGACGCCGGAGCGGCTGTTATGGTGACCTCGCATCTTGGCAGGCCCAAAGAAGGCGTCGTCGGGCCTGGCGATAGTTTGGCCCCCGTCGCGGCAAGGTTGTCCGAGCTCCTGGGCCAGCCTGTCCGCCTCGCCTCGGACTGGGTGCAAGGCGTGCAGGTCGACGTTGGCGAAGTGGTGTTGCTGGAAAACTGCCGATGCAATGTGGGCGAAAAGAAGAACGACGAAGAGTTATCGCGACGCATGGCGGCACTGTGCGACGTCTACGTCAATGACGCGTTTGGTACAGCTCACCGAGCAGAAGCGACCACCCACGGCATGGCGCGCTTTGCGCCCATCGCGTGCGCCGGTCCTTTGCTTGAGGCTGAACTGGACGCGCTCGGTCGCGCACTTGAGCAGCCCAAGCGACCTATGGTGGCCATTGTCGGTGGCTCCAAGGTCTCGACCAAACTGAGCATCTTGCAAACCCTCGCCCAGAACGTCGATCAACTCGTCGTCGGTGGTGGAATCGCCAATACTTTCATGTTGGCAAAGGGGTTGAAAATTGGAAAATCCTTGGCGGAGCCGGATCAGGTGGACGAGGCGCGCGCTGTCATCGAGCTCATGCAACAGCGTGGCGCCAGCGTCCCCATTCCGGTTGATGTGGTCTGCGCCAAGTCTTTTGGCGCTGATGCCGCTGCTACGGTCAAGCCCGCATCTGAAGTCGCTGATGACGACATGATTCTCGACATCGGGCCGCAAACGGCTGCTCAGCTGGCCGACATCCTGCGCAAGGCAGGCACCATTGTGTGGAACGGCCCGGTCGGAGTGTTCGAGTTCGAGGCGTTTTCACACGGCACCGAGGTAATCGCCAACGCCATCGCCCAATCGGCCGGCTTTTCCATAGCCGGGGGCGGAGACACCCTGGCCGCCATCGCCAAATATGGCATTGGCGACAAGGTGGGATATATCTCGACAGGTGGTGGAGCCTTCCTGGAATTCCTTGAGGGTAAGACGCTCCCGGCCGTCGATATCTTGCAAAAGCGCGCCGCTGCTTAGCCACTCCAGGAAATCCATCGCTATGCGAATGGGCCCCTGCTATAGGAGTTCATATGTCTGATTCACTACGTCTCACCCGTCGGCATGCGGACGATATTCTGATCGGTCTCGTCTCGGTGTCCGACCGAGCCTCTCAGGGCGCCTATCAAGATGAAGGGCTTCCCGCTTTGCGCTCATGGCTGGATCTGGCCCTCACTCAGCCGGGGCAGTATGTCGAGCGCCTCATCCCGGACGAGCAGCAAGTTATTTCCGACACCCTGATCGAACTAGTCGATGAGGTCGGATGCGATCTCGTGTTGACAACTGGGGGGACGGGCCCCGCGCGTCGTGATGTCACTCCTGAGGCCACACTGGCCGTGGGCACCAAGCCCATGCCAGGCTTCGGTGAGCAGATGCGACAGATCAGTCTTCGCTTTGTGCCGACCGCCATCCTATCCAGGCAGGTGGCTGTCATACGCGAGACCGACAATCACTCAGCGCTAATCATCAACTTGCCCGGCCAACCCAAAGCCATTAAAGAGACTTTGGAAGGGCTGAAAGATGCCGATGGCAAAACCATCGTGCCCGGTATTTTTGCTGCCGTACCGTATTGCATTGATCTGATTGGTGGGCCCTATGTCGAAACCCAGGAATCGGTAGTCAGGGCCTTCCGCCCCAAGTCTGCTGTACGACCACCGCGCGGCTGATCGGGTAGAGATACTGCCCGACGTCGCGTCCACAGGGCCGTTTTACCCCCCCGGGCCAGCGCCCACATTCGGGTAAAATTGCCGCAGTCCCTTTATTCTTGTTTTGGAGGTCTTGTCATGGCCCTAGTTTCCATGCGCCAGTTGCTCGATCATGCCGCCGAGAACGGCTATGGTATTCCTGCTTTCAACGTCAATAACCTGGAACAGGTGCAGGCCATTATGGAGGCTGCTGACGAGACCAACAGCCCCGTCATCATGCAGGCTTCGGCAGGCGCCCGTAAATACGCCGGCGAAACCTTCCTGAAGCAGCTTATCCAGGCCGCGGTCGAGTCCTACCCCCATTTGCCGGTTGTCATGCACCAGGACCACGGGCAATCGCCCGCTGTGTGTCAGGGTGCCATCAATCTTGGCTTCACCAGCGTCATGATGGACGGTTCCCTGCGTGAAGACGGCAAGACCATTGCCGAGTACGACTATAACGTCGACGTAACCAAACAAGTCGTCGACATGGCCCATAAGCTTGGTATTACCGTAGAAGGCGAGCTTGGCTGCCTTGGCTCACTCGAGACCATGACCGGCGACAAGGAAGACGGTCACGGCGCCGAAGGCACCATGACGCGCGACCAACTGCTTACCGACCCAGAACAGGCGGCCGATTTTGTGCGCCGCACCCAGCTCGACGCCTTGGCTATCGCCATTGGTACCAGTCACGGCGCGTACAAGTTCAGTCGCAAGCCCACGGGCGACATCCTTTCCATAGAGCGCATCAAGGAAATTCACCGTCGCCTGCCCAATACCCATCTGGTCATGCACGGCAGCTCCAGCGTTCCCCAAGAGCTCCTGGCAGAAATCCGCCAGTTCGGCGGCGACATGAAGGAAACCTACGGGGTACCCGTAGAAGAGATCCAGGAGGCCATCAAGTATGGCGTGCGTAAAGTCAATATCGACACCGATATCCGTCTGGCGATGACAGGCGCCATACGCCGCTTCATGGCCGAGAATCCCTCAAAGTTCGACCCGCGCGAGTACCTGAAGCCGGCACGGCAAGCCGCCAAAGAGATCTGCAAACAGCGTTACGAACAGTTTGGTACCGCCGGCAACGCCAGCAAAATCAAACCTGTTTCCCTGGACGAAATGGCGCGTCGCTATTCGGCCGGCGAGCTGGCCCAAGTGGTGCAGTAAGCATGCGCGCTATGCTGCAGTCCGACATCAAGTCCTTGCCGCTGTTGGGCCGCGGCAAGGTGCGCGATATGTATGCGGTGGGTGACGACAAGCTGCTCATTGTGGCCACCGACCGCATCTCGGCGTTTGATGTCATCTTGGACGACCCCATTCCCGGCAAAGGCCAGGTGCTCACCGAGCTCACCAACTTCTGGCTGGAAAAGCTGGCTCACATTGTTCCCAACCACTCGACAGGCGTGGCGCCTGAAGACGTCGTCGCTGCCGACGAGCGCGAGCAAGTGGTGGGGCGCGCCGTGGTCGTCAAGCGGCTGCAGCCTGTCATGGTTGAGGCTGTCGCGCGTGGCTATATCATCGGTTCGGGCTGGAAGGATTACCAGTCCACCGGCAAGGTTTGCGGTATTGCCTTGCCCCCGGGCTTGAAACAGGCCGGAAAGCTACCCGAACCCATCTTCACACCGGCGGCCAAGGCCGAGGTGGGCGAACACGATGAAAACGTCGATTTCGACTATGTCATCAATGAGGTCGGCCAAGAACTCGGCCAGAACATACGGGGCATCACGCTGCAGCTGTACACAGAAGCGGCGCAGTTTGCGGCCAGCAAAGGCATTATCATTGCTGACACCAAGTTCGAGTTTGGGCTGGATGGGCAGGGGCAGCTACATCTTATGGACGAAGTCCTTACCCCGGACTCGTCTCGCTTCTGGCCGGCTGATGCCTATGCCGAAGGAATCAGTCCCCCCTCGTTCGACAAGCAGTTTGTGCGCGACTGGCTCGAAACCCAAGACTGGGGCAAGACCGCTCCGGCCCCACGGCTACCGCAAGATGTCATAGACAGAACGGCGGCAAAGTATCGCGAAGCCGTCACTCGTCTCACATCGTAATCACAGCAGGCCGGCCCCAGTGCCGGCCTGTACGCTTCAAGGGCATAGACATGAGCAGCAATCCTGAATTCCAAGACCAAACCTCACCTCCACCTGTGGTGGGCGTCATTATGGGCTCGTCCAGCGATTGGGATGTAATGCAGCATGCTGTCGCCATCCTGGACGAGTTCCAGGTGCCTCACGAAATGCGTGTGATCTCCGCCCATCGCATGCCCTCGGACATGGCCGAGTACGGCGAGCAAGCCGCACAGCGCGGCTTGCGGGGCATTATTGCCGGAGCAGGGGGCGCCGCCCATCTGCCCGGAATGATGGCCGCACTGACGCCTGTTCCCGTATACGGGGTACCGGTGCCGTCCAGGTACCTGCGTGGCGAGGACTCTCTGCTTTCTATTGTGCAAATGCCCAAAGGGGTGCCCGTTGCAACGTTTGCCATCGGGGAAGCAGGCGCCGCCAACGCGGCTTTGCACTGCATTGCCTGTCTGGCCACCACCGATTCCGAGCTGCAACAAAAGCTGCAGGCGTTTCGCCGACGGCAAACCGATGCGGCCCGAGCAATGGTGGTTCCCCCTCACGTCATTGCCTGATTTGTAAACTCTTTCTTTCAGTTTTTGCGACGGTGCTTTGTTCACCGTTCGGCACTTTTCTTTACTCTTCACCGTCCCATCATGAGCATTCCCTCCCGTAACGAACTCATACCCCCTGGTAGTTGGCTGGGCATGCTCGGAGGGGGCCAGTTAGGACGGATGTTCTGTCACGCTGCACAACAGCTTGGATTCAAGGTGGCGGTGCTCGATCCGGCCAGTTCTTCGCCGGCCGGCGCTGTGGCCGACTTGCACATACGCGGTGCTTACGACGATAGGGATGCGCTCGATCATTTGGCCAGCCTTTGCCGCAGCATCACCACTGAGTTTGAAAACGTTCCTGCAGCCAGCCTGGCCCAACTTGCTTCCCGCTGCCGGGTCAGCCCGGCGGCCCATGCGGTCGATACGGCGCAAGACAGAATCAAGGAAAAGGCGTTCTTGGCAAGCACGGGGGTTGCCGTGGCTCCCCACGCAGTCATCAGATCCGCTGACGATATTCCCTTGGCTTCCGACGGCCTGTTCCCGGGCATTCTCAAGGCCGCCCGGCTTGGGTATGACGGTAAAGGTCAGGTGCGGGTGGCCACTCGCGAGGAAGCTCTGGCCGCATTCAGGTCGCTCGGCGAGGTTGATTGCGTCCTGGAAGCGATGTTGCCTTTAGACCATGAAATTTCAGTTGTGGTCGCGCGAGGGTTTGACGGGGAGTCGGTGGTTTATCCCCCCGCCGTCAACGAGCATCGCAACGGAATTCTCGCCGTTTCCACAGTGGCACGCGAAACGATTTCGGGCTCCGGACACGCCGTGGAGGCACTCGAGGCTGCCCGTAGCATCGCCGAGGCCCTCGACTACTGCGGTGTATTGTGCGTGGAGTTCTTCGTACTTACTGACGGTTCGCTCGTCGCCAACGAAATGGCACCTCGCCCTCACAACAGTGGGCACTACACACAGAACGCATCGGTCACCAGTCAGTTTGAACAGCAGGCTCGAGTCATGGCCGGCTTGCCCTTGGGCGATACCAGCAGTCTTTGCGCTGTAGTCATGCTTAACTTGCTCGGAGACGTCTGGTTTGATTCGGAAGGGCGCGAGCGCGCACCTGATTGGACGACTGTACTCCAAGTGCCGGGTGCAAAGTTGCATCTATACGGTAAGGAAGAGGCGCGCCCAGGACGTAAGATGGGCCATGTCAATTGCCTGGGAGACGACTTGAACCAGGCGCGCCAGAATGCGGCCCGGGTTGCACAGGCGCTAGGCATTGCGTTTGAGGCATCATGAGGTCTTCCGACTCAGGCACCCGGCCCAGCCTGGATGAGGCGGCGCAGCGCTTGGTTGAAGGCCGTTTGGTGGCTTTTCCCACAGAAACGGTATACGGCCTCGGGGCAGATGCAGAAAACCCTGCGGCCATTGCCCGCATCTACGAAGCCAAGCAGCGCCCGGCCAACCACCCGGTCATTGTTCACCTTGCACCCGAAGCGTCGGTGGAGTATTGGGCGAGCGAAGTTCCCGACGAAGCACAAGCGCTTATCGACGCATTTTGGCCGGGTCCTTTGACGCTAATACTGCCGCGCGCCAGTCACATTCCCGATGCCGTCAGCGGAGGACAGCACAGCATCGGCTTGCGTTGTCCCGCCCATCCGGTCGCCATTGATTTGTTGAGGCGATTTGCGCAGCGCAAGGGAGGGCAGGGAGGCGTGGCGGCTCCGTCAGCCAACAAGTTTGGACAGGTGTCTCCCACCCGCGCTCAGCATGTCCGCAGCGAGTTCGCGGAAATGGGCTCCGAGGACCTCATGGTATTGGAAGGGGGCGATGCGGAAGTGGGAATCGAATCCACCATTCTCGACTTGTCGCGCTTGCGAAGTGGGGTAGGGCCCGTGCTGCTACGACCTGGACACATTAGCGCAAAGCAGATTCACGACGTCTTGGGTGTACTGCCCTCTGGTGCGGATGCGCACGCCCCGCGTGTGTCGGGTTCTCTGAAGGCCCATTATGCACCACGTACACCTCTTCAGGTTTTGCCCAGATCCGAGCTCTGGAAGCAATTGAGTAGCCCGCCGGCCAATCAGCGGGTAGCCGCCGTGGTGTTCGATACGCCCGACGAGAACCTGCCTGGCGTAGACTGGATTCCGGCCGATCCCGACCCCGTGCGCTATGCCAGCCGGCTATACGCGCTACTACGAGAGCTCGATATGTCGGGCTACCAGCTGATTGTGCTGGAGAGCCCTCCCAGCGGTCCAGCCTGGGATGCCGTTAACGACCGCATCGGCAGAGCGGCCGCGGCCTTCTTGCTTTAAGTACTGAAGGTGCGCAGCACTGGCAGTCACTGGCTTCGGCAGGCAACGGCGTAATACGCCGAAGCCATTCGCCCAAAGCGTGCGCCGGTCGATACTCGTGTGCGCCGGCCTATACCCCGAGATACCGTGTAAGCAACTCGGGATGACTGGCCAAGGTGGCGCTGTCCCGCTCTTCTACCACGCGGCCTTTTTCCAGCACAACACAGCGGTCGGTATTGGCCAGCACCTTTCGGTAATTGCGGTCGACAATCAAGGTGGCCACGCCGGTTTCGCGAATAGCGGCAATAATCCGCCAGATTTCAGCGATGATGAGGGGCGCCAGGCCTTCCGTGGCCTCGTCAAGAATAAGAACATCGGGGTTCGTCATTAAGGCGCGACCGATGGCAAGCATTTGCTGCTCGCCGCCCGACAATTGTTGCCCACCATGACCAAGGCGCTCGGTAAGCCGCGGAAACGTCTGTAGCACGCGATCGTAGGTCCAGTCAGTGCGGCCGTTTACGCCGGGACGGGACGCCACCAGAAGATTTTCGCGCACATCCAGATTGGGGAAGATGCCGCGTCCTTCGGGCACATAGGCTATGCCCATTTTGGCGACCTGGTGTGGCTGCATGCGCGTGGCGGGCTTGCCGCGGACGGTGATCTGGCCTTGCGTCGGTTGTATATGGCCCATCAACGTGCGTATCAGCGTGGTTTTCCCCATGCCGTTACGTCCCAGCAAGCCGATGGATTCGCCGGGATTGATAGTGATATTGACGCCATGCAGAATGTGGCTGGCGCCGTAGTGGGTGTGCAGGCCTTGCGCCTGAACCAGCGAACTCATTCTTCTTCTCCGAGGTAGGCGGTTTGGACCTGAGGGTCGTTGCGGATAGCTTCCGGCGTGCCGTGCGCAATGACGGCGCCGTTGACCATAACCGTGATTTCATCGGAGATTCGGAACACCGCATCCATGTCGTGCTCGACCAATAGAATGGCGTGATCGTGTTTCAAGGAATCTAACAGGCCCAGCATACGGTCGGTTTCTTCCGAACCCATACCCGCAAGCGGCTCGTCCAGCAAAAGCACTTCCGGATGCGTTGCCAGGCCCATGGCAATCTCGAGCTGACGCTTGCCGCCGTGGGAAAGAAGTCCGGCGATGCGGTCGGCATAATCGCTTAGGCCAGTAAGCTGGAGCGCTTGATCGGCCGCTTCGTTGCTGTGCTTGCAATGGCTGGCGGAGCTAGTCCAGCTCCAGAAGTGCTGGTGGTTGGCTTGCGCAGCCAAACGGCAATTCTCGTGAACGGTGAGAGTTGGAAAAATGGTGGTGCGCTGATAACTGCGGCCCATGCCGGCTCGGGCTCGTTTGGGTTGAGGCCAATCGGTCACTTCCTTCTGTTTCAGAAAGATCTTGCCTTCATTGGGTGGCAGCTCACCCGACAATATGCTGACCAGCGTGGATTTTCCGGCTCCGTTGGTGCCAATGACCGAATGCACGGCACCTCGGTGCAGGTCGATGGAGACGTTATCGATGGCCGTCAGGCCGCCAAAGCGACGCGTGATGTTCTTGGCCGAGAGTAGGGGTTGATTCATGTTGCGGTCTTCAAACGGCGGTAAGCGTTGATTTGGTCTTGGCGGCGTGCCGGCGTGTACGCAATTGTTCTGGTATGCCGGCCAGCCCTTTGGGCAGTAGCGCCACAAGGACAATAATCGCCAAGCCGAACGTCAGATGCCAATTCTTGGCGAACCCGCCGAATAGCGCCTGAGCCTGGAAAGTTTCCTGCAGCAGTGTCAATGTGACCGCGCCCAGTATGGCTCCCCAAAGGCGGCCGCTGCCTCCTAGAATGACCATGAGCAGGACGAGACCTGATTGCTCCCAGGCCAGGAGCTCGGGGTTGACGTAGCCATCTTTAACGGCATAGAGGAAACCCGCGACCGCAGCAAAGCCGGCAGCCACGACATAAGCAACCAGTTTGTAGTTAAAGGTGGAGAAGCCGGCCGCACGCATGCGCTGTTCGTTCACATGAATGCCGGTAATGGCGTGGCCGAAGCGAGACCGCATCAGCACAGCCAGGAAACCCCAGGTCAGTAGCAAGCAGGCCAGCACAAAGAGATAGAAGACGTATTGATTGTCGATGTTGAGAATCACCCACTCGCCCAAGCGGATTTCGGGACGGAAGTACAAGTAGATGCCGTCGGTTCCGCCGCCCAACTTGGTATCGTGAAACACGTAGTAGGCCATCTGGGCGAAGGCCAGGGTCACCATGATGAAATATATGCCCTTGGTGCGCAGAGCCAACGCGCCCGTGATAAGAGCGTAGACCATGGCAATCAGAATAGAGACAGGTAACAGCCACAACATATTGCCCGCCGCATACTCCGGCGACAATAAAGTGACGGTATAGGCGGCAATGCCAAAAAATGCCGCATGACCCAGGCTGACGAGGCCCGCGCCGCCCACGAGCAAGTGCAGGCTTAGCGCGAACAGCGCGTAAATCATGATTTTGATGACCAGGCCAATGTAATAACCGGACGCCACCATGGGTATCAGGGCTACCAGGCAGACGAGCGCGAGCAGCACAATAGCGCGTATAGAAGTTTGCATGATCAGCCTTGCTTAAATAGCCCTTCGGGCTTGAACAGAAGAATGGCAGCCATCAACAGGTACACCATGACCCCTGCGGCGGCGGGAAAGAACACTTGGCCAAACGTGTCGACAAAACCGACCAGCATGGACGCCACGAAAGCGCCGCGGATCGACCCAATGCCGCCAATAACAACAACCACAAATGAGATGATGAGTATGGCGTTGCCCATGCCCGGATAGACCGAGGAGACGGGAGCCGCAATGGCGCCTGCCAGTGCAGCGAGCGCGACTCCAATCGCGAAAACGATACGGAACAGACGGTTGATGTCGATACCGAGCGAAGCGATCATTTCGCGGTTACTGGCGCCGGCTCGGATCATCATGCCCAGGCGCGTTCGAGTAAGCACCCAATACAGGAATAGGGCGACGACTATACAGACCGCCGATATGAATAGCCGATATGTGGGGTAGGTCATGACGTCGCCCAGGCGCACTGAGCCGGCCAGCCATTGTGGAACCGGTACACCATGAACGTCGTTATCAATAATAATGCTGCGCAATTCCTCGAAGACCAGAATTAATCCATAGGTCATGAGGACTTGCTGTAGATGGTCGCGGTGATACAGATAGCTGTAAAACGCCCACTCGAGAAAATAGCCCAATATTGTGGCCAGGACGATGCAGGCCAATAGCGTTACAGCAAACCCGCCACCGAGGTAGTCGGCGACGAGCGGCTGTAACGCAAAGGCCATGTAGGCCCCGATCATGTAAAAGCTGCCATGGGCAAGGTTGATGATGCCCATGATGCCAAAAATGAGCGTGAGCCCACTGGCAACCAGGAACAGCAGTAATCCGTATTGCACGGCGTTTAAGCACTGGATCAGGAATATGATCGGGTCCACGGTACTTCCTTTGTTTCTACCGGATTACAGCTTGCAGCCGCGGGCGGGGTCTTCGAGGGCTTCCACGGCGACGCCTACAGCGACGTTTTCTTCGCCTTTGACTTCACGCAGGTAGATGTCCTGGATAGGATCGCCGGCCTTGGACAGTTTGAAGGTGCCGCGCGGGCTGTCGATGGTGGCGCTGCGCATCGCGTCGCGAAGTTCTTCCTTCTTGGTAACGTCGCCGTTGACGGCTTTCAGACCAGCGGCAAGAAGCTGGGCCGCGTCGTATCCCTGTACCGCATAGACGTCAGGCGGCAGGTTGGGGAAGTTTTTGGTATAGGCTTCACGGAACGCGTTGTCGCGTTCGGTGTTCAGGCTATCTGCGTAGTGCAGGGTAGTGAGCAGGCCTTGAGCCGACTCGCCTTGGGCTTTCAGTGTTCCATCGGTAAGGAAGCCCGCGCCCAACAGTGGGATGCTTTCCTTGAGGCCCGCCGCAGCGTAATCCTGCACAAACTTCACGGCGCCACCGCCGGCAAAGAAGGTGTAGACCGCGTCCGGCTTGATAGAGGCGATTTCAGTCAGCAGAGGCTGGAATTCCACATTGGGGAAGGGCAGCGTCAAATGCTTGACCACTTTGCCGCCTGCTTTCTCAAAAGATTCTTTGAAACCGTCAGTCGATTCTTTACCGGCGGCGTAGTTCCACGAGATGGTGACGGCGGTCTTGTAGCCTTTGTCGGCAGCGACCACGCCCATGGCGTAACCGGGTTGCCAGTTGGAGAACGAGCTGCGTACAACAGTCTTGCTGCACAGCGGTCCTGTAATGGCGCCGGCGCCAGCGTTAGGGATGATGAGCGTGGTGTCGGAGTCGTTTGCCGCCTTGGCCAGCGCCATGGCCACGCCGGAGTGCACCGTGCCAATCAGGACATCGACCTGGTCCCGCTTGATGAGACGGTTGGCGTTCTCGGGCCCTTTCGAAGGGTTGGATTCGTCGTCCACCTCGAAGTACTGTACTTCTTGGCCTGCCAGCTTGCCGCCCTGTTCTTGCACGTACAGTTTGAAGCCGTTTTCGATGGCTTCGCCCAATTGCGCATAGGTGCCGCTATAAGGCAGCATGAAGCCGACCTTGACGGCGGCATGGGATGCCCCTGCGCTTAGCGCCAGCACGGTAGCGACCGCGGTGCGACTGAGGATGTGTTTCATTGCCTGCTCCTGTTGTTTTAGAAGAAAAGTACTGCTTTGGTGGCGCGCCAGGGGCGCAGCTTAAGCAAGATGACGGAGGAATTCCGCTATCTCGCGATTGACTTTTTGTGGTTGATCTTTATGCGGCGAGTGGCGGCAGGCCCCAATAATACAGAGCTGCGCTTGTGTTGCAATCCGTTTAATCCCTTGCACTTGGTCAAGAGTTCCGTACTCGTCATCTTCGCCTTGAATGACAAGCAGGGGGCATCGGATCTGCGGAAGGTACTCTTCGATGTTCCAATTGCGAAATTCCGGGTTCAGCCAGATGTCGTTCCATCCCCAGAAGGCCGAATCCACGTCCTCGTGATAACGCCCCAGGCGCTCGCGCAGGTCGGTATTCAAGTAAGCCTCTCGGGCTTGCGTGATGCTCGATATGCTGATGTCTTCTACAAATATATGGGGCGCGGCGGCGATGACGGCCTTAACGCGCTGCGGGTACATGGCCGCATACAGCAATGCAATCGAGGCGCCATCGCTATGGCCATAGAAAATGGGCCGTTCGTCGCCCATACCCAAGGCTTCCAATAGCGCGGGGAGCGCTTCCCGGGCTTGGTCGTGCATGTAGTGAACAGGCCACTTCTCGTCCGGCGGGCGAGGTGTGCTCTGCCCATACCCATAACGCGAATACACCAGGCCGCGGCAGCCGAGTTGTTGGCAGAGCTGGTCGGGCCAGTCCTTCCACATGCTGGCCGAACCCAGACCCTCGTGCAGGAACACGATAAGATCGGCTTCCTGGTTTTCGGGCGCGATGAGCCGGTATTCGATGTCCAGCTGGCGCCCAAGGGCTTCAATACTGACTCGGGAAGCCGATTCTGCAGTGGCTTTATCCATGGCTAGTGCACTTGAAGCTGACGAAGGCGGAAGCGCTGGATCTTGCCGGTTGCGGTCTTGGGCAGATCGTCGATGAAATGGATCGTGCGCGGGTACTTGAAGGGCGCGAGGCTGGCCTTGACGAACTGCTGCAGCTCTTGTTGCAGGGCCTCGCACGGCATATTGCCCTCGCGTAGAACCACATAGGCCACCGTTTTGACCAGGCCCTCAGTGTCTTGCACGCCGATAACGGCTGCCTCTAGCACCGAAGCATGCTGGATAAGTGTATTTTCCACTTCGACGGGCGACACATATTGGCCGCTGACTTTGATCATGTCGTCGCTGCGGCCCGCGTAAGTGTAGAAGCCGTCCTGGTCGCAAATGTATTTATCGCCGCTTTTGGTCCAGTCGCCGCGGAAGGTCTCGCGCGTCTTGGTTCGGTTATTCCAATACATCAGGGCAGCACTAGGGCCCTTTATATAGAGGTCGCCAATTTGGCCCACCGGTACTTCTGCCCCATTTTCGTCACGCAGCTGCACTTCATAACCAGGAACCGGCTTGCCGGTCGTGCCGTAACGCACGTCGCCCATCTGGTTGGACAAGAAGATGTGCAGCATCTCGGTGGATCCGATACCGTCCAGGATGTAGCACCCGAAATGGGCCGTGAATCGCTCGCCCAGATCTTTGGGCAGCGCTTCGCCGGCCGAAGCACAAACGCGCATGGATACATCGGCACGAGCTGGCAACTGCGAAGAGGCCATCATGCTGGCGTAAAGCGTCGGCACGCCGCAAAACACGGTGGGCTTGTTCTGCACCAAGCGCTTGAACACGGCCGCAGGAGTCGGCCGTTCGGCCATTAGTACCACGGTGGCCCCTACTGATAGGGGAAAGGTCAGGGCATTGCCCAAGCCATACGCGAAGAAGAGCTTGGCCGCGGAGAACACCACATCGTCCTCGCGGACACCCAAGACCGGCTTACCGTAGAGTTCGGCCGTGTACCACAGGTTGGCGTGGGTATGCACCACACCTTTCGGTTGGCCGGTTGAACCGGAGGAATACAACCAGAACGCAATTTCGTCTGCCTTTGTGGCAATGGCCGGCACCGCTTCTGCTTGCTCGAGCGCGCGTGATAAGCACAACGTGCCTTCTGCCGCTTCGTCGCCAGTGATCACGACGTGCTTGATTTCGTGTTGCGCTTCGTTCATGGCGTCGCGCAATGTGCCCAGCAAAGGCGGTGAAGTGAAGACAGCCTGGCAGCGGCTGTGCTCCATCATGTAGGCGTAGTCTTGTGTGGTCAGTAGCGTATTGACTGCCACCGGTACCACGCCGGCGTGCAAAGCGCCCAAGAACACCACCGGCCAATCGTTGGTGTCGTGCATGCACAGAAGAATGCGCTCTTCTCGACGCACACCCAAATCTTTCAGCAGCCCGGCAAACCGGGCCACTTTGTCGGCCAGCTGGCCGTAAGTCAGGGTGCCGGCGTCGTCTATATAAGCCGCTTTGTCAGCGCGCGCGGCGTTTTCTGTCGCCAGGTAATGGGCGAAGTTTAATTCTGCGGGGCAGTCTCGCATGGTTGTCTCCGGTATTTGCAAGCATTCTTTTTAGTCGTCACGGCAGCTGTCAGCTACCTTGCGGGTCGAGCCGCGCCAAGACGCCAGGGGCAGCTTGAACTGCCGCGAGACGATGATAGAACTGCAGCGCGCGCAAGCCGCCGAGCTCTTGCCCGCCGCCAGCACGGCCCGGACCGCCGTGGTTCGATTGCGGCATGGCGTTGCCATGCCCTGTTTGTACTTTGGCTACTTCGCTGTTTATCAGGTGCACTCGCCCGTGGCTCTCGGCGAGCTGCACCGCCGCTTGCGCCAGGAAATCGGAATCCTCGCTATACACAGAGGCCACCAGAGAACCCATGCCGCGGCGGGCCAGTTCGAAAGCGTGTTCTGTATCGCGATAAGGCATAACTGTGGCCACAGGTCCGAACACTTCGGTTTCGTGGATCATAGAATTGGAGTCGGGGTCGCGCACCCCGAAAAGCATGGGCGGCACACATGCATGATTGGCGCCGTCAGCTTGAACCTGGACCTCGCGTCGGCCGTCGAACAGCGTGTCACAGTGCTGCGCGAGCAAATCGAT
>JAJUGB010000016.1 GCA_029268595.1 Alcaligenaceae bacterium | reverse complement strand
GCCGCTGCTTAAAGCTAGAAGAGCCAGGAAAGCGGATGCTTGGTGATGGCAACGCCCACAATATAAAGAAACACGATTACCGCCACGACGGCCGCTATGGCTCGCGTAGCAGGGGTCTTGCCTCGTTTGATGGCTATTGTGCCCACTGCAATGTAAACGATAAGCCCGATGATCTTTGCAATGAGCCAGCCGGGTAGGGCGCCCAACATGAAGGCAAGCAGAACACCAAAAAGCAACAAGAGCGTGTCAATGACATGGGGCGCAATGCGGACAAACTTTGCTTTAAGCAGTGTGGACTCTGAGACGGACCACCACGCTCGAATGACGAAGAACACAATGCTGACGACCGCCAGGGTGACATGCAGATGCTTGAAGGCTAGATAGCTCATGAAGGGAAATCCAAGTTGAAAGATGTGCTTATAGCTGATTCAGCGGAATCTTCAAATAATGCACTCCGTTTTCTTCTGCCGGTGGAAATCTGCCGGCACGTATATTTATTTGCACCGACTGAAGGATTAGCGCGGGCATGTCCAGCGTTCTGTCGCGCTCGGTGCGCATGTTGACAAATTCTTCTTCGGAAACCCCGTCGCGTACGTGAATATTACCCGTACGCTGTTGTCCCACCGTGCTGTCGTGACGAGGGGCCTGGCCCTCGTCCGGATAATCATGGCACAAGTACAGCACGGGATCGTCCGGCTTTTATAATATCCACCGAATCGATCTATACAGAGAGCGCGCATCGCCACCCGGGAAATCGCATCGAGCTGTACCGTAGTCAGGCTGGAACAGGGTATCGCCAATAAACATGCCCACCCCTTCGAAGTCGTAAACCATGTCGGCACAGGTGTGGCCTGGGCAGTGGTGCACGGTAACAGGCAAGCTACCGACTTGAAACGATGCGCCATCTTCAAAAAGACGGTCGAACTGTGACCCGTCTGTTTCTAGATCGCTTCCCAGGTTGTATAGCTTCTTGAACAACCGTTGCACCTGCACTATGGGGGCGCCGATGGCGATTTGGCCGCCTAATTGTTCTTTAAGGTAGGGTGCGGCCGTTATATGGTCGGCGTGCGCGTGCGTTTCCAGAATCCACTGCACTTGTAGGCCCTGTTGGCGCACGTAGCGCACAATGGCCTCGGCGGACTCTGTACTTGTTCGACTCGCTTTGGGGTCATAGTCCAGCACGGAATCGATAATGGCGCATTGCCTATCGTCTTTTCCGTACACCACGTAGCTGAATGTAGACGTGGCCTTATCATAAAACGGTTCGACGTGGGCACGGGTCATGGGCTACCTCCTGCGAAGCTTGTGCAAAAACTGAGCGTGCAGCGATAATGTCACGAGTTTCTCACATTAGGACCTTCGCATGCCGTTTATTACCGTTACCGCTACCGCGGGTTTCACGCCCGAGCAAAAAAAGAACTTGATGCAGCGCACCAGCGATACTGTGGTCGAGACGCTCAATTCGCCACTTAAATCCGTTCGAGTCATGTTGCACGAGCTACCGCAAGGCAATTACCTCAGCGCGGGCCAGTTCGATGTCCCAGGCGTACTGTTCGAGGTGGACCTTATCGCTGGCCGAACGGAAGAAGCGAAAGCCGCCCTGATTTCGAAGCTTGGCAAGGCCGCTCACGAAACCACCGGCGTGCCAGAAAACGATGTGCGGGTGCGCATCAAAGACTTTCCCAATACCGATATGGGCATGGAAGGCGGCATCACTGCCAAAGCTGCCGGCCGCTAACGGCAAAGCCGTGGCCGTTTTAGCAATCGGGGCGGAAACAATAAAGCGGCCCTCAACCTCGTGCCAGGTGGCTACGGTTGTTCTGACTTATTGGAGGTGGCTATGTCAACCCGAGGCGTACAGCCCGCAGCGGCGTCCCGTCCTATTGACTCCGTCGCCAACGATACGGACGAGGCGCACCAACTCATCCAGTTTTGGCGCACCGCCGGACCCGATGCATGGTTCACCAAGAACCCGCATTTTGACGACGAGTTTCGCCAGAGGTTTTTGGCGCTGCATTACTCGGTGGCCCGACGCGAGCGCGAGCACTGGATGGGTCAGGCCGAACCGTGCCTGGCGCTCGTTATCTTGACGGACCAGTTTCCCCGCAATTGCTTTCGGGGTACGGCGCATATGTATGCCACCGACCCCTTGGCGCGGTACTACGCACGTCATTTGATCGAGGCCGGCCACATGAAGCATATCGACCCGATATTGCGCGTATTTGGTTGTCTGCCCTTCGTGCACTCGGAGGACAAGGCCGACCAAGACTACGCCGTCACTGTCTACGAGAAGTACGCGCCGGATAGTGCCCACTGGGCCCATCATCACCGCGACATTATTCAGCGCTTCGGTCGTTTCCCTCACAGAAACGACATCTTGCTGCGAGCAACCACGCCCGAAGAGCAACGGTTTTTAGATGAAGGCGGCTTCACGGGATAAGCGGCTTAATGAAGCCGCCAGGCGGCCAGCTGAGTCGTCAAGCAATCAGCTGAATTTGATGATATTGAAGGTCAGGCGGTTCTGCTCGTCGCGTCCTACGTCGTAACCCAGGGTTTCGTCTACGGAGTTGTCCGGATGGAAGGTGAGGACGACCGGCTTAATGGTCTCGATCTCGCTTTCGGGTATATATACCGAGTTGGCAATAATGACTTGATCGCCCCGCTGACAAGTGCGGGCGGCGGCTCCGTTCAGGATGCAGCAGCGCGAGCCCCGTTCGCCGTAAATGACGTACGTGCTGAT
The DNA here is from genome assembly GCA_029268595.1 of Alcaligenaceae bacterium. GTDB lineage: Bacteria > Pseudomonadota > Gammaproteobacteria > Burkholderiales > Burkholderiaceae_B > JAJUGB01. The sequence continues at coordinate 27,072 of JAJUGB010000016.1, read as the reverse complement.
GCGTGCGCCGGAGTTCTTGTTCCAGATCTCGACGAACTCCATGGGTAGAATGCCTGCTGCCTCGCAGTGATCCGGGTCAAGGGTAATGGATCCGTGGTAATCCAGGTCGGCGCCCGTAACGCGAATGCCATGGAGCTTTGCCCGTACAACTTTTCTCACAATAATCTCTAAAGAACGAGTTAAACCCTTATTGTAATTGGTTTATCTGTCGAGACGGAGTAAGAAAGGCGGTCTCTGGGCGTCGCAGGGCCGAGACCGGGCGTTGCCCTAGATTAAGGCAACCATAGATAGCCAGTGGGGTCGTCCGGGCAGGCTCCGAAACCGCATTCCAGGGTGGTTGAAATCGCGTTCGCTGCGCTTAGGGCGAAAAAGAGCACTATGACGCTATTGGCCAGCCGGGCCGCCCCCGCTGATGGCGATGGGACGGGGCGCTGTTGTTCGAGCATAAGCATTACAGCGCAAAATGCGATAAGCACACAAAACGCAATGAACGCCCAAGTGTAAAAGTGCAGGCCCAGGAACGGAGACCCGAAGCCGGTATCGTTCGGCGCGATGTGCAACAGCACTTGGCGACCTGCGGCAAACGCGCCCGCCATGGAGGAGACGATGGTCAAGCCGTAGTGAGTCGGCGAGTAGCCGAACCGCAAATTCAGTACGAGGCCAATTCCTGCCATGGCGAACGCGGCACGCTGTAGTAGGCAGAGCGGGCATGGCGGCTCGTTAAACGCAATTTGCCAAATGAAGGCAAAGAGCAGGGCGCCACAGATGGCGGCCAGGGCAGCCAGATTAAGCAGGCGGACCCAGCTTGCTGGGGAAGTGAAGGCGGATTGCATGACGTCTTAGAGTGAGATGGGCAAAGTGCCAGTCATGTGGTGGTGACTCCAGGCCACAAATATGACGAAGGTCGCCAGCCACCAACCCAAGCACGAGCCGCGCTTGCCTCGCATTGCCTGCCATGTACCGATAGCGGCGGTGACGAAGGGCAGCATCATTACCATCTTTGTTCCTTTTGGTTAATTTTTGATAATAATGCGCCAGGCGTGGGCGCCGCGCAAGTGTCGAGTTCTCTACTGTGCGTCCTTGCCACAAAGGGGCCACTACCGGTTATAGAGAGTTAGGAAGTCTTCTTCCGGCGTAAAAAAATACCGTACCGCATCAATAAGGGCGATGGCGACGGCCAGGGGCGCAAATACCCAGAAAATAATAAGAAATAGAATGCCCCAGCCAATTTGCCCCAGATAAAAACGGTGCGCGCCTAGCCACCCCAGGAAAATCGCCAATACGATCGCCACCTTTCGCCTGCTGGCCTTGCGGTTCAGTTCCTCTCCTTTATTTCGGATTAGCCACCAGACGATGGGCACAGTGAGAACCAGCGCGATGACAATCTTGTTCAGGTTCTGATCCACATAAAGCCGGACGGCGTCGAACACGTCAGCGAAGTTATGGAACACAAGGCCCGTAATGTGAGTGAGCCACTCCAACGCTTCGCGGCCGATGGACTCGCCGAAGGTGAGCGCAGCCAATATGACGACAAAGACAGCAACTGCCAGAACAATTTTTTGGATCATGTTGGGGCTTCGATGGAGAGAACGGGTTCAGTGTAAAGGCTAGCGGCTGCGTTTCAGCCCAAGGCGCCATAGGGAAGTTGTTTCAGCGCGTCTCGCCAAGTGCAACGGGTCTGAGGGGTCAAAGGATTTTTGATGCACCGGGTGGGCGTCGAGTTTGCCCAGCACACGCAGGCCGGCCCGGTCTATGGCTTCCTCTACATACCCAGGTGGGCGCAAGCCCAGGTGCTCGGCCAGGTCTGACATGATCAACCATCCCTCGCCTGTCGTTTCAAGATGATGGGGCAGCTTTTGCAAGAACCCGTTCAGCATTCGACTGTCAGGATCGTAGACGGCCTGCTCTACCCGGGAAGTGGGGCGGGCTGGAATCCAAGGAGGATTGCACACGACGAGATCAGCCTTGCCAGGCGGAAACATATCTGTCGCAAGCAGTTCAATCTGCTTGGTAAACCCTAATCGCTCGATGTTTTCTTGCGCGCAAGTCAAGGCAGACGGGTCGATATCGCTAGCGACGATACGCGGAATATTGCGCCGCGCCAGTACGGCTGCCAAGACGCCGCTACCCGTTCCAATGTCGAAAGCAGTGCGTGTGTCAGACGGCAAGGGGGCCTGTGCGACCAAATCCACATACTCGCCGCGTACCGGCGAAAACACGCCGTAATGGACATGAATTCGGTCGTTCAGCGCAGGCACGTACACGCCTTTGCGGCGCCATTCCCACGCGCCAATCAGGCCCTGTAGAGCACGCAGCGAAATCAGGCAGCTCGTCTCCTGGGATGGCAGGGCCACCGCGCACGCATCCCGTACATTCGGTGCCCGACGTAGCGAGATCGAAAAATCTGGTCCCAGCTCAAGCAGTAGCTGGTTCAGGAGGGTGGCGCGCTGCGATTGACTCAGTCGAAACTTATGAAAGTCCTCGCTTGAAAGCGGAAGTCGCGCCGGAATGCGGGGTCGCCTTTTGTCGACACGACGGGCCAGCGCCTGCAGGAGGTGACGTCCGTTGTGGAAATCGCCTCGCCACAAGATGGCCATCCCTTGGCTGATTTGACGGAACGCCTCGTCCGCCGAAAGCTCATCGTCAGCCACCATAATGCGACGCGGCGGTTTTCCTGCATTCACGTTGCACCAAGAGGCGCTGCGCCGTTCGCCCGCCTCATCCCAGTAGACGGCGTGGTTCGATTCCATTCCGGGCATTACCTTAATGCTGACATCGGTTCACCGCGGGGAAGGCAGGTTTGTCGAACTGCATATTCCCATGCTTCCATTCGTGCCTGTGCTTCCTCGGCGCTTAGCTTAGGGTCGAACTGTTTGTCCACTTGCCATAACGCTTCGAGTTGCTCGGGACCATCCCATACACCGCTTGCCAGCCCAGCAAGCCAAGCTGCCCCCAGCGCTGTTGTCTCGACGACTTTAGAGCGCAACACTGGTATTCCCAACAGATCGGCTTGAAACTGCATGAGCAAGTCATTGACCGATGCGCCGCCGTCAACTCGCAACTCGGTAAGCGGGTCGCCTCCGCTGGCCTGGGCATCGCGGCTCATGGCCTGGAGCAGCGCTGTGCTTTGATACGCAATACTTTCCAGCGCGGCACGCGCAATGTGGGCCAGCGTCGTGCCGCGTGTCAGGCCGGTGATTGAGCCGCGCGCATCGGCTTGCCAGTACGGCGCACCCATACCGGTGAAGGCAGGCACCACCATGACGCCGCCCGTATCTGGGACTGACTCCGCCAATGTCTGTATTTGTGAACTGTGTTCGACCGCTTTAAGTCCGTCTCGTAGCCACTGCACGACCGCGCCACCGACAAAGACGCTGCCTTCCAATGCGTATTGCGGCTGCGCATCGATACTTGCAGCTAAAGTAGTAATGAGGCCGTTCTGGGAGATCTGGAACTGTTTACCGGTATGCATGAGCGCAAAGCAGCCCGTGCCATACGTATTCTTGGCCATGCCCGGCCGGACACAAGCTTGCCCGTAAAGCGCACTCTGTTGATCTCCGGCCACGCCGCAAATGGGTAGGGAGGCGCCAAGCAGGTCGCTCTCTGTGAATGCGTATTCATGACTGGACGGGTAGACCGTAGGCAGAATGCTGGCCGGGATATCCAGGGCACGAAGTAAAGTCGCATCCCATTGGCCTGTCTTCACGTTGAACAGCATGGTGCGAGCGGCATTGGTGGCGTCGGTGGCGTGCAGTCGGCCTCCGGTCAACTGCCAAATCAGCCAGCTATCCACGGTCCCGAAGGCCAGCTCTCCCCGGTTTGCCATGCGCCGAGCTTCCTCGACATTTTCTAACATCCACTGCAGCTTAGTGGCCGAAAAGTACGCGTCTATCCGCAACCCAGTACGTTCAAGGATCTCCCGGGCCATGCCTTGCTGGCGCAACCTTTCGCACTGTGGCTCCGACCTATGGTCTTGCCAGACGATGGCGTTGCAAAGGGGCTGCCTGGTTTTGCGGTTCCATAGCAGTGTGGTCTCGCGCTGGTTGGTGATGCCGACCGCTCGGACGTCGCCTGCCTCAAGACCGGCGCGTTCCAGCGCGACCCTAGCGGTGGCCAGCTGAGATGACCAGATCTCCAGTGGGTCGTGCTCGACCCAGCCAGGCTGAGGATAAATCTGTGTCAGTTCTTGCTGAGCACTGCTAATGATCCGTCCACACGAGTCAAAGACGATGCTGCGTGAGCTTGTCGTGCCCTGGTCCAAGGCCAGCAAATAAGTCATGAAATACCCCTAGCGCTCGAATAAGGTACGTGCGCCGTCGAAGCGGCGTGAAAAATAGGCGCTATCGAGACTGTCGATACGTACCTGGCCTCCACTCGAGGGGGCGTTAATAAAATGCCCGTCGCCCAAATAGATCCCGACATGCGAATATGGACGGCTGAGCGTGTTGAAAAACACCAGGTCGCCCGCGGTCAGTTCGTCCCTTGATATGGGCCTGCTGACTTGCGCCAGTTGTTTTGTTGTTCGCGGCAAGCGTGCATCGGTAACGGCGCTGACCGAATAATAAACCAGGCCACTACAGTCAAAGCCTTGAGCGGGATGAGATCCCCCATATCGATAAGGCGTATTCAACAGGGACAGAGCCGTCATTAGTACGTCCTGTCGCTTATCGGCTTCAAGCACCACAGGCGCGAGCTCGGGCGCGCGCGGACCTGTGCTGCCGCATCCGACCAGTAGGCAGGCGATCGCCAACGCAAGAACTGCCCCAACGCATTGCGTAAAAAGACGGCGAAATAACAAGAGTAGTGCGTAATAAGTGTGATAGAGGCTCATGGGCAATTAAGGTAGGGAGTGCACATAAGCGCCGCCGAAGCTGTGGGAGTGCCATATGTTCGCATGGCAGGGCCCGTCCGCCAAGGAAGCGCCTGGGCGCAAATTGCGCCGGAAGCCGCCAGGGGCCACCTGACTGCTTGCCGGCTTGGCTATCACGCGCCGGTAACATAAAATATTACATTTGGCTACATTTATATGGCGTCCCTTCGTTTTGCTGCAACTGGATGGCTCGGGAGGCCAGGATTCGTTGCGATGATGTAACGATAACGACTGCACTGTTGCAAAATTGCTACATTTTACGTTGTTGATCTACCACGTGTTACGTCTCAAACAGTTACATCAGCGAGGTGTTTTCATTGTTTTTAAGAATGAAAGAAGTCGATTTCATTACTGGAATAATTAATTTCCCCATTAATTACGCGTTTTCCCGAGAAACCTGGGCCGAATGGCGGAATATCGTCGGGTGGCCGTCCTATTGCCTTTGATAATTGTCACTTACTTTTAGTAGAAGTCTTGTTAGACTATTAACAATTTCTATCGGCTTCCAACTTCTTGCATTCTTTGTTTCAAATGGAAGCACACCCGTGGCTTTTCTAAAGGAGGGCGGAGTGCCCATAACAGAACCCAGGTCAGCGTTGAACGACATCCAGGAAGTGAATCTGTCTTACTTGCTTCTGGCTCAACGACTCCTACGCGAAAACTACGCCGCCGGCATGTTTCGTTTGGGCTTTTCGCCCGACGTTGCCGACATAGTGATGCAATTGTCGCCTGCTCAATTGGTGAAGCTTGCCAGTTCCAACAGCTTGATCTGCGGTTTCCGGCTTGACGATTACGCATTGCTGTCTTCTCTTACTCAAGACGTATTGGGTGGGGTGCTGCAGGAAGCCCACTCCACCATTTTGCTTAGCCAGCGTGCGACAGTTGCTTCGGCCTGATCCGAAGTCACTGTAATTATTATGGCTACCACCACTGTCTCGAAGGCCACCTCCAAAAGTGTGGCTAAAGAAGCTCAAGAAATCCTGCTCGCCACCGAGATGATCGAACTGGGTGCGCGTCTTCAGGTGCTGCAGGCTGAAACCAGCCTCAGCTACGACCGGCTAGCGCGCCTGTACCGCGAGATTCGCGGGTGTTCGCCACCCAAGGGCATGCTGCCTTTTTCGGTGGACTGGTTCATGACGTGGCTGCCCAACATCCATTCCAGCATGTTCTATAGCGTCTACCAATATCTGGACGCTATGACGCCCGCCAAAAAGACCCGTGCGCTTATCGAGGCATACAAACTGTATCTAGAGCAAGCGCATGTGGGCCGTCAGGATTCACCCGACGATGAGCCGGTCCTTAGCTTCACGCGCGCCTGGATGCTGATTCGCTTTTTCGATAGCGGAATGGTGCAGTTGTCCAATTGTGTGCGCTGTACCGGCGGGTATGTCGCTCATGCTCACGACCCCCAACAGCACTTTGTGTGTGCTATCTGCCGCCCCCCACCGCGTGCCGGCAAAACGCGTGCGCGGCGCATCGCAAAGCAACCCGCCTAATCTGGCGCTAAAAGTTTACGGTCTGTGACCGTAAACAAGGGACGGGCCCAGCTCTTTCAGGAAGTCTGGCTCGTCAACCATCCCGGCCGCCGTCTGCAGAACGACGATCTGGCTTCAAAAACGCCTGTTGAAGGCCGTTTTTGAATCTTGCCGGTCAGGGGATGATATAGCCCATGTATTTGCCAAAGGTTCGCGCGTGTTAATACTGCTTGGATTTGTCATTGTTATCTTGTCCGTGTTCGGCAGCTTTGTCGCGCTAGGTGGGCATCTGGGCGCCTTGTATCAGCCCTTCGAGTTCGTGCTGATCGGCGGCGCAGCGCTGGGCGCCTACCTGTCGGCTAACAGTGGCAAATCTATTGGTCTGCTGCTCAAGGCACTGCCAACCGTATTTCGCAGTACGCCGTATAGCAAGTCTTTGTATATGGAGCTCATGGCCTTGTTGTACGTGCTACTTAATAAGGCGCGGCGCGACGGCCTGATGACCATCGAGGGCGATATCGAAGACCCTCATACCAGTCCCATCTTTGCCGAGTACCCACGCATTTTGCGCGACAAACATCTGGTGGAGTTCATTACCGATTACTTCCGCCTCATGATCAGCGGCAATATGAGCGCCTACGAAATAGAAACGCTCATGGATCAAGAAATCGAAGCCCACGAGCACGAGCGCAATACGCCCGCTAAAGCCATGGCCGTCGTCGCAGATGGGCTGCCTGCCTTCGGCATTGTGGCTGCGGTGTTGGGCGTCATCAAGGCGCTGGCCTCGGTAGATCAGCCTCCAGCCATTCTGGCTGACCTTATCTCAAAAGCCATGGTTGGCACATTTCTCGGCATTCTGCTGGCTTATGGTTTTGTGTCCCCGCTGGCCACCTCCATCGAGCGTCGTACCGTGGCATCGGTGAAGGTGTTGGAATGCATCAAGGTCACCTTGTTGGCCAGCATGAACGGCTATCCGCCCCAGCTTGCGGTGGAATTTGGCCGCAAAGTGCTTTATTCAATGGTGCGCCCGTCTTTCAGCGAACTTGAAGAGCACGTGCGCCAAACCAAGGCGCCTCTCAAGAAGGCCGCCTGAACGGACCGGATATGAAAGCATCCGAGTCCGATCGCATCGTCATACGCCGCAAACGCAAGGTCGTCGAGGCCTCGCATGGTTCGGCCTGGAAAATCGCCTACGCCGACTACATGACGGCCATGATGGCGTTCTTCCTCGTCATGTGGATATTGTCTCTGGTTCCGCGTGAAGAGCTTCCGCACATCGCCGAGTACTTTCGTACTCCGCTCATGACGGCGATCACTGGAGGACCCAGCATAGACAATTCGTCCAGTGTCATTCCTGGTGGCAGCCCGAGTCCCATACCGAACCAAAATCCTGCTTTGCGCTCACCCTCCAGTATGGATGCCGAGTCTCGCGACATCCGCCGGCTGCAAGATCTTAAAAGCGATTTGGAGGAACTGATTCGGACCGATCCAATCTTGCGCCAGTTCCGTCCTCAATTGCTGCTGGACATGACGCCGGACGGGCTGCGCATTCAAATTGTCGACCAGCAGAACCGGCCCATGTTCAACACAGGTAGCGCCGTGGTGCAGTCCTACATGCGGTCCATCTTGCGCCAGTTGGGGCCGGCGTTCAATCGCTTGCCCAACTCCATCACGATTTCCGGTCATACCGACGCGGTCCAATACGCCACGGGCGAGAGGCTCTACAGCAATTGGGAGCTATCTGCCGATCGCGCCAACGCGGCTCGTCAGGAGTTGGTCGCAGGAGGCATGGAAGAGTCGAAGATCAAGCGCGTCCTGGGCCTGTCATCTTCAGTGCCCCTGGTTAAAGACGACCCCAATGCAGCCGTTAATCGCCGTATCAGCCTTCTGGTTCTTAACCAGCGGGCCGAGCGTCGAATCGACGAGCAAGACGCAGTAGGCAGTCCGTCGGTAGATGCGGCTACCGCTGCAGATGCGCTCGATGTGGTCGATGCGATATCCCCGGCGCCTGGCCCCGCGCCGGCGGCGTCGGACGTCCAGCCCGAGCAAGTCGAGGCAGTGCCAGGCCCGGCGCTTTCCGAGCTCGATGCGTCAGTCCAACCCACGGCGGCTGCCCCCGTTGTGCAAGGCCAATAGGGGTCGGCACATGGGCGACAGGACATTTACTAGCTGACGCGGCCAGGTTCCGTGTCGTTGTCAAAGGAATCAACATGAGTGCGGGTGTCGATCTAAGTCAGTTTTACGAGACCTTCTTCGATGAGGCCGACGAGCTATTGTCCGACATGGAGCAAACCCTGCTCAGCGTCGACGTCGAGCAACCTGATATCGATCAGCTTAACGCCATCTTCCGCGCGGCACACTCCATCAAGGGCGGTGCTGGAACCTTCGGCTGCTTTGGGCATTTGGCCGAAACCACGCACTTGCTCGAGAACCTCCTGGACTCCTTGCGCCAGGGCGAAATCATTCTGCGAAAAGACATGATCGACCTATTTCTGGAAACAAAAGATGTGCTGGCCGAGCAGGTGACGGCCTATCGCAATGAAGAGGCGCCCGACGAGGAGGCTTACCAGCGCATTTGCCAGCAGTTGCGCGAACTGGCGCTCGAGCATAGCGACCTGACCGGCAAAAGTGCTTCTGCTCCCGCGGCGGCGCCCGCCCAGGCTGCTGCTCCCGCGCCGGCCGCGGCAGCGCCGACATCCCCGCCGCCGCAACCGCCAGGCTCGAACCAGCCACAATCCGCCCCTGCGCCAGCCGGTTCTTCAAGCTTGCCCTTGCGGGTTACCTTAAGCAATATCAACGAGAAAGACGCGCAGGCCCTGCATGCCGAGATGGCTCTGTTGGGCGAGGTGCTGCATTTTGAGCAGAGCGCCAATAGTCTTTCTGTGTGGTTGAACACGACAGCATCGGCCGACGACCTTGAGGCGGTGTGCTGCTTTATTGTCAACGAGGATCAGGTCAAGGTCAGCGCCGAGGCCATTCCCGCCGGCGACGGGACCGGTGACGTCGTTGAACAAAGCGCCTCTGCTTCCGACCCTGCGGCGCCGGACACGACGGCAGACGCGCGCCTTGGTGTGTCTGCAGACTCGGCCACCGAGAGCGCAGGCGACAACAGAACCGCAGCCGGGGAAACGGCACCCGCTACTACCGCGCCAGTTACGCCCGGCACTAATGCGGCCCCGACGGGTGCCCCATCCGCGGCATCCTCGCAGACCTCTCCAGCGTCCGCCAACGCGCCAACGACTCCCGCCGCCACAGGGGCTGCGCGCAAGCCCGCCTCGGCTTCAACCAAGCCCAAGGAAACGGGAACCATTCGAGTAGGCGTGGAGAAGGTCGATCAAATCATTAACCTGGTCGGCGAACTGGTCATAACGCAAGCCATGCTGGTGCAGACGGCTTCCACTCTTGATCCTGTGCTGCACGATCGTCTGCTCAACGGCATTGAACACCTCGAGCGCAACGCACGCGATCTGCAAGAGGCCGTCATGTCCATACGCATGATGCCGATGGATTATGTGTTCAGCCGTTTTCCCAGGGTGGTCCGCGAAAGTGCCTCCAAACTGGGCAAGAAAATCAACCTCATCACCAAGGGCCAGGCGACCGAGCTGGACAAGAGTCTGATAGAGCGCATCATCGATCCGCTGACCCACCTGGTCCGCAACAGCCTGGATCATGGCATCGAGTCGCCGGAGGCTCGTATTGCCGCCGGTAAAAAGCCCGAGGGCACGCTGACGTTGTCCGCTCAGCATGCGGGCGGCCAGATAATTATTGAAGTCATCGACGACGGCGCAGGCCTTAACCGCGAACGCATCCTCAAGAAGGCCATCCAGCAGGGCTTCCCGGTCAACGAGAACACGCCCGATGACGAGCTGTGGCAGCTTATCTTTGCCCCCGGCTTCTCTACGGCAGAGAAGGTCACCGATATTTCTGGCCGCGGCGTCGGTATGGATGTGGTTCGGCGCAATATCCAGGGCATGGGCGGCCACATTCAGTTGTCGTCCCGCGCCGGCCGGGGTACGACAACGCGCATTGTGCTGCCCCTGACTCTGGCCATATTGGACGGCATGTCCGTACAGGTGGGCGAGGAAGTCTTCATCCTGCCTTTGACGCACGTGACAGAGTCTTTACAGCCTTCGCTCGAGCAGTTGCACAACATCTCGGAAAGCGAGCGCGTGTTGCACGTTCGAGGCGAATACCTGCCGCTGATTGCCTTACACGAAGTATTCGATGTCAAGGACGCCCAAACGGATCCCACGCGCGCGATTGCCGTCATTCTGCAAGCCGAGGAATCGCGTTTTGCCTTGCTGGTCGACCATCTGGTCGGGCAACAGCAGGTGGTGGTGAAGAACCTGGAGTCCAATTACAGAAAAATCCCCGGCATATCGGCGGCGACCATCCTGGGCGATGGCAGCGTGGCGCTTATCGTCGATGTCTTTGCCATGCTGCGCATGACCCGCAGCAAAACAGCCTAAGCCGTCTTAAGAGTTATCGGAGAACACAACCATGCAGACCACAGTCGACGAAGTGCAAGGCCGGGTGGACGACACCGGCAAAGAGTTCCTGGTCTTTACACTGGCAGCGCAGGAATACGGTATCGACATCCTCAAGGTGCAAGAGATCCGCGGGTACGACAGCCAAAGCGTCACGCGCATCGCCAACGTGCCGTCTTTTATCAAAGGCGTGACGAACTTGCGCGGCACCATCGTGCCCATCGTGGATATGCGCATCAAGTTCAATCTTGAGAACGTCGAATACAACCATCAGACCGTGGTCGTCATCTTGAATGTGGCCGAGCGTGTGGTGGGTGTCGTGGTGGACGGCGTGTCGGATGTGCTGATGTTGCAGCCTTCGCAAATCAGCGCGGCCCCTCAATTTGGCACCGCGTTTTCAACTGAGTATCTCACCGGCATCGGGACGGTGGGCGAGCGGATGCTGATTCTCGTCGATATCGAAAAGCTGATGACCAGCTCCGAAATGGCCCTCGTGGAACAGGTAGCCACCGTCTGATGAAGATCATAGTAGAGCGCGCTTAGCGTCAGCATGGGCCAGCCGGTCCTTGCTCTATAGGGAGGAGGACGATATGAGTCGTGTCGCAATGTTTAAAAACCTGAAGGTGCGGACCAGCCTGGTTCTCGTGCTGATTTTCTTTGTGGTCATGCTGTTGGCCGGTGCCGCCCTGGGGCTTTTGTCTCTGCGCGCCAATAGCGACACCTTCCAGCAGGCCGTGAAAACACAGAACATCCGCGCGGCTCTCAGCGAGGCGATCGACCATTTCAAGAGCACCCAGGTCGCCCTCGGTCTCACGGTGGAAGCCATTCAGAACCAGCAGGCCCAGCACCAATGGGAGCGCTCAGAAGAGCAGAAGGCCGGGTTGCAACAACAGCAAACTGTTATTGGGCAGCTGCAAGGGCGTATCGACGAGCAACGCAATCGCCTTGAGCAGCAGCAAGCGCAGCTGGCCGAGCAGCAGTCGCGCCTGCAGCAACTGGCCGACAGCGTGCGCACTGGCGATATTGCCGCCGCAGCGGCAACCGTTGAGTCGATAGCTGCCGCGGCTCCTGCACAAAACAATGCAGAGCAGACGAATGCAGCGGCGCCCGAATCAAGCAACACAGCCACGACCCCGATCAGATCCTTAGCAGGCCAGGCCGAGGCCGATACCGGAGCCTCCGCCCTGGGATTTCAGCGAGTGATCCTTCCTCCGGATGGCATGGCGCAAATGCACCTGGCAACTGCGCGCGAACAATTCGAGCAGTCGCAAGCCGCATTCAGTCGTTTTAAAGCGTTGTCTGAAGGTGAGACGGCCAGGGTTTTCACCAGCGTGAGGAACGCCTACGAATCGCTGATGAATGGAGGCGTGCAGCCCCTATTCGATTTCCTCGAAAAAGGGGACGTAGAAGGCTACACCGCTTACAAGGACGGCACGGGCGCCTACATGCAGGACGACCTATACGGCACCTTCCAGGACTTCAACGACTATCAACAGAAGCACACGCAGGAAATTTACGAGGCCGAGGTCTCACATTACCAGCTGATCGTTCGCTTGGTGGTAGCCGGCATTGCGGTCTCTTTATTGATTTCCCTGGCTTTCTACCTCTTCCTGGATCGCGTGGTGCTGCGTCCCCTGACGCAGGCCGGCCAGCACTTCGATCGCATTGCCAACGGCGACCTGACTCAGCGCGTGGAAGTCACTTCCAGCAACGAAATCGGGGTGCTCTACGAGGCCTTGCGCCGTATGCAGGAAAGTCTGACCCGTACAGTCAGCGTGGTGCGTGAAGGGGTGGAGGAGATCGACCTTGGCTCGCGCGAAATCTACTCCGGCAACGTCGACCTGAGCAGTCGAACAGAGCAGCAGGCTGCATCCTTGCAAGAAACAGCGGCCAGCATGGAAGAACTCGCCGGAACCGTGCGACAAAACACCGATAACGCCAATCAGGCTGATCGCTTGTCCCAGGATGCATCTCGTGTAGTACAACGCGGGGGCGCCGCAGTGGCATCGGTGGTGAGCACCATGGAGGCCATCTCCGCCAGCTCAGGCAAGATTGCCGAGATCGTCAATGTCATCGACGGCATCGCCTTCCAGACCAATATTCTTGCCCTCAATGCGGCCGTCGAGGCAGCTCGCGCAGGCGATCAGGGCAAGGGATTTGCGGTGGTGGCCGGAGAAGTCCGGTCGCTGGCGCAGCGCAGCGCCCAAGCCGCAAAAGAGATCAAAGTGCTGATTGAAGATTCTCTAGAGACCATCCAGTCCGGTGCCCGGCAGGCGGACGATGCGGGCTCCGTCATGCAAGAGCTTGTGTCCACCGTGCAGGGTGTTACGACCATTATGGGGGAAATCTCCTCGGCCTCGCGCGAGCAGGCCGACGGTATCGAGCAGGTCAATATCGCCATTGCCCAAATGGATACAGTCGTGCAACAGAACGCGGCACTGGTGGAGCAGGCCACAGCCGCCGCGGGTTCCTTGCAAGAACAGGCCGCTCGGCTTACCGAAGCTGTTTCTGTCTTTAAGCTGAACGTCAACGAGATCATCGAAGCATCCGAGCCCGAAGAGCCCGATTACGCGACGCAATCCGATTCCTCTTCAGCCATGGATGGCCTGCCCATTCCGTTGCTGGCTCCTCAGGCCTAGAACGTTTCATGTCCTTTCCTCAGTACCGGTATTTGGCGCCCGAGCAACTTGAAGCCACACCTCACGATTTTGAAAAAGCAGCCCGGCTTTTGCGGACACGTACCGGTATTGTGTTGGGAGACCACAAGCGAGAAATGGCTGCGCGTGCGCTCAGTACGCGCGCGCGGAAATTATCCGTTGCCTCCATTGCCGAATATCTCACGTTTCTCGAGCACCACCCGAAGGACGACGAATGGCATGAGTTCATCAATGCCTTCACCATTAATCACACGGCGTTTTTTCGGGAGCAGCATCACTTCAAGATGCTTGCGGAATTCGTCCGCACAAGAAAGGCGCCTGTGTCGGTCTGGACTTGCGCGGCGTCAACAGGCGAGGAAGCTTACTCCATAGCAATCACGCTGCGAGAAACCTTGGGCCCCACAGCGGCGGCAACAGTCTGGGCTACAGATATCGATACTCAAGCTATAAGCCGGGCCCAACGCGGCATTTACACGGGAGAGCGCGTTGAGCCAGTGCCCGAGCATCTACTGCATAAGTATTTTCTTCGTGGCAAGGGTGGCAAGTCGGGCATGGTTCGGGTCAAGCCGTCTTTGTCGGAGATGGTTCGTTTTGAGCCGCTTAATTTGCTGGATCCGGTGTGGCCGACTGATCAGAAGTTCGACGCCATATTTTGTCGCAACACAATGATCTATTTCGACAAGACGACCCAGACCCGCATCTTGACGCGGTTTGCTCCCATGCTCAAGGACGGGGGCTTGTTGTTCGCGGGGCACTCCGAGAATTTTACCTACCTGACCGATGCATTTCGCTTGCGCGGCCAGACGGTGTACACAGTCGTGCGCTAGGGCCGCGACAAAAATTTGAATGTAGATGAAAGGCCTGGAATGAAGAAGATCCGTGTTCTCTGTGTGGATGATTCCGCATTGGTGCGTGGGCTCATGAAAGAGATCATCAATGGCCATCCGGACATGGAAGTGGTTGCCGTGGCGCCCGATCCACTGGTGGCCCGCGAACTGATCAAGCAGCACAATCCGGACGTCCTGACCCTGGACGTGGAAATGCCCCGCATGGATGGGCTGGATTTCCTGGAGCGCCTGATGCGCCTGCGGCCCATGCCGGTGGTCATGGTGTCGTCCTTGACCGAGCGAAACTCGGAAGTGACATTGCGGGCCTTGGAGCTGGGAGCGGTTGATTTCGTCACCAAACCCAAGCTGGGCCTGCGCGACGGGCTCGTCGAGTACAGCGACATCATTGCCGACAAAATACGCGCTGCGGCACAATCGCATCCGCGGCCTTTGGCAGCTGCCCCGAAGGTCGCCGCGCCGAAGCTTCGTCCGGTTTTCTCAACGACCGAGAAGCTGATTGTGATCGGAGCCTCAACTGGCGGGACAGAAGCCATTCGGCAGGTTCTGGAACCGATGCCGGCCAACAGCCCCGCCATACTCATCACGCAGCACATGCCTGCCGGCTTCACACGATCTTTCGTGCAACGTCTGGACGGTCTGTGCGCGGTTCAGGTGCACGAGGCCGAGGACAACCAGCGCGTGCTGCCCGGCCACGTCTATCTTGCTCCGGGTGGCGTGGCCCACATGAAGTTGGCCAGGTCGGGCGCCAATTATGTGGTACGTCTGGAAGAATCCGATCCTGTGAACCGCCATCGGCCCTCGGTCGACGTACTGTTCCACTCTGTGGCACAGGTGGCTGGCAAGAACGCCGTGGGCGTATTGCTCACGGGCATGGGAAAAGATGGTGCGCAGGGTTTGCTCGCCATGAAGCAGGCAGGAGCGGTCACATTTGCTCAGGACGAAGCCACTTGCGTGGTGTTCGGCATGCCCCGAGAAGCCCTGCTCATAGGAGCTGCGGAGGAGGCTGTGCCCCTTCCGCAGATCAGTGAAAAATTGTTATCTAGCGCCGGCTCGTACGGCCACCGGGTTTGAAGCCGCTTCACCCGCGTTTCCTTAATTTCTGGAGAACATTAAGTGGTACAAAAATCCATCAAAATTCTCGTGGTCGACGACTTTCCGACCATGCGACGCATTATCAAGAATCTGCTGAAAGACCTTGGTTTTGAAAACGTCGATGAGGCGGAAGACGGCGCCATGGGTCTGGAGAAACTGCGCAACAACAACTTTGATTTCGTGGTTTCGGACTGGAATATGCCCAATATGGACGGCTTGCAGATGCTTCAGGCCATCCGGGCGGACCCCAATCTGGCCAAATTGCCTGTGCTGATGGTGACGGCGGAAGCCAAGAAAGAAAACATCATCGCGGCAGCGCAGGCCGGGGCCAATGGTTATGTGGTCAAGCCGTTCACAGCGGCCACCCTGGAAGAAAAACTGAACAAAATCTTTGAGAAGTTGGGCTAAGAGGACGCATCATGGACAGCACCATTGACCAGCCTGCGGGCGGCATGAACCCTCCGGAAGACCTCATACTCAGAATCGCTCAGCTGACGCGCATGCTGCGTGAAAGCATGCGTGAACTGGGTTTGGATCATGCTATTAAAGAGGCGGCCGAAGCGATCCCCGACGCGCGCGATCGCCTCGATTATGTGGCGCGCATGACAGAGCAGGCGGCCAACCGTGTGCTGAATGCCGCTGAGGAACTTCAACCCTTGCAAGAAGACATGCAGCGCGAGGCCAAAGCGCTGGACGCACGTTGGCAAGAGTGGTTCGATCGCCCCGTGGAGCTTAGCGAAGCTCGTGAACTGGTCGACGACACCCGCGCCTTGCTCAAGACCGTCCCGGAGAAAACCCAGCGCTCGCAAAGCAACATCATGGAAATCATCATGGCGCAGGATTTCCAAGATTTGACCGGCCAAGTCATCAAGCGCATGCTCGGAGTCATCGGGGCCATCGAAACCGAACTAGTCCAAGTGCTCATCGATAACGCGCCCCAGGGTAAGCGCGAAGAGGCCCATTCACTGCTGAACGGTCCGCAAGTCAACGCCGAGGGCAAGCCCGACGTGGTCACGAGCCAGGACCAGGTGGACGACCTTTTGGCCAGTCTGGGCTTTTAAGCGCCGCCAGCGCCCGGGCGGGCGTTTTCAAGGCATTGATTCCATACAATTTCTTTGCCTCAATTAAGCGGGGATTCCTGGCCTTGCTTCCCCGATCATTCGTCAGCCGATTCTCTAGAATCATCCAACATCATGGAAAGAACCGGCTGACGCTTGCATGGCAGACGAAAGCGATCTCGAAAAAACTGAAGCCGCCACCCCTCGGCGCCTGGAAAAGGCGCGGGAAGAGGGGCAGGTGGCGCGTTCGCGCGAGCTCAATACGTTCATGCTCTTGGCGGCCGGCGTGGCCGGCTTGTGGTTTTCGGGCGCCCATCTATACGAAACGCTGACCGATATTCTGCGTGCCAGTCTATGGTTTGATCCTCGGGTCGCGCGTGATACCCAGGTCATGACCACCCTCGCAATAGAAGAAGCATTTCAGGCACTACGCAGCCTGATGCCGGTTTTCGGCCTGCTGGTCGTCATCGCCATCCTCTCCTCGGTGGCCCTGGGCGGCCTGCTGTTCACCACCAAATCGCTCGAGCCCAAATTCGAACGCCTGAACCCCTTAAAGGGTTTTACGCGGATGTTTTCGGCCCAGACTCTGGTTGAGCTGCTGAAAACCTTGGCCAAGGCGGGCGTCATCGGTGGTATAGGCGCGGTGGTCATCTGGAATTATCGACTCGAGATGATCGGTTTAATGCACGCCACGCCCACCGATGCCTTGACGGCTGGGATGCGCTTGGTGGCCTTGTGTTGCGCGCTGATAGTTGCGGCCTTGCTGCTGGTGGTAGCCATCGATGTGCCGTGGCAGTTGTTCAGTCACTACAAGAAACTGCGCATGTCGCGCGAGGACGTCAAGCAAGAGCACAAAGAAAGCGATGGCGATCCGCACGTGAAGGGACGGATACGGCAGCAACAGCGCGCGATGGCGCGCCGGCGCATGATGAGCGAAGTACCTGGCGCCGACGTGGTGGTGACGAACCCGACTCATTATTCCGTAGCGCTGCGCTACGCCGAGGAAGAGGGCGGTGCGCCCAAAGTCATCGCCAAGGGTTCTGGGCTTATTGCGGCCAAGATACGAGAACTGGCGGTCGAGCACAAAGTGCCTCTGCTTAGCGCGCCGCCCCTAGCTCGCGCCTTGCACCACCACGTGGAGCTGGGCCAAGAAATTCCGACCGCCCTATATACCGCAGTAGCCGAGGTGCTGGCCTGGGTGTATCAGCTACGCAGTTGGGAAGCAGGCGTCGGTGCTCAGCCGCTGCCGCCCACTGAATTAAACATACCGCCCGGCTTAGATCCTGCGGGCGCCAACGGGACGATTCCCGCTTAAGCATGAACTCCATTCTTTCGATTCTGAAGCAAAACGGCGGCCAGCACATGCGGTTAATGGCTGGACCGGTGTTAATCATCATGGTCTTGTCCATGATGATTCTGCCGCTCCCGCCGGTCATTCTTGATCTGCTGTTCACCTTCAATATCTCGTTGGCGGTGATGATTTTGTTGGTGGCCATGTTCACCAAGAAGCCTCTCGACTTCGCCGCCTTTCCTGCCGTCCTGTTGTTTGCCACGCTGTTGCGTCTGGCCTTGAACGTTGCTTCGACTCGCGTCGTGCTCATGAACGGCCATAAAGGGCCAGATGCCGCCGGACAGGTCATTGAAGCCTTCGGCCATTTCCTGGTTGGCGGAAACTTTGCGGTTGGTATTGTGGTGTTCATCATCTTGGTAATCATCAACTTCATCGTGATTACCAAGGGTGCAGGTCGTATTGCCGAGGTCGGAGCCCGGTTCACCCTCGATGCCATGCCCGGTAAGCAGATGGCTATTGACGCCGACTTGAATGCAGGCTTGATCGGTGAAGAGGACGCGCGGCGGCGGCGCAGTGAGGTCGCGCAAGAAGCGGAGTTCTACGGGTCCATGGACGGCGCCAGCAAGTTTGTGCGCGGGGATGCCGTGGCGGGTCTGCTTATTATGGTGATCAACGTGATCGGCGGGCTGATAGTCGGTGTGGCTCAGCATGGACTGAGTTTTGGCGAAGCGGGTCGCGTGTACACCTTGCTCACGATTGGTGACGGCCTGGTGGCCCAGATCCCGGCGCTCGTCATTTCGACAGCTGCGGGCGTCGTGGTGTCTCGAGTGGCAACCGATGAAGACGTCGGTCAACAGATGATGGGGCAGCTGTTTTCCAACCCCAACGTCATGTTCATCACCGCCGGCATCCTGGGCCTCATGGGTTTAATACCCAATATGCCGCACTTTGCCTTCTTGCTACTGGCCGCCATCTTGGCGGGAGGGGGCTGGTTGCTGCGCAAAAAACAAGTGCAGGAAGAGGCCGAAAAGGCCCAAGAGCCCATCAAGCAGCAGGCGGTGGTTGAAGCCGCGGCGGCAGAAGCCAGCTGGGACGATGTGGCGCTGGTGGACCCATTGGGTCTCGAGGTGGGGTACCGTCTCATCACTCTCGTGGACCACGCCCAGAATGGCGAACTTCTTCATCGCATTCGCAGCTTGCGCAAGAAGTTTGCGCAGGATGTAGGTTTTTTGCCTCCGGTCGTTCATATACGGGACAACCTCGAGCTCAAGCCCAATGAGTACCGTATCTTACTTTCCGGCGTGGAAGTGGGCCGCGGCATTGCCATGGTGGATCAGTGGATGGCGATCAACCCGGGCGAAGTGGCCATGAACCTGCCGGGTAATGTCACGACGGACCCAGCCTTCGGCCTGCCTGCGGTCTGGATCGATGTGTCGCTGCGCGAGCAAGCACAGATTGCCGGGTATACCGTGGTTGATGCGGGCACCGTCATTGCCACCCATCTTAACCACCTCATGCATCGGCATGGGGCAAGTCTATTGGGTCGGCAGGAAGTGCAGCAACTGCTTGATCATGTGGGCAAAGAGGCGCCGAAGCTGGTGGAAGACCTGGTACCCAAGACCGTCAGCCTGACGCTGGTGCAGAAGCTGTTGCGCGGTCTTCTTGACGAAGAGGTGCCGATACGCGATATGCGCACCATCATTGAAACCATCGCCGAACACGCGCCAAGGCTTGCCGCTCTTAATCCAAATAACACCGGCCCCGATGCCGGCGAGCTCCTGACACTAACCCGGGCGGCATTGGGTCGTGCGATAACTCAGCAGTGGTTCCCGGGTGATGGTGAGTTGCGCGTAATTGGGCTCGATCCAAAGCTTGAACGTGTACTGACTCAGGCCATGACCACCAGTGGCGCCCTGGAGCCCGGCTTGGCGCAGAACCTGTTGGCCGAAGCCGAGCAGGCTGTTCAAATACAAGAGAACAATGGCGATCCGCCCGTACTCGTCGTCCCGCCAATATTGCGACTGTCACTGTCGCGATTCTTACGCCACCACTTGCCTCAAATGGGCGTCTTGTCGAATCTTGAAATACCCGATGAACGCATTTTGCGCATAACCAGCGTCATCGGCGGGAGTAACGCGTGAACATAAGTCGCTTTTTTGGTGCGACCAGTCGTGAAGCAATGCGGCAGGTCAGGATGGCGCTTGGCGCCGAGGCACTCATCGTCTCGAACCGTCGGGTGAACGGGGGCGTGGAGATTCTGGCCACAGACCAGACATCGCTGAACGAAGCGGAAACCAAAGCGCTGTCCGCCCATATGGCGCGTGAAGCGGCAACCGCATCTTCGGCGTCCATGAGTACCTCGGGTATAGCAACCGCATCTCCGGCGTCCGTGAGTACCTCGGGTATAGCAACCGCACAAACTATGGCTGGCAGTCACTCGGCAACGCCGGCTCAAGCGCCGATGCAAGGGGTGAGGGCGCCCATAGCCCCTCAACATCGCGTGCCCGGAACTACTCCCGTCGCGGCCGCCCCGACTCAGCCCGCTTCAACGGGCTTCGTCCCACGTTCTTCTTACCCACACTCCCAGGCTTCAACATCGGGCACAGACGCAAATATTGAAGCGCCTCGTGAACGCATGACCGCTCCGTCCGTCATGCCACCGGTTACCGGTCCAGATGCAGATGTGATGTCGGCCCTCGGTTCCATGCGCGGCGCATTGGAGAGCCGGATTGACGAGCTTCTTTGGGGTTCGCAGCTGCGACGCGCGCCCCAGGCGGTGTCACTCTTTCACACACTATTGGGTTTCGGCTTCAGCACGGCATTGGTCCGCGCCATGCTCAAACAATTGCCGGATCACCTCAATGAGAAAGCGGCCTTTCAATGGGCCCGTAACGAGCTTATCAAGCATCTTCCCGTCGCCCCCGACGAGTCAGAGCTGTGGCGTCCCGGCGCCACAGTCGCTTTAGTGGGGCCGACCGGTGTGGGCAAGACGACGACGGTCGCTAAACTGGCCGCACGTTGCGTCAAACGATTTGGCGCTGATCGGGTCGCGTTGATCACTACTGACACGTATCGTATTGGTGCTGACGATCAGTTGAAGATCTACGGTCAGATGATGCAGATCCCGGTGCATGTGGCGCAAGATGCGCTGGAACTGAGCCGAGTCATGCGGAGCATCGCCCCCTCCCATCTGGTCTTGATTGATAACGTCGGGATCAGTCAGCGTGATCGCTATGTCGTTGAACAAGCCGCCATGCTGGCACGGAGCGCGCGCCCTGTGAGTCGCCTGCTTGTCCTGAATGCGGCCAGTCATGGCGACACTCTCGATGAAGTGGCCAGAAAGTACACGAGCGACGGCGGCACCCCTTTGCGTGGCTGCATTATCAGTAAGGTGGACGAAGCGAGTCGTTTGGGCGCGGCCCTGGATACCGCCGTCCGCTACAAGCTGCCCATTCACTACGTTTCCACCGGCCAGAAAGTGCCGCAAGATCTCCAAGTACTGACCGCCGCCGCGTTGGTCGATCAGGCATTGATGCCCGGTCCTTCAGCTTCTGCGCTATACGTGCCCACTGAAGCCGATCTCGCGGCTCTCGTGACGTCGGCCAGGGATGCCGAGCAGGAAGCCGCGGCCCGCGATGCCGCGCTGCGACGCAACCGGATTTTGCCGCACTTGCTTGCCACCGGCTCGAACGGAGCCGCCTTGGATGTCCGCCGTCTGGAAGAGGCCAGCCACTGGATTGATACCGATACCGCCTGCAGCCTAGCTTACTCCTTGTGGCGACAAGTGGCATTGCTGGGTGAGGGCGTTGCTCCTGTTTCCAACGAAGGCGTTGACCGCCCGGCACACCAGGAGTTTAGTCAGGCACAAAGCGAGGTCCTGCGACAAGGGGGCGAAGTCATGCTGGCGGCCTATGACGGGACATCCCTCGGTTCAAAGGGTCAGGGGCGCTTGCGCTCTACGGTCCTGCTTACGGCCCAGGGCCAGCCTTTATCTGCTCCCTGGCATCAACTGCAACTGTCCGACGGCTGGCTAAGCTCGGACGGGCAGGCCGGACAAGATGAATGTAGCCGGCAAGAGACAATCAAAGGGCAAATTCGTTGGGTTCAAGCACAGGCGGTACTGCCGGTGGTTCATCTTCTTGATGTATCCCACGCGCCGCTTTGGCGCGATCTTGCTAATCAAGAGTTGGCGTGGCTGGCGCCGTGCGCCGGAAGAACGCGAATCTTTGTGGACGAATGCGCGACGACAGTTGGAGCCGTGGCCAAGACCTTGGTCCATCGCCCCATGGAATCGACAAACCTTCCAGGGCTGACGCTTTTGCAAGGACGCGATGTCCAAGGCGTCTCCCTATGGGTGGCAGGGACGACGGTCGAACATGTCAGTCGCCATGCGGAGTCATTAGCGCTGCAGATGATTAGCGTCAAGATTGTGGACCGTCAGTCTGGTGAAACTGTGAAGACGCTACTTGGGCTGGCCAATACCGTGCCGCATTCAATCAGCCATGTTGATGCAATGGCGGCATGGCTGCTGACTCAATCAGAGCTGAAGACGGCCTGGCGTTTCTCAGCGGCTCTCTGGCAGCAATTGGTGGCGGCCGCTTCTCATACGGGCTCGAGGGCCCGAGCGGCCGCCAGCATGCAAGCAGGTGTTGCGGCGTGGCAGGTCATGCAGGCGCCAGCCGCACACTCTGTGCGCGATGTCATGCAAGCGTTATCCGGTAAACGGCAGTTGGCGGGGCGCACTGTTCCCGCTTCATTGGCGCGATTGTTTGCGCTTAAGGAAATGCTGTAAGGTGGCCGCTGAAGGTGTTCTAGCCAGCGCGGATACTGGTTCGGCTGGAACCGACCTGACTGGCTCGACCGGTGGCGTCGTACAAATTACTACCGCCCGCCAAGGCACGAAGCGTGTGCAGCGCCTCGTTGTTCTGTTTTAGCAGGCGCTCGATTAACGCGCCGTTTGCTCGGTTTAGCTCGCTGGCTTGGGCGACCAGTTCGAGTAACTGCTTCCAGGCTTCCTCAAGAGCGGCATCTTCAGCTGCTGCCGCGTCCATGCCTTCCTTGCCTGCTTTGAAGCCGGCTGCTTGCAGTAACTGGTCGCGATGCTCAGCCGCGCGGGTGAGCTCTTCGGCACAGCGATTTTTTTCAGCCGTGCAAGCATTGAGTTCGTCGTCCAGTTGGCCTTGCGAGAGGACCTCCGCTTCGGATTCAAGCGCCACGATAAACGCTTGCATTACCTCGGATTCATGCTCTACGCATTGCAATACGGCGGAGGGAGAGATGGCCATGCTATGGATGCGGTTTATTCGGGTTATTTGAGCAGTTCGCGCACACTGGCCAGCAGCGAATCGGCAATGCGGCTGGCATCGACCTTGAGCTGACCGGCTGCAATGGCATCGCGTACCTGTTGAACGCGCTGCATGTCGATGTCGTTGTCGCCGTTTTGCAAGCTGGCCAAGTGCCTTGCCGCCGGGCTGAGATCGACTGCGCTCTTGCCCGACGCCGAGCCGCCCGTCGAAGGTGCGGCAGCAGTACGGCCGCCATTGACGGAATTCACGAACGGATTATTAACGGACGAAGAGACTTTCAAGACGAACTCCGGATAAAGCAGTGTCGTATGCGAAAACAGTATAGGTGGTAACGGTTGAGGTCAATAAGTCTTTAGGGCCAATTGGCCGGTTTTACGTCTTCTTACCCAGTGTCAGGTGAATGGCCCAGCCATCGGCAAACTACATGAGGACGACGACAGTCTGACTGTTTACTACGGTGCCGCTGACTGTCTGTCCTGATGCGGCGCGCACTTGAATCTGCATGCCCGGCTCCCCGTCTTCCAACGCTTTGCCATCGCTTGTTGCCACAAACCCAACCCCGCGGGCTTCCAGACGCACTGCCTGACCCCGCTGAATGGAGTCCGGGCCACGCAGAGCACTGGTTCGCAAAGGCGATCCTGCACTAATGCGTTGTGTTGCAATACTGCCCAAGACCCGATCCGCATCGTAGATGGCGCCCGGCGGCAAACGCAACAAATCGGCTTCACGTTCCAGAATGTCATCCTGGTCGACGACCTCGTCCCGATTGATCGTGCGGGCGGCGACGTAATAGACCCCAGGCAGAGATAGATTGACCTGCGTGTAGCTTACCCAAGGCGTAGGCGCCTGACACCGGATGCCTACGCTCATGCGTGGCCTTAATTTGGCGCTGTTTGGCAGAAATACCTGGTAATCCTCGCACGCTGCCTGGTTCTGCAGTTGGGGCGGTTCGATATTGACTTGCAGTGCGGCGGGGTAATGAGCTGCCTGGCCATGCAGGAAGTCTTCGATTTGCGCCATAAGGCTTGAATCCGACTGCGCGAATCCCGCCGGGGCGGACAGGGCCAGGCCAGTGAAAAGCAGGGTGGAAGCAAGCGCTCTGAACATGAAGAGATTGTAAAGATCAACTGTGAGGGGCAAGGCAGGAATTGGGCGACAAATCACGCCTTATTTCCTTCTTTGTGCTGGACGTGGCGCCGGTACTATGCCATGTATCAAAAAGTGGCGCACGTTTCGAAACGTAGTAGAACCTGCTGCCTTTTTAACCTGACTACTAGTGGCTATGAGCGATCCGATAGGACAAGACCTGGGGTTTTTTCAGACTGCCCTTCAGTTGCGGCAGCAGCGCCAAGAAGTGCTGGCCTCGAATATTGCCAACGCAGACACCCCCAATTACAAGGCACGCGACTTTGATTTCCGTAAGGCGCTGGATAACGTCATGGGTGAGCGGATGCGTTTGTCCGAGACGCATCTGACTTTGACTTCGCCCAGACACATTCCCGCGGCGGCTGTCACGCCTGGGCCTGCCGAGCTCATGTATAGACAGCCGTTGCAGCCGAGCCTTGACGGCAACACGGTGGATATGGATGTAGAGCGCGTGCAGTTTGCAGATAACAGTCTGCATTATCAGGCCGAACTGCAAATCGTGTCGCAGCGCATTAAAACCATGATGGCAGCGTTGTCGCAATAACCGCAAAAGGAAACCGCATGTCCACGTTAAGTATTTTCCAGATAGCCGGCTCGGCGCTTACTGCGCAGTCTCAGCGCATGAACGTCACTGCCAGCAATATCGCCAACGCGAATAGCGCGGTGGGTCCGGACGGCCAGCCCTACAAGGCGCGCCAGGTTGTGTTTCAAACCCTGCCCGGGCCTGGACGCAACCATATTCAGCCTGTGGGCGGGGTGCAAGTGGCCAGCGTAGTAGAAAGCGCCGCGCCACATCGCATGGAGTACGACCCTCATAATCCATTGGCCAACGCCGACGGTTATGTGACCATGCCCAATGTCGACGTGGTTGCCGAAACCGTCAACATGATTTCGGCCTCCCGGTCATATCAGGCCAACGTGGAAGTCATCAATACGGCCAAGAGCCTAATCAGCCGCACCCTGTCCATCGGACAGTAACGCGGACTAAGGGAGTTCTACGTGTCCAACGTCAGTTCCGTCAATAACACCGCCTCTGCGCTGGCCCACGTCAGCTCCAGCAAGGACCTCATGTCCGGCACCCAGGACCAGTTCCTGACTTTGCTCGTTACGCAGCTGCGTAACCAGGACCCGCTCAACCCCATGGATAACGCGCAAGTGACGTCCCAGATTGCGCAGCTGTCCACGGTCAACGGCATCAATCAGCTGAACACCACCTTGCTGGCCCTGTCGGGTCAGCTCGATATGTCGCAGTCCATGCAGGCGGCCAGCCTTATTGGCAAGCAGGTGCTGGTGCCCGGCGAAAAGATTGCGTTGGGTAGCAATACGGTTGATGGCGTCACTAACAAGGTGGCGACTCCCTATGGTGTCGACCTCATCTCGCCGGCCAACCAAGTTGTCGTCACCATCATGGACGGCAGCGGCAAGGCTGTGCGCCAAATCGAAATGGGCCCCCAACCGGCCGGTGTTTACACGCTGGACTGTGACGGCAAAGACAATGACGGCATGCAGTTGGCCGATGGCGCCTATACGGTCAAAGTTCATGCCACCGATGCGGACGGCAACCGTGTCGCTGCCGATCCGCTGACATCCGGCAAAGTCGGAAGCGTTGCCTATTCATCCAAAGGACTTCAACTGGATATGGGACTCGCGGGCAAATACTCGCTATTCGATATCCGCAAGATTATGTAGCAGGCAGTGCCACCACGGGCTGGCCAGGTAGGCCGCCGCTTCATTTAAATCAGATTCACAGATAACGAGGTAAATCATGGGTTTCGGTCAAGGCTTAAGCGGATTGAACGCCGCATCGCAACAGCTGGACGTCATCGGAAATAACGTCGCCAACTCCGGCACAGTAGGGTTCAAGTCGTCGACGGTCAGTTTTGGCGATGTGTATGCCAATACCAAAGTCGGTCTCGGCGTGCAGGTGGCTGCGATCAATCAGCGGTTTACCGTTGGCAATATCAGCAGCACGGGCGGCCAGTTTGATATGGCGATTGACGGGGCCAAGGGTTTGTTCCGCGTGCAAGACCCAAGTGGAAATATACTCTATACCCGGAACGGCCAGTTCTTCAATGATAAAGACAACTACATTGTTAACGCGCAAGGGCAGCGTTTGACCGGGTATGGAGTGACTGGAACCGATCTTGTGCCGTTGAAGGTTCCTGTCGGTAACATCAACCCCCAGGCTACTGAACGGGTTACGGTTGAGACAAACCTGAACGCTAACGCGGATGTCATTTCGCCTGGATCCCAGGAGAGTATCGGGACCGTTATGTTGGATGATTTAAGTGGCACCGGCCCGCAACCGTATTACTACAGAATTGGGGCCGATGGGAGCGTCGAGTGGACCGATGATCAAGGGCAAACGACGGGTGCTGGCCTGCAGCCCGTTGCCAACACTTATGAGAGTGAAGGGTATGAGGTTGACGTGGCGGCGGACGGTTCGGTGACCATTACAGATGCGAGTGGTGACCCGGCGACCGCCTTTCCCACTGGCGGGGCCAATGTGCCATACGTCGCCGCCGTGACCGGGACTCCATTTGACGTCAACGACCCCGACTCCTTCACCCATTCCTTGCCGCTGTCGGTTTACGACTCGCTAGGAAACGCACATCAGTTGACACAGTATTTCGTCAAACGTGAAGGTGATTCTGCAACTGGTGTAAGTAACTGGGATGTGTATTACACCCTGAACGGAAACCTGCTCCATGACGTGAATACCCCGCATCAAATGACATTCGACGGAAACGGTGCGCTTCAAAGTGGTGCTGCGTTCACGCTGAATATTCCCAACCCCGGGGGCGCAGCTTCGCCAGCGGCGCCGCTCCAGATTGCCGTAAGT